>JANQIP010000281.1 GCA_028282095.1 Xanthobacteraceae bacterium | reverse complement strand
CGCGCAAGAACCGCGGCATCAACTCCTCCTTCACGGTCCGCAAGATCTCCTACGGCGAAGGTGTCGAGCGCGTCTTCCCGCTCTACAGCCCGCGCATCGACTCCATCCAGGTGGTGCGCCGCGGCGACGTCCGGCGGGCCAAGCTCTACTACCTGCGCGGCCGCACCGGTAAGGCGGCGCGTATCGCCGAGAAGACCACAGGCTACGCCGGCAAGATCTCGCAGAACGAGCGGGTCGCCGCCCAGGCCGCCAAGAAAGCCGCCAGCAAGGCCGCCAAGGACGCCGCGAAAGCGGCACCCGCCGAGGCTGCCCCCGAAGCGGCGCCCGAGGGCGCAGCCGAATAAGCGGCTGGAGCATCGGAACTCTAACGTTGAGGCCTGCCTTTCCGGCGGGCCTTTTGTTATGTGGACAACATGCAAGCGCGCAGCATTTGCCGCCATGCAGCGAACGTCCGGTTATTGATGTAGCAATGACGGAGAGTTCACCGATCACTGTTCGGTTGAGGGTGTGAAATGAATGAACGAAGCGGTTTTGGCGCGATCCGTAGCGTCGACTACATCATCGTGCTTTGCGATGATCTGGAAAGAATGAAGCGCTTCTACACGGACCTCTTCGATTTCCAGGTGGAGGATGAGGAAGAGGGTCAGTGGGTCGGCTTCCGGGTTGGAACGCTCTTTTTGGGATTGCGGCCCAGAGGACGGTCATACGACGGACCGAAAACGCCGGACACATCGGCAAAAATCCAACTCAGTTTTCGGGTCCCGCCTGCAGATGTCGATGTCGCCTATGCAACGCTTATGGACAAAGGCATCGAAGTCATTGAGCCCCCCACCGATCAGGATTGGCCACACCGAACGCTCTTTTTCGCCGATCCGGAGAACAACATCATCGAGATATTCGCCGATATTCATCCTCGCGAGACGGCGGCGACCTCTTCCGGCATGCATCGCGTCATAGAGTCCAAGTAGCGCAGCTTTGCCAGGCGGAGCAGACGACGGGCGAGAAACAGAATTGTCGGCATCCCGCCCGACAACGCCCTAGCTTTCAGGCTTGTAGGCCGGGTTGTAGATTGAATAGACGCGCGCGTAGGTGAATTTGTCGTTCGGGCTGACGTGGTAGAAGGCGCACATCATCAGGCGGAACTTGGTACCGGCCTTGTAGGGAACACCATTCCACTCGAGGTCTTCCTTACAAAGGAAGTCAATCGGCGCTTCGGAGGCGACCGTCGTTTCGTTTTCGAGGAAATGCGTGTGATCGAGGATGACCTCCCGCATTTTCCCGCCCACGCCGTGCCAGAAGGCAAGCACCTCTTCGCGCCTGATGTTCTTGCGGGCCTGGGGCACATACTCGAAGGTCGCATCGGGTTCGTAGTAGGCGTCGAAGAAATCTTCCAACGTCATGCCGCCGACGAAGGTTGAATTGAAGTCACGGATGTACTGCCGGTAACGCGCTTCGGTGAACATTCAGACCTCCTTCTTAGCGAGTTTGGCATTGCAATCGTTGTGCTGTGCGAGGCTCTCGGACCGATATCGTGGTGAACACCGTGTTCGGAACCCAAGCATTCTACAGCCTTTTTCGATCGATCTTGGATTCTTGCAGGCCGAGAACTGGACCTAGAGCGATCTCCAATGGTTGAGACCATCGATCCCGCTTTCCACGCGCCTCTGGCCCGGATTGAGCCCGACGACCGCCTTGTCGTCCTCGCCCGGACGATAGATGTGCCGGACCCTGGAGCGGACGCCGCGCTCGAGGACGCCGCCGGCAACTGGGCCCGCTTCGGGGAAGCCTGCCTCGGTCGGGCGCTCTATCGGCACCGTTCCGTCTTTCGGAACGCAGCCGACGCGCCGGTCTGGAGCCATCTCGAGCTGAGCTACTTTCGCCACGCGGTTCCTGCGGATGCCCTCCGCGATCTGGTGGACGAGCCGCGGGCGGCCGGGACGGGCCTGCTGCGCGCGGAGATACTTCTGACCACCCCCTCGTCCTTCGTCCTGCCGCGCGACTGGCAGGGCTCCGCCGATCGGCCGGACCGGCAGGCGTCGCTGGAGTACATCCAGGTGCATCCGGCCCATCTCGACGCCTACCGGGACGTCATGCGGGACTATTGCGGCCCCGCCGCCACAAAGCTTGTGCGGGCGGGCCGGTTCGGAACCTTCCGGGCCATGGAGACGGCGGCGGTGCTCTATCGCGACCCGAAACTGAAGATCGACTGGAACCAGATTCATCTCTGCGAGCTGGCGCCCGACGGCTTTCGCGGCTTCGGCCCGGAGTTCGAGGCGGCTCTGCGGGCGGATGCGCCGGACGCACCCGACACGTCAGGCGTCTTCGCCGGCCTCGACCCTATGCGAAGGGTTCCCCGCTGGACCTTCAACGATGCCGTCGTGGAGGCGGACGCTGCGCTCGCGCGGGAAGGTGGGGCGGGCTGAACCGTTGCAAAGCCGGCGTCCAGCCATGCGCCGCGCTCACCTTGCGTCCCGGGCGCTCTGCGTTATTTTCCAGGTTCGCTTCGAATACACGTAAGGAAGTTCGTGAAATGGCCGCGCCGCGCACGCTGTATGATAAGATCTGGGATAGCCACCTGGTGCACGACATGGAGGACGGCACCTGCGTCCTCTACATCGACCGGCACCTGGTCCATGAGGTGACCAGCCCGCAAGCCTTCGAAGGCCTGCGCCTGGCCGGGCGCAAGGTGCGTCGGCCGGAGTCGACCCTGGCGGTGCCCGATCACAACGTCCCGACCAGCGACCGCACCGCCGGCATCGCCGAAGAGGAAAGCCGCATCCAGGTCGAGACCCTGGCCAAGAATGCCGCGGACTTCGGCGTGCCGCATATCGACATGAACGACATCCGGCAGGGCATCGTCCATATCATCGGCCCCGAGCAGGGCTTCACTCTGCCGGGCATGACCATCGTCTGCGGCGACTCCCACACCTCGACCCACGGCGCCTTCGGCTCCCTCGCCTTCGGCATCGGCACCAGCGAGGTGGAGCA
>JANQIP010000063.1 GCA_028282095.1 Xanthobacteraceae bacterium | reverse complement strand
GCGTTACACTATTTCCGGCCAATTAGCGCATGATCCCGAAAAGTTGGCAGACTTTTCGGACAAGATCATGCGACAAAACAAAGAGAAACAGAGCGCGATCGATTCAATCTAGCTGGATCGCGCTCTAGCGCGGTGATGAACCATGCTGTGGCTTGAGAGGCTTACTCCCTCCCCCGCGCCGAACGCGGGTGTTCCCGTGTTCGGCTCCGTTTAGAGTGGCCCAAGTCGGGAACACCCGACTTGGGCTGGGGAGGGGGCTAATTTCAACCGGGACAGAGGCCGTCCTGCGGACCCCTCCCGGCGAGCACGCAGGCAAGCCTGCGCGCAAGCTTGCCTGCGCCACGTTGCCTTCTCCCCGCTCGCGAGGAGAAGGTGGCGAGCGGCTCTTGCCGCGAGCCGGATGAGGGGCTTCTTCGTCTTCGCCCGGGCTGCTAGCCCCGCACCCGCCGCGCTTCGCGCGTCGACCTCTCCCCGCAAGCGGGGAGAGGTGAAGATGAGCCCGAAGCAATCACTCGGAAAGCGCATTGTGTGTCCGCCGGTAAGACCGAACCGTTTTCCGTAACCCGCTACCCCAAAAAAGCGCGTCCCCCGGCGAAACCGCCGAGGGACGTCTGCACACAAGGGACAAGGGGGGCTTCCTAATCCCTCAGTTCTTCAAGGTGAGGCAGGCGAAGTCCCTGCGCTTGAGGTATTTGCAGGCGGCGATCGCTTCCTTCTTCGCAACAAAGCCGGCAAACCGGGCACGGTAGAAGGTCCGGTTGTTCTTCACCACCGTTTCGGTGAAGGCATCGGCGTCGGCAAGCAGGTGTTTTGCCTTGCTCTGGGCAACGCTCAGCCGGTCCCTGGCCTGGCGCTCTGCATCGAAGGCGCCGACCTGGATGACCCACCCTTTGCGCACGACCTTGCGGGGGGCCGGTTCAGGCGTGGGCGCCATGGCCGTCTGGATGAGAACCGGTTTGGGCGCCGGCGCTGCGACCGGAGCGGGAGGGGCCACGCTTGCAACCATTTGGGTCGGCCTGGCTGGCGGGGCCGCCGGCTTGACGGTTCGCGCCGTGACGACGGCGTTGGCGACAGGCGGGGGGCTCGAGGCAGCCGACCGTTGGGTCACGGTCACGACCGGAAGATGGGCCAGCGGAGGCGTCCACGACGCGGTCTTAACGCCGTTGAGCTTCACCTTGATGGTCTTGACGGCAATCGGCTTGATCGGATCGACCGTGGCGGGCGTACGGCGAGCCGAGGTCAATGTGGTCGAGCTGCCGATCGGCTTTGCCGGCATTGGGGCGGCGGCGGTGACCGGACGACCCATATAGGGCATCGCGGCTGCGGAGGCGACCTGGACCGGCACCGGCTTCTCGGCGATCAGCGGCGCGGTGCGGCGCACCGCGGCCTTGGAGATGTATTTCTTGAGCAGGCTGCGCATGCGCGCATTGCGCGCGCCCGACGATTTGCCGCCCATCACAACGGCGACGATGTGCCGTTTGTTGCGCTTCATCGAGGTCGTGAGATTGAAGCCGGAAGCGCGGATATAGCCGGTCTTGATTCCGTCAACGCCCTTGACCGAACCGAGCAGGCGGTTGTGGTTGCGCATCCTCTTGCCGCGGTACTTGAAAGTGCGCGTGGCGAAATACCGGTATTGTTTCGGGAAGCGATCCTGGATCGCGCGGCCGAGCCGCGCCTGGTCGCGCGCGGTCGTTATCTGTTTCCTGTTGGGCAGGCCCGAGGCATTCTTGTAGACCGTTTTCGACATGCCCAACGCCCGCGCCTTGCGGGTCATCAGCACGGCGAATTCGCTCTCGGTACCGGCAATCGCCTCGGCGACAACCACGGCCGCGTCATTGGCCGACTTGGTGACCAGAGCGCGGATCGCCTGCTCGGCCGTAATGGTTTGTCCCTTCTTGAGGCCGAGCTTGGTCGGCGACTGCTTGGCGGCACGGGCCGAAACCTTGAGCTTGGTGCTCGGCTTGATATTGCCGGCCTCCATCTGCTCGAACAGCAGATAGAGCGTCATGATCTTGGTGAGCGAGGCCGGATGGCGCTTGGCGTCGGCCTTGCGTGAATGCAGCACGCTGCCCGAATTCGCGTCGACCACGATGGCGGCATAGGGCGGATTGTAGGCCTTACGCTTCTTCTTGCGTTTACGCGCATCGGCATCTTCGAGCGTCAGCGCAACCGCCATGGCGGCGGTAAGACAACCTACGATGACCTTGTGGAATCCCCGAGAACTCCCAGATATCCGGAGCATTGTGTCCCCTCTCGATCGGTCGGACTCGTGCTGGCCCGACATCCCCGTGCTTTTTTTTGGGCCGTCGCGTCCGAGCATTTGGCGGCGGCTCACAGTTTCGTTATCAGTGAATTCAGGCGTCACCGAGACATTTTTCTACGTTAAATTACGGAAAGATTGGTTAATCAGTTATTGAGTTTACAGCAGAATTTCCGAAAAACGCGTGCGCCGCGGAACCTGGCTTGATTTTTTGTGCGCTGCAATATACGCTAGGTCATGCGCACGGAACTGAACGGTGATCACGACGGTGATCACGAATTCGTGTGCGTCGAAACCCCCATCACCTGGGAGATTCCCATGTTCAATTCCCTCGACGATCTGACGAGATACAACAAAGAAAACATGGATATGGCCATGAGGTCGTTAGAGGTCATCTCGAAAAACATGCAGGCGCTGGCCGTCGGCGCGGCGGATTATTCCAAGCGATCGATCGAGCAAGGCACCGTGGCGCTTGAGAAGATGCTGGGCGCGGACTCGATGGAGACGGCGATGGAGGTCCAGTCGGACTACATCAAGACCGCCTATGAGTCGTTCATCGCCGAGTCGAACCGCGTAAGCGAGCTCTATGCCGACGTCGCCAAGGAAGTCTACCGGCCGTTCGAGACCTATGTCGGCAACATGCCGACGCCTCCCTTCGCGCAGGCGAGCAGCTAAAGCACGACCCGAAAGCAGGCGGGTTTTTGGGACGAGACCGCGAAACAATGAAGAGGACCGGCCGCGGTCCGAAACTTAGAGCATGATCCCGAAAAGTTGCAGACTTTTCGGACAAGATCATGCAGCAAAACAAAGAGAAACAGAGTGCGATCGATTCAATCTAAATGGATCGCACTCTAGTATCGCGGTCCGACCAGGCAGAGGAAAAGCCCAGCCGCACCGGCCGGGCTTTTTGCGTAATTGGGTGCGATCGACGAGATGGCGGGTGCGATCTACTCCGCCAACCGCAGCTTCGATAGTTTCGAGGCGATGTCGATGAATGCTTCTTCGATTTCGTCGGCGGTTTCGACATTGTAGTAGTATTTGTCGTCGTATTCGTCGGGATCACTTGCGCATTGCTTGAGCAGCGAGGCGTTTCCGTCAATGACTCGAATCGCATAAATCCTGTAGACTAGTGCTTCACCTTCTTTCACTGCCTTTATGTCATTGCAGACCTTTTCAGTACGCTCGTCGATATTGCTTGTTCTGCCCGTGAAGCGGTTCTCGGTATTTTTGCCGTCAGTCAACAAGATGATGATGTTTCTGTAAACGTACTCCGAATCTTCCGGCGGTGCGTGTAATGGCGCCGTTTGGGCCAGCGACTGCCATGCCCAGGCAAGTCCGATGGTGATGTTGGTATTGCCGGCCGGGTACATGTTTCCGACCCTGCCCTTGAGCTTGTCGACATTCGTCTCTTCCTCCGGATCCACAGTCACAGCCGCCAAATCTGTCAGCGCTATCATCTCAGAGGGGCATCTGTTGTATTGATCGGCAGGAAACAGAGTGCTTTTCTTCTCGGGGTCCGGAGCAAGGTTGGAGACGTCATTACTCTTGTCACGATCGGCGACGCAGCCATTCCAGGTGCTGCGGCTGTCCGGCGTCCAGGTGCCGCCACGCCGCTCACATCTTCTTTTTGACTTGTACGACGATTTGCTACAGGACCCATTCTCCGCTTCCCAATCGGTCCAATCAATCCAGTTGGCAGAGCGATTGTCCTTTCCGACATTGACGTCGACGCTGAACGGGATGACGGAGACATAGACGTCGCCACTGTTCGCAGCCACGGCCGCCAACTGATCGATCAGTTTGTTCGTTGCTTCCTTGAGTTTCTCCATCTTCTTCTTATCTGCCATCGACCCCGTATTATCGAGTGCCAGTGCAATCCGCAGCCGCGAATTGCCCCAGACCGTTGTCGAGGACACGCCCACAGGAATCTCGGTGATGTTGAACGGCCAAATCCTCATGAAATATGACTTCACATTGCCCGAAACATCGATGACGACCTTTTGGTCGGGATTCTTTGTGAATTTGGCATCGACTTTGATGCCATTGCCGTCGCTTTGATCGAAAACCGCATTGAAATAATTGTTGGCGTCGGTCTGAAGCTGTGTCGCGGTCTTACCCGGAGCTTCCTTGGAGACTGCAAGCGCCGTTGCATCCGCCGCCGTCTGCATCGCCGCGCGCACGGCGCTGGCGCGGCTGTAATCGATCGCCCCACCGATCAATCCAAGCAGCGGGATCAGAGACAGGGCGAAAATGACAGCGATGTTTCCGTCCTCGGCCCGCCCGAATGCACGCCAGTGCTGAGCGATCTTCTCAAGACAAGACACAATTTTCATCGGGCCCTCCCGGACGCAACCGAAGATAATGGAGCCGCGATTGTGGCCGCCGGACCTCCAATCAAACGCTAACCCGACCGCAGAAATCAGGGAGTATTGACGGTACCACCGGCGACGACGGTAAAAAGCGAGTATCAGCGTAAACCTTCTCTCAACACGGTCGTGTAGCCCCCCGCTCATTTCCCGGTAGAGCGCGATCGCTTCAGGTTGAACCGATCAGGCTTTCAATCTTTTGTTTGCTCGCGCGACCTTGTCCGAAAAGCCTGCCGACCTTTTCGGAATCATGCTCGAGGTCCCGTTCATTCCCGCGAAAGCGGGAATCCCCCTTGGCGGCGCATCTGGTTCCCCGCTTTCGCGCGGACGACGGGACCAGAGCGCGATTCCTCCATGGTGAGGCTAACTCTTTGGAATTTCTCATCCCGAGGAGCCAGTGATGCGGCACCAACGCTTGGGCTCGTCTCATTGTGTTGGTGCCGCATCACAGAGCATCGGATTGGCTGGTGTTCCGGGCTGACGGTCCGGGATCGGACCGTCAGAGAAGGAAACACTAGGTCGCGCGCGTCTCGAAGGACGCATGTGCGGCGACCTGCTGAGCCTTTGACGGCCCGCCGCAGGCTGAGGCACGCGGAATCAGTTGTTGAAGACGCTGTCCGGGTAGGCCAAAATGGGGTCGGTATCTCCCTTGCGAATCCCGGTTCGCTGGTCTCGGCTTACGCCCGAGATCGGGCCGGGTTCGGGCGCTTAGCTCAGCGGGAGAGCGTTCCCTTCACACGGGAAAGGTCGCAGGTTCAATCCCTGCAGCGCCCACCATTGCGCCCAATAGAATTCAATCACTTAGGTTGAGGTTCCGGCGTCGGCATCTGGCAGGTAGTGACGCAACGAAGCACGAACATGCCGCAGAACAGCGTGGAGAATCCGTGGAGTTTGGACATCGTTTGTTCTTGGCTGCCCAGTTCGAATTCACGATCTCGCAGATTGAGTCACCGAAACTAGAGCATGATCCCGAAAAGTTGGCAGACTTTTCGGACAAGATCATGCGACCAAACAAAGAGAAAGAGAGCGCGATTGAATCAACCTAAAACAATCGCGCT
>JANQIP010000279.1 GCA_028282095.1 Xanthobacteraceae bacterium | reverse complement strand
CCATTCAGGTTGAATCGATCGCGCTCCATTTCTCTTTATTTTGTCGCATGATCTTGTCCGAAAAGTCTGCCAACTTTTCGGGATCATGCTCTGGCCGAGCGGAAAAAGAAAAAGGCCGCCTGGACGGGCGGCCTTGCGCAACCTGATTTTCAAATCAGGCGGCGACGCCGAAACAGGTTGGGGGGCTGGGGGGTAACCTGTTCGACATCATGTTAATCCCGGGCCGACGATTTTGTTCCAGGTCGAATCGAAAATCTTCACCATCGCGGTTCCCGGCGCATGGCCGCCGCGGCACGGCGTCAGGCCATTGCAACTACTGCCGATATTGCTGCAGCCGGGTGGTTCGCAGGCCGGCAAGGCCATGCTTGTCGATCGAGGACTGCCATGCGAGGAACTCCTCGATGGTCAGCGTATAGCGGCTGCAGGCCTCTTCGAGCGACAGAAGCCCGCCACGGACGGCCGCTACGACCTCGGCTTTGCGGCGAATCACCCAACGCTTCGTGCCCGGTGCCGGCAGGTCGGCAATCGTTAGGGGGCTGCCGTCAGGCCCGATGACGTATTTCACCCTCGGGCGGTGGGGCTCGGTCATGGACGAAACTCACGCGACAATTACTGACGAACTCGGAGAGACCTTAGGCCCGCCGATTTAAGATTTGCCTAAGCACCCGTAAAAAAAGGGGAAACATTGATATATTCGGACCGCGCCGCGCTCCTCGCCGCCGGCCGGATCTGCTCTGCGATCAATGCGCTCAATCTGGATCCGCAGGCCGGGTCACCCGTTTGATTTTGTCCATGGTGAATTCTTCGCCCCCGATCGAGAGCACGGGCGGCGTCTGCGATAGATCGATGGAGTCGATGACCCCCTCGACCTCGGTCTTGACGGCAACCGGTCGGCCGGACGCGTCATTGGCGGTGACGGCGAGCTTGTAGACACCGTCGGGCCACTGCGTTCCATTTTGGCCGCGCCCGTCCCAGGTGAATGATTGGGTGCCGGCCTGGAGCGGGAAGCTTCCCGAATAGACCGTCTGTCCGGTCTCATTGGTGATCGTCAGGGTAGCGTTCGCCGGTTTGTTCACGGCAAAATTCCAATTGGCGCCGCCGTCTTTGAGCGTTGCGATCGAGCCGTCCACGACGACGGTCGCCCCGACAAGACCAAGCGCCTGGGTCTGCTGTGCGCTCCTCTGCAGCGAGACCAATGTCTCCAGTTCCTGGTTCGACTTGAGGAGCTGCTCGACTTGAGCGAATTGCACAAGCTGGGCCGTGAACTGGTTGGTGTCGAGCGGGTCGAGCGGACTTTGGTTCTGCAACTGAGTGGTCAGAAGCTGCAGGAAGGTCGAGAAATTCTCGGCGAGAGCCGTCGTGCTCGCATCGGCGCTCGCGGCCGCGTTGGAGGTGCCCCCCTGGTTGTTGATGGCGGCGGCAATGTTCGATTGCTGTCCAGGGTAGATGGTCGTCATTCGGCTGCCCTCGTCGGTTCAGACGCGGTTCGGAATCATGCTCTTGCGCTTCAGACACGGATATCGAGCCCGCCGAGGCGGCTGAGGTTGCGGCTGTAGTTGGTCGAGGCATCTTCGGCTTGCGCGTTGCGTTCGCCGGTACCGGGCGCCGGCTCTGGCCGGCCCGATGCATCCTGTCGTGCGTTCTGTTGTCCGTTGCCCTGGTCGCGCAGCAGGAACTGCATGGTCTGCGAATCGGTCTTGAGGCCGGCATCCTGCAGGGCGCGCTCGAGTTGCGGCGCATCGCGGCGCAAGAGATCGAGCGTCTCGGCCCGATCCACCACGAGCCGCGACGTCACATGGCCATCGCGGTCGACATCGAGCCGCACGTGAACCTGGCCGAGATCGGGCGGGTCGAGGCGGATGTCGAAGCGCTGCCGGCCGGCCTGGGCGTGGCTTGCGATTTCGACCCCGAGCCTTGCCAAAGGTACTGGAGCGGACGGCGTGTTTGCTCCGCTTGCAGCAGAAGCCGTTGAGTTTGCGCCGCGCGCGACCGGCGTGGCCATGCCTGCGACCGCAACGGCCGGGTTCTCGTTGCGAGCAAGAGCGGACTCTTGGAGCATCGGCTCGGCCGCGGCGAGACCCGAGGGCTGGTTTTGCTGCGGCAGTTTTTCACCAGTGAGCGCGTGGGGGCGGTTAAGGCCTTCGGCCGCCGCGCCCATCGTCGCCCAGGGATAGGCTGCGCGAGGTTGGAGCTCGGGCGGGACCGCGTCGGCCGCAGGCGAGACCCCCTGCGTTTGCGGCGGCCGTCCCTCGTCTCCCGACACAGGCTCTCCCGAGGGCAACGTGACGCCGTCCTTTCCTTTGGACAGGACGGCGACTGGAATGGCGAGTTCACCGGCTGCGCCCGCCGGCTTTGTGGTGAGAGCCGACTTCGAAACAGGCGAGAGATCGACCGCCGGCTTGCCTGCCGCGGCGTCCGGCTCGCCTGCCTTGGCTGCCGCCGCGCCCGCCGGTTCGCCTGTCGTCGCGGTCGGCTCCATGCCGGGGGCGGCCGGCGCCGCCGCGGCGCCTGCCCGTCTTTTTTGTCCGCCGGTGAGGGTGATCGCGACGTCCGGGCCGTCTGGGTCCTCGGGATCGGCGGCGGCAGCAGCAGTTTGAGCGGGGCCTGATTCGCCCGTTAGCGCTTCGGCGAACGGGTCGTGGCCCGGCAAATGGTTGGAAGCGGCCGAGGATTGGTTTGTCCCTGGGCCGTCATCCGGCATTGCTGCATTCTCGTCATGCGCGCCGTCCGTTGCGCCGAGGTCGCTATCGGATTCAACGCGTTGATCGTCGGCCGGTCGGGTTTCCTCCGCACGCCCGCGGTCCAGAGATTCCGGTTCCCTTGCATCCGTTGCCTTTGACCTGGATTCACGCTCCGCCGCCGCTTCGCGCCGGTGCCGAGCGGGCTCCGCCTCGCGGTTGGAGCGGTAATCCTCATTTGACTCACGGGAGCGATCAGACTGCGTGCGCGGCGTGGAGGACGGCGGATCCTGATCCTCGATGAAATCGGCAAACTCGATCCGGCGCGGGTCCACGCTCACGCGCGGGCGCAACGCCTCAGCGGGGTAGGCGGGGCCAGGCCTTGCAGGCTCGGGAGCAATCGAATCCACCGCAATCTCTCCATCTCGCGTCGGTGTCGGCGTATCCGGTGCAAACCGCAGGCCAACGCAAAGCGCGGTGAAAGCGGTCGTTTTTCATCGCCTTGGAAACGAGATCCGATGGTCCGGCCGCCCGATCGGGGCAAGGTCTGCTGCGAACTCGGCAACAAATGCCGAGGCGCCCATATTTTGCGGAATCGTGGCGAGGAGCACCGCGTGCCAGTGCGTCCGGACCACGCATCCTTACCGCCGCGGCTTGCGCATGCTCCTTGGAGAATGCTCTATCCAGCCTGCGTCCAGAGCGCGATTTTGTCCGTTGAACCAATCGCACTCTCTTTCTCTTCATTTGTCGCATGATCTTGTCCGAAAAGTCTCCAACTTTTCGGGATCATGCTCTCGTGCCGACCGCCAACAGGATTGATGGATTTGCAACGATGCCCCGACCGGTTCTCGATTTCTGGTTTGAGTTCGCGTCAACCTATTCCTATCCGGCCGCGCTCCGGATCGGTCCGCTCGCCAAGGAAGCCGGCGTCGATGTGCGGTTCCGGCCGTTCCTGCTCGGACCGATCTTCAAGGCGAATGGCTGGGACACCTCGCCGTTCAACCTCTATCCGACCAAAGGCCGCTATATGTGGCGCGATCTCGAGCGCGTCTGCGCCATGCATGGCCTGCCGCTTCACCGGCCCGAGCCGTTTCCGCAGATGAGCCTGCAGGCGTCGCGGATTGCGCTGGTCGGTCTTGCAGCCGATTGGGGCGAGGATTTCTGCCGTGCCGTCTTTAACGCCGAGTTCGGCGAAGGGCGGCGGATCGATGATCTCGACGTGCTGGCCGGCCTGCTGGCCGACCTTGGTGTCGATCCCGCTTCCGTGATGGAAGCCGCACAAAGCCAGGAGATCAAGACGCAGCTTCGCGAGCAGAGCGAGGAGGCGCTGCGGCTCGGCCTGTTCGGCGCGCCGAATTTCGTTACCGCCGACGGCGAATTGTTTTGGGGCAATGACCGGATGGAGGAAGCGCTCGGCTGGGCCATCGCGTTCTCCGGCGCGACGGAAACGAAAGAGTGAGCGTAGGGTGGGCATGCGGAGCATGCCCACCGCGTGCCGTTCCGGCTCGACCGCGTGGGCACGGCGCGCCGCGGGCGCGCCTTTGCCTACCCTACGGCTTTCGAGGTGTTTTTCTGAATTTCAGCTTTCTGTGCTTTCGCGGGAGTAGTGAGCGTAGGGTGGGCATGCGGAGCATGCCCACCGCGTGCCGTTCC
>JANQIP010000272.1 GCA_028282095.1 Xanthobacteraceae bacterium | reverse complement strand
TTTTTAGATGAAAGCCATGTCATGGTGCCGCAGCTCCGCGCCATGTATAACGGCGACCGCGCGCGCAAAACCACGCTGGTCGATTACGGCTTCCGCCTGCCCGCGGCGGTCGATAACCGGCCCCTGCAGTTTGAGGAGTGGCAGGATTTCCGCCCGCAAACCGTTTATGTCTCTGCTACGCCGGGCGAGTGGGAACTCGAACAGGCCGGCGGCACTTTTGCCGAGCAAGTCGTGCGGCCGACCGGGCTGATTGATCCGCCGGTGGAAATCCGTCCGACCGAACACCAGGTTGATGATTTGATGGAAGAATGCCGCAAGGTGATCGCGCGCGGCGGAAGGATTATGGTCACGACTCTGACCAAGAAAATGGCCGAGGCGCTGACGGAATATCTCAACGAAAACGGCCTGCGTGTGCGCTATATGCATTCGGATATTGATACGCTCGAGCGGATTGAAATCATGCGCGACCTGCGCCTTGGTGAATTTGATATCCTGGTCGGGATCAATTTGCTGCGTGAAGGGCTCGATGTGCCTGAATGTATGTTGATGGCGATTTTGGATGCGGATAAGGAAGGCTATCTGCGCTCCAAAACCTCGCTGATTCAGACGATCGGCCGCGCCGCGCGCAATGTCGACGGCAAGGTGCTGCTCTATGCCGATACGATGACCGGCTCGATGGAGCGCGCGGTCGCCGAGACCAATCGCCGGCGCGACAAGCAGCAGGCCTATAATGCCGAGCACGGCATCACGCCGGAAAGCGTGAAGAAGGGCATCGCCGATATTCTCGATTCGGTCTATGAGCGCGACCATGTGCTGGTCGCGACCGGGCGCGGCGACGGCCTGTCCGCCGCCGGCGGCTTCGAGGACGCGGCCACCATCGGGCACAATTTCGAGGCGGTTATTGCCGACCTCGAGGTGCGCATGCGCGAGGCCGCGGCCGACCTGAACTTCGAGGAGGCCGCCCGCCTGCGCGACGAGGTCAAGCGCCTGCGCGCCACCGAGCTCGCCGTGCTCGACGACCCGACGGCGAAACGCCCGGGTGGTCCATCCCCCTCACCCGCTCGCTCCGCTCGCGACCTCTCCCCGCCGGAGAGCGGTGATGAAGCGCTGCTGACTGGAGAGCCACTTTCTCTCTCCTCCTTTGCGGGGAAACGTGACCCGAAGGGCGCCGTCGGCGGTGCTGGTACGGGAAGCAAGTCCCCCTCACCCGCCTCGCCGCTGCGCGGCTCGACTCCCTCTCCCCGCTCGCGGGGAGAGGGTCGGGGTGAGGGGCGATCGGCCGACGCCACCTCTCCCCTCGCCTCTTCACGCGGGCCATCCTCCACCTCCCCCCTTGAGGGGGAGGTCGGCGCGAAGCGCCGGGAGGGGGGGCGTTCACGCGCTACAGCGTCCGAAAGCTACCCCCGCCCCAACCCTCTCCCGCAAGCGGGGGAGGGAGCGGAGCGGAGCGACGCGGGAGGGGGCAAGGACGGGCGAGCCCGCAAACCGACGCTCGACGAAATGGGTCCGAGTATCGAAGCCGTTCCCTTCGGCCGTGAAAAACCAGAAGGCGAGAGACCACAAGGCCCGCGGTCAAAACTCGGCCGACCCGGCCAGCGCGGCGGTTTCAAGCGCAAGGGGCGGTGAGCCGTCCCCATTCATATCGCCGCTGCTCCACCATGGCGCGCCCGGGGGCAGTGGGCTGGAAACCTGGACGGCGTCGCTGCGCGTCAGGACCTGTGTGTGGAGCTGTTTTCGATCTCTTTTTTCAGATCTTCGACCGTCGGCATAGCCGAAGGAGGAGTGGTCGTCGGCGTGCCCGATGCTGGCGCGGAACCGGTCGCGCCGGACAAACTCGCCGGGGCGGGTGGCTTGCCCGCCGGGGATGTCAACCGATCGCCGAGGGCCGCCACAGCAGCTTCGAGCACATCGGGTCCGACCACGATGCCCAGCCGCAGCGCGACGATGTCGATCTTGATCGCATCCGGCACGTCCGGATCCGCCATGATCTTCGATATCGCTTCGCCCAGGTCGTTGCTCGTCCTCTCATCGACGTTCTGCATGAGCGCGAGGCTGTATTTCGTGAGCATCTTAGCCACGACGACGGGGTCGCGGACCCGCGACACCAGTTCGGTCACGTCCTGCGCCCGCGCGACCGCCTCGCGCCGATCGACGCCGCGGTCGGCCACCAGCAAAATGGTGTCCAAAATAGCCGCCGGACCGATCCCGATGTCGGAATCACCGACCCGCACCTTGAAGACCGAGGACCGCATGAACACCAATGAGCCGAAGCCGGCCGTCAGGATTTGCTTCAAGCCCGGGGCCACCGTGACATCCTTGAAAACCTGGAAAGCGCCGAGCATGTAGTAGGCGGCCCAGGCGGCGCCGATATTGACCACGACATAGAGGAGCCCGTTCCAAGTCAGCACGGCCCGGAACGGCGCGTGGCGATATCGCCCAAGGATCTCGACGATCCCGACCAGGCCGCCTATGGCCATCGCCGCCAGCTCGTTGGCGCCAAGCGACTGCCAGACAACGGCGTAGATCACGAGAAGGGCAAAGCCCAACACCAGGCAAACGACCACCGCGTCCGACAACTGTCTGCGCCAAGCCCCGCCTCTCGGAAGCCAAGAGCCGTCAACTGTCTCGCTCGGCACGTTCCGGCCTCCGGAAATCGGTCAATCAGTTTTCCGTCAACGCGACTGTCGTATTGTTTCCGTCCTTGGAAAATCTCAACACCCCGGCTTTGCCACCGCGCACGAGGGCGTTTGCCGTCTTGTCGGAACTCCAGTGAAGACGATCGGCGACCCCCGCAACCGCGAGCGCTCCGGAACCTCGGAGAAGGTCGACGACGGCCGCCAGCTCGTTATCGGGCTGCGAACTCGCCGGCTCGATGCGACCCCCGCCGAAGTTGCCGCGCCCCCTGTCGCGACCGATCTTGACGTTGGCGATGTTACGAAACGACTCGACCGCCAGCTCTTGCGCGGCACTGCCGAGCATGTCGGATTCGCCCAGCCTGCTGCTTTTCTTGAAGTCAACCACGTCGTTTCTCCGGATTATTGTCGAGGCAATAGCAGACTTGGGATTCAATATGTATGTGCGAGATGGACGGCAAGGCCGCTCGAGAGCTGACTGCCTCGCGTATTAGACTACTCCGCCGCCACGAGTCCAACCCCGGAATGATGCGCGTAGGTGGTCCAGGTCGGCCGATAGTCGTCGTCCGCCTGGTTGCCCCACGTCGTCCAGCCCTTGCGCGTGCCGCGCGCGAACAGTTCGAGGTAGGGCCCCGGTGAGCACGCTTCGATGACCGCGTACTGCTCGTCCGGCTTGCGTGAGTGCTCGCGCTTACGCGTTGCCAAAAAATTCACTTGGCGGCGGCCGGGGGCGAGCGTGCGCGCGTTCTTGCCCTTCACGCCGAACAGAATCAGCTCGGTGACATTGCGGAAGTAAAAACCGACGCCCCGCCCGTCCGATCCACCGTCCTTGCGCACCTTGTGCCAGACGATGTTCGATTTGTAGCTAAAACCCCAGGCCTGCATCACTGCGAGTCCTTCGGGCAGCAGCGCATTCGGGCACCACAAATAAAGATGCGCCCTGTCCCGCGTTATCTTTGGGACCGGCAAGGCCAGGATGTCGCTCAGGCCGAGTGTCGGATAGCGCGCCAACCGCCGATGTTCGGGCGCCACCTTTCCCGTCTTGTTCGTGAACTGCCACGGCGGGTCGGCGAGAATGGTCGCAAACCGGCGGTCGCCGGCAAACCGTAAAAGATCAGTGGCGGCCGCATGCATGGACATGCCCTCGGGGCGTTCAGAGTCTCACCGTCGAATCGAACAAACAAGCTGCAACAGTCCTCGTAAAGAGTTGATTTATGTTGTATATTTGGACATCGATAGAACGCTTTGCGTTCCGGACTTGCGCTTGCCGAAATCGATGAGCAATTTCGTTCAAATCTAGTGATGCGGCACCAACGCTTGAGCTCGTCTCATTGTGTTGGTGACGCATCACAGAGCATCGGATTAGCTAGTGTTCCGGGCTGACGGTCCGGGATCGGACCGTCAGAGTCGGGACACTAGCATTCATGTCGGTAGCGCTATCGTGCCCCAGGACGTTCCGATCAGCCCCGGTGAACCGAGCCTCGCGCAGCTCAGCGAGCGCTCGCGCGAGATTTTTCGCCAGATCGTCGAGAGTTACCTGACGACCGGCGAGCCGGTCGGCTCGCGCAATCTCTCGCGCCTCATTCCGATGACGCTGTCGCCTGCCTCGGTCCGCAATGTCATGCAGGACCTGGAGCAGCTCGGCCTGATCCGCGCGCCGCATACCTCGGCCGGCCGGCTGCCGACCGAGTTCGGCCTGCGGTTCTTCGTCGACGCGTTGATGCAGATCGGCGATCTCCCCGAAGACGATCGGCAGGCGATCGAGGCGAAGGTCGGTGCCGCCGGCCAATCGATGGATAACGTGCTCAGCGAAGCCTCGGGCATGCTCTCCGGGCTCACCCGCGCGGCCGGCGTCGTGCTGGCGACGACACAAAATCCGCGGCTCAAGCATGTCGAGTTCGTGCGGCTCGAGCCCGAGCGTGCGCTGGTCGTGCTGGTCGCCGAGGACGGGCAGGTCGAGAACCGCATCGTCAACCTGCCGGCCGGCCTGCCGAGCTCGGCACTCACGGAAGCATCGAACTTCCTCAACCGGCATATCCGCGGCCTGACGCTGACGGAGGCCCGGGCCGAGCTGGAACGGGCGCTCGAGACCGCGCGCGCCGAACTCGATCAGCTCACCCAGAAGATCGTCGCGACCGGGCTCGCGAGCTGGTCGGGCGGCGACCGCGACGAGCGCAAGCTGATCGTGCGCGGGCATGCGCATCTGCTCGACGACCTCAAGGCACTCGAGGACCTTGAGCGCGTGCGCCATTTGTTCGACGATCTCGAGACCAAACGCGGCCTCATCGACCTGCTGGGACGCGCCGAGCTTGCCGACGGCGTGCGCATCTTCATCGGATCGGAGAACAAGCTGTTCTCGCTGTCCGGGTCCTCGACCATCATCGCCCCCTATCACGATGCCGCCGGCCGCATCGTCGGCGTGATCGGGGTGATCGGGCCAACCCGGCTCAACTATGCGCGCATCGTGCCGATGGTGGATTACACTGCGAAAATCGTCGGCAAGCTGCTGGGCGGCTGATACGGTGCCCGCGCGAGGTAGCGCGGCACCGCGTCGCCAAGCATGATCCCGTAAACTGGCAGACTTTTCGGGATCATGCTCTAACCCCTGACCTGCCAGTGTTCCGACACTGACGGTCCGATCCGGACCGTCAGCCCGGAACACCGGCTAATCCGCTGCTTTGTAATACGGCACCAACACCATGAGGCAAGCTCAAGCGTTGGTATCGCATCACTAGTCCGGGTTGATTTTCTCGCCATACATGGCGATATGCGTGTCGGACCCATTACTTAGGCGCATTGTCCGGAGAGCCGAGAACCGGTTCGCCGCGGACGATGCGATCAGGTAAGAGCATTGTCCGGCGAAGTGGGAACCGGTTCGCCGCGGACGATGCGAACAGTAAAGAATGCTTCAGGACGGACAAACGCAATGACGGACAACAACGCTCGTCGACCCCGGTCCACCGATGGCGACCCCAGCGAATCCGCAAACGAGGCGGCAACCCCAAATGAAGCAGCCGCTGCGGGCGGATCGGCCGCGGCGCCGGCTGCGGAAGTCGCAGAGATGAAGGACCGGCTGCTGCGTACGCTCGCCGAAATGGAGAATTTGCGCCGGCGGACCGAGCGCGAGATCATGGACACGCGCGCCTACGGAATCGCCGCGTTCGCCCGCGACGTTCTCGGTGTTTCGGACAATCTGCGCCGCGCCCTCGACGCGGTCGAGGCGGAGCGTGCCACGGCGCTTCCTCAAGGCGCAATCGCATTTGTCGAGGGCGTCGAACTGACCGAACGCGAACTGCTCAAAGTGCTCGAAAAGCACGGGGTCAAGCGGTTCGAACCGCTCGGAGAGAAGTTCGACCCGAATGTGCACCAAGCAATGTTCGAGGTTCCCGATCCATCGGCGCCCGCCGGCACGGTCGTCCAGGTGGTCCAGGCCGGTTTCATGATCGGCGAGCGCGTCCTGCGGCCGGCCCTGGTCGGCGTCGCGAAGGGCGGGCCGAAACAGGCGCATCCGACGGCGGGCCCCTCCTCGGCGAGCGAAACGCAGAACAGCCTTTAACCGATCGCCTCTGATCGACAAGATCGCACGCTCCGCGTAGCGCACTTGCTCAGTCTGAGCAGCGTAGGGTGGGCAAAGGCGCGCCAAGAGCCCGCCGTGCCCACGCGGCCAAGGCCGCCGAACACGAATGGGTGGGCATGCTTCGCATGCCCACCCTACAGTTCTTTTTGACCTGCCAGTTTTTCGGGATCATGCTCCGCCTTCCGTTCATTCCCGCGAAAGCAGGAATCCCCCTTGGCAGTGCATCTGGTTCCCCGCTTTCGCGGGGACGAACGGACTAGAGCGCAATCCCTAAAGATCGCCTGAAAACGCTCTAGCCACGCGGATTGACGCCGTCGCGTACCGCACGGAAGCGTGGAAACGCGTCCGACCAATCATCCGCACGAGCGATGCCGAGGATGCGCAGGAAGGCGCCGGAGCCGAACCGAATCCACTGGACGAGCTTCATTGGCGCCTTGGTCTTGGCGTCGCGCGCTTCCACGAAGAGTTGGTGGGTCTGCAAACCGCCGCCAAGGCGCAGCATGTCGGCGCCGATGATCCGCACCTCCTTAATGTCGCCGACGCCGGACAACAGGTTCCTCGCAAAGGTATCGCGCGCCTGCACGCCCTCCGGCCCGCCCCGGCCGATGGACACGATCAGCAAGGGCTGTTCGCTGGCCTCCAGCGTATCCTTGGGGCCGCTGGTAAGGACCGCGCCGCTACGGCCAATCACGCGGACCGGGCGCATGCCGGAGAACTCGTCGAAGCGTAGCGGCAGCAGGCTGAGCTGCTCGTCGATCGGAACATCCGGGCGGATCGCGAGGGAAGCCAGCATGGAGCGGACGGCCGCTTCCGAATAGGCGTCCTCGGCATCGTCGGGAACCTCGACGACGATCAGCGCGGTCGCATCGGGCACCGACGCCAGCAAGATCCATTTGCGCGAGCTCCGGTTCCCCTGCTGACGCCCGGCAATGAGCGTGCCCTTGCCGCTCCTGTAGGCGAAGCTCTCGCGCTTTTCCTCAATAATGCCTTGCCTCTTGAGCGCGTCCTTGCCCATCAGCCGGCCAATGTCGGGATGAGCCCGCGTCGCCATGTCGAGTATGAGCACTGACGCCCCCGTCCGCTTGTCCTCAAAACCGGGAAAACGATCGGTCACCACCAATCCGGTTATCGGCACGAGCCCGATCCGCGATCCGGTCGGGTAGACCGCATCGGCGAAGGCGGCGGTAGGTGCGGCAAGCCTGCCGACGAGAATGCCGATAATAACAATGGTTGCAAGGCGCAGACGCATAACTGTGGTCATTGATGAATCTCGAAAAGCCTGTCGCTGAACTATGCTCCGACCCCTAAGCGCGACTGCTTCAGTTGAATCAACCGCGCCCTGTTTCTCTTTGTTTGGTCGCATGGTCTTATCCAAAAAGCCTGCCAGCTTTTCGGGATCATGCTCTATGCGAATTGCCGGCCCGATGTAGCATTGATCAGGCCCTCTCCATCCTCCGCGATGATAAGCGGATTTTGCCGGCGACAATATGCCGTCGCGCGGATTTAGCACCCCCCCGGGTCGCGCCGCGATGGGTCATTCGTGAGGTTCGCGCCAGCCCATGCTCGGTTTTGTCCCATCGGTAGGGGTCGCGGATGAGCTTGTAGGCAGCTTGCCAGGCCGCGATGGCCAGCAGCATCCAGTGGATTGGCACTAGGATCAGGATCCAGGCCGTGGACCACAGGCGCCGGCGGGCCAATCCAACCAGTCCGAGAACAACCGAGCTCAAGTAACCGCCGACGAAAGTCGTCCCATAGAGCGCCGTAAGAAGCGGACCTATGAGGCCTTCGTTCGCCTTGATCCCCGTGGTCACGAGCTCGATCGCGACCCAGGCAACGAAGAACGGATGGACCAAGGCGGCGAATACCGTTCCGCCCACCACGAGCTGAACCGTGACAAAGGCGGCAGGCCCCAATTCACGCAGCAGGCGGATTGGTGAGCGCATATGCACCAGCCAGGTTTGTATCCAGCCCTGGAACCAGCGTCGGCGTTGTTTGAGCCAGGCGGCGAGCCGGGTCGGCGCCTCCTCATAGGTCGAGGAGGCGATGACGGTGCTGCGGTACCCGAAGCGGGCAAGCCGTACGCCCAGATCCGCATCCTCGGTTATGTTGTACGGGTCCCAGCCGCCCACCGCGCGCAGCACGGCGGTACGGAAATGGTTGGACGAGCCGCCCAGCGGCAGCGGCAGACGGTAGCGCGCAAGACCCGGAAGAAAAACGTCGAACAGGCCGGCATATTCGGCCGTGAACATGCGCGTGAGCCAGTTGTCCCTGGTGTTGTCGATCGTCAACCTCGCCTGCACGCAGGCCAGCCGGTCGTCATCTCCAAGGAAGGCCTCAAAGGCGCATCGCAACTGGTCGGGCTCGGGCCGGTCTTCCGCATCGAACACCGCCACGAAGGCGCCGCGCGCGAAGGGCAGGGCGACATTGAGCGCCTTCGGCTTGGTGCGCGGGCCGACATCCGGCGCGATCACGATCTCATACGGCCGATCGAGCCGCATCGCTGCCAGCGCGGCACCCGTGTCGGTGTCGTCGGCCTCGAGCACGAGCTTGATGTCAAGCTTTTCGCGGGGCCAGTCCAACGCATCGAGCGACGCAATGAGTTGCGCGACCGCGCCAGTCTCACGGTAGAGCGCGACGATGACCGTGTAGACCGGGAGCATTGCCTCAGGACGGCGCGGCAGGTTGTGCGAAGGCACGATGGCCCCGAGCAAGCCGATCGCACGCAAGGCAATCCAACCCAGGAATACGGCCGAGAAGACGATACCGATGACCGTCGCGAGTAGTTGCGGCGCGGCGATCGCCATGCCGCAGACCAATAAGGCGGCGACGAGCACCGGCCACAACCGCCTCCGGCCGCCCCCGGCGGAGAGCTCCGGACGGACATGAAGGAGGCGAAACGCAGCGCGCCTGCCGAGGGCAGCATTGGCGTGGCGGTCGACGAAACGGCGGAGCCGTGCGGCCGTGGTCACGCGCAGGCGCCGGCGCAGTTCGCTCGAGCCCTGCGCAAGCGTGCATAGCCGCCGCGCAGCAATGCCGCGCGGCGCGACGATCAGCGTGAGCTCCTCGTCCGCGATCCGCGGCAGCAGGCCCGACACACCCGCATCCACCAGGCGATCATCGTCCACGGGGCAGGCCTCGCGCGGCAAATCGTCAAGCGGTTCGAAGGCAAGGCCAAGCTTCTGCGCGAAGGCGCGGGCATAGTGTTCTTCGCTTACAAGGCCCGATGCGAGAACAACGTGATCCGCCGTCATCCCGACATCACGCGCCCTGCGCTCGGCTGCAGCGAGCGCGCCGACCGGCGCGTGCTGGCGTATGCAGTCGAGTTCGGGAAACTGAGCCACGGCGCCGCGCGCGCGTTGTCCTGATAGGCCGCCGCGGGCGTACCTCGCCCGCCATAATGGTGGCGGATCCGTGTTCTCCTTGGGCTCTTGGCGACGCTCGACTGCGGGTCGGCCTTCGTTGTGGTCGGGCATCCCCAGGCTCTCCGAAGATCAAGCGCTGATCCGGGGCGTCAATTCGTCTATAAGGGCCCCACGTCGAGCCAAGGCGGCCTTCCCCTTCAACGCCGCGGGCGAGGGAACTACAACCATAAGCCATAGGGATACCGTTGAACACGCAAATCAAAAAAACCTGTGGTCGTATATCCAGAAACGGCTTGTTTGCGGCGTTTCTCGCGTTAAGCGTGTCTTTTTTGCATCATCCGATCGGACCGCGCGAAGCCTTTGCGCAAGCCGCCCCGTCCGGTCTGCCGATCCCCGGTTTTTGGGATCCGCGACGGCGACCGCAGCGGCCGGACCTGCGGCTGACACTGCTCCGCTTCGTCAGCGAGGTCGACTATCCTCCGTTCAACTATGCCGGTCCCGACGGCAATCCGACCGGGTTCAATGTCGACCTCGCCCGCCTGATCTGCGTGGAGCTGAAGGTCGAATGCACGATGCAGATGCGCCGGTTCGACACGATCATCGATGCGCTCGACAAGAACCGGGCGGACGCCGCCATCGCCTCGATCGCGGTCTCGCCGCACACCCGCAAACGCCTCGATTTCAGCGATCCTTATTACCGGCCGGTGGCCCGCTTCGCGGCAAGACGGAATGGATTTGACGGCGCGGTGACGCCGGAGCGGGTCGAAGGCAAGACGATCGCGGCGGTCGCGGGGACGGCGCATGAGGCCTATCTCAGAACCTTGTTTACTGGGGCGGAGATCAAGCGCTATGCCACGGCGGACGAGGCCCGCGCCGCACTCCAAAGGGGCGAGGTCGATCTTCTGTTCGGCGACGGTTTCGCGCTCGCCTTTTGGCTCAACGGAATCGAGGCCGGCGGCTGCTGCGTATTCGTCGGCGGCCCGTTTCTGGAGAGCCGCTATTTCGGCGAGGGTGTCGGGATCGCGGTGAAGCGCGGCAACGACGTGCTGCGGCTCGCGCTCAACTGGGCGCTGTTCCGGCTCTGGGAGAAGGGCAAGTTCGCCGATCTCTGGCTGAAATACTTCCCGATCAACCCGTTCTGACCGTGCTATTGGCATGAGCAGCTTCGGCCAACAGATTTAGATAGATGGTGAGGCCTGCCGAAGACCGGCTGGAGATGACGATGACGGCGGTGGAGACCAAGGACGCGGCGCAGTCGCTGCGAGATGTCGCCGAGCGCTCGAATGCCTGGCCGTTCGAGGAAGCGCGCAAGATCATCGCGCGCCTGGAAAAAAAACCCAAGGACGAGGTCATCTTCGAGACCGGCTATGGGCCGTCCGGCCTGCCGCATATCGGCACCTTCGGCGAGGTCGCGCGCACCACCATGGTACGCCACGCCTTCCGCGTGATCACCGGCGACCGCATCAGGACCCGCCTGATCGCCTTCTCCGATGACATGGACGGGCTACGCAAGGTCCCCGACAACATTCCGGAAAAGGAGATGGTGGCGGGGTATCTCGGCAAGCCGCTGACCCGTGTGCCCGACCCGTTCGGAACGCATCCGAGCTTCGGCGAGCACAACAATGCGCGGCTGCGCGCCTTTCTCGATGCGTTCGGCTTCGACTACGAATTCATGTCGGCGACCGACTGCTATAGCTCCGGCCGGTTCGATGCGGCGCTCCGCGTGGTGCTCGAGCGCTTCGACGAGGTCATGACCATCATGCTGCCGAGCCTGCGCGAGGAGCGGGCCCAGACCTATTCGCCGTTCCTTCCGGTATGCCCGCGCACCGGCATCGTGTTGCAGGTGCCGATCGTCGCGCGCGACGTCGCTGCCGGCACGATCTCCTACGACGATCCGCAGACCGGCGAGCGCATGACGACGCCGGTCACGGGCGGACGCTGCAAGCTGCAATGGAAGCCGGACTGGGCGATGCGCTGGTTGGCGCTCGGCGTCGATTATGAGATGGCGGGCAAGGACCTGATCGATTCGGTCAAGCTGTCCGCCGCCATCTGCCGCGCGCTCGGCGGCACGCCGCCGGAAGGGTTCAACTACGAGCTCTTCCTCGACGAGCATGGCCAGAAGATATCGAAGTCGAAAGGCAATGGGCTCACGATCGAAGAATGGCTGCGCTATGCGAGCCCGGAGAGCCTGTCGCTGTTCATGTATCGCGAGCCGAAGGCGGCAAAGCGCCTGTTCTTCGACGTGATCCCCCGCCATGTCGACGAGTATCAGCAATTCCTCGAGGCCTATCCGCGGCAGGACGAGCGCCAGCGCCTCGCCAACCCGGCGTGGCACATCCATGCCGGCGCGCCGCCCGCAGCCGACGTGCCGATCTCCTTCACCCTGCTGCTCAATCTCGTCTCGGCCTCGAATGCGCAGGACGCCGATACGCTGTGGGGATTCATCGGCCGTTACCGGCCCGGCGCAACACCGCAGACGCATCCCAAGCTGCATCAACTCGTCGACTACGCGATCCATTATTTCCGCGATTTCGTGCTGCCGGCAAAACGCTTCCGCCATCCCAGCGACCCCGAGCGCGCGGCATTGATCGACCTGCGCGACGCGCTCTCGCAATTGCCGGACGATGCGAAGCCGGAGAAGATCCAGGAGGTCGTCTACGAAGTGGGCCGGCGCGAGCCCTTCCTCGACACCTCGGGCAAGAGCAAGGCCAAGGACGGCAAGCCGGGCGTCTCGCTCGACTGGTTCAACCTGCTCTACCAGGTGCTGCTCGGCCAGGAGAAAGGCCCGCGTTTCGGCTCGTTCGTTGCGATCTACGGCCTGAAAAACACCATCGACATGATCGACGGCGCGCTGGCGCGGAGCGCCTGACCGGGTGCCTTGCTGCTAAAGTCGTCGGCTCGTCCCCGCACAGGCGCGGAGCGAGACGGGAAGTCGCATTATGATCTTGCCGCTGTTTTGCGCCCGTTCACCGCATTTTGGTTCGAGATCAATCGATTTGCCTTGCAATGGCCGCCCCTGACACTTAGCTTCACCTATCGACATTTGGCCGGACGATCGGGCCGTTCGCCTTTGCTGAGCGCTGGCGCAGGTTCAGACCCTCTCCAAACATCGATGAACTGAGCCTCGAGGCATGCAGCCGTGCATCTCGATCTCATATGCGCCAATATCAGCGAAAGGCTATCAGCAAATGATGACGGGCACCGTGAAGTTCTACAATGACCAGAAAGGTTTCGGCTTCATCCAGCCGGATGACGGCGGCAAGGACGTATTCGTGCACGCGACCGCTCTGGAACGTGCCGGTTTGCGCAGCCTCAGCGAAGGCCAGAAAGTCTCTTTCGACACTCAGGTCGACCGCCGCTCCGGCAAGACCGCGGTGGGAAACATCCAGGCGGAGTGAGCGTCGCGCCGCAAACGCAACTCCGGATCAGACCAATTCCTCAAGGCCGCCCCTTCGTTCGGGGCGGCTTTTCTGTTTCTCCTCGCTGATGCAGATTGAACCAGTCGCGCTCTATCTTTCTTTGTTTTCTCGCATGATCTTGTCCGATAAGTCTGCCGATTCTGGGATCATGCTTCTGAGGAAAATCCATGCCGGAGACTGCGGCCCGTATCCAGTCGATCTACCGCTACCCGGTGAAGGGATTGTCGCCGCAGGCGCTGGAACGCACGGCGCTCGCGGTCGGCGAGACGCTGCCGGCTGACCGGCTCTACGCGATCGAGAACGGGCCGTCGGGCTTCGATCCTGCCGCGCCGTCCTATTTTCCCAAGCAGCGCTTTCTCATGCTGATGAGAAACGAGCGGCTCGCCGCGCTGGATACGCGCTTTGATGCGACAACGCATACACTCACGATCGTCGTGGACGGCAAGGAAGCAGCAATCGGCGATCTCTCAACCACCGACGGCCGCGCCGCCATCGAGGATTTCTTTGCGCACTATTGCGCCAAGGACCTGCGCGGTCCGCCGCGGGTGCTGAACGCGGCCGGCTTCAGCTTCTCGGATGTTGCGGACAAGGTCGTCTCGATCATCAATCTCGCCTCGGTCGCCGCGATCGAGGATGCGCTCAGTGCGCCGGTCGACCCGCTGCGCTTTCGCGGCAATGTCCATGTGTCGGGCTGGCCGGCCTGGCATGAGTTCGATCTCGTCGGCGAGACGATCGCAATCGGGCCCACGGCGCGTTTGAAAGTGATCAGCCGGATCGAGCGCTGTGCTGCGACCAATGTCGAGCCCTTCACCGGCATCCGCGACATGAACATCCCGAAGACGTTGATGACGTGCTTCGACCATGTCGATTGCGGCATCTATGCCGAAGTGATCGAAGCGGGCGAGATCGCGGTCGGCGACGGTCTCAACGTCAGCCGGCCGTGACCATGCAGGTCCTCGTCGTCGGTGCGGGCGTGATCGGGCTGGCGGTCGGACGCGCCGCCGCGCTCAACGGCCACGACGTCATCATCGCCGAAAGCGAAGGGCAGATCGGCACCGGCATTTCCTCGCGCAACAGCGAGGTGATCCATGCCGGCATCTATTATCCGACCGGCTCGCTGCGCGCGCGCCACTGCGTGCATGGCCGGCGGATGCTGTACGAATTCTGTGCCTCGCACGGCGTCTCCCGCAAGAAATACGGCAAGTTGATCGTCGCAACCAAAGAGCCCGAGATCACCAAGATCGAAGCGCTGCTGAAGCAAGCGAATATCAATGGCGTCGAAGGCATGCGCATGATCGACGGCGCCGCGGCGAAAAAACTCGAACCGGCGCTTTCCTGCCTTGCGGCGCTGCACTCGCCCGAGACCGGCATTGTCGACAGCCACGGTTTCATGCTTGCGCTGCAGGGCGACATCGAGGATCGCGGCGGATCGATCGCGCTACTCACGCCGATCATCGGCCTTGCACCGGCGGGAGGCGGATGGGAGGTGCGCTATGGCGGCGCCGAGCCTGGTTCGCTCGTCGTCGATGCGGTGGTAAATGCAGCCGGCCTTAACGCGCAGGCGCTCGCCCGCGCGACCGAAAACTATCCGGCCGCGCGCGTGCCCAAGCTCGTATTGGCGAAGGGCAACTATTTCCAATATGACGGCCGCCCGGTCTTTTCGCGGCTGATCTACCCGGCTCCGGTCGACGGCGGGCTCGGCACCCATGTCACGCTCGATCTTGCCGGGCGCATGCGCTTCGGGCCGGATATCGAATGGATCGACGCACTGGGCGAGAACGCCTACGACGTCGATCCCCATCGCGCCGACTCGTTCTATGCCAGCATCCGCAATTATTTCCCCGCGCTCGCCGACGGTGCCTTGACGCCCGATTATTGCGGCATCCGTCCCAAGCTCTCCGGGCGTGGCGAGCCGCCGGTCGACTTTGTGCTCGACGGCCCCGCCGAGCACGGCCTGCCGGGGCTCGTCCATCTGTTCGGGATCGAGTCGCCGGGCCTCACCTCCGCGCTTTCGATCGCGGAGGACGTGGTCGCGCGGTTGACGAAATAGTCGGGCGTCACACTTTTCGGCCCGAGCTTCCCTCGATCATACTGTTTACGGCAGATTAGTTTGGTGCAAAACTATGCCGTCGCCGAGGCCTTGCTCCCGCCCCCGCTTGCTGGGGAGGGAGCTACTTCATCGGCCTACAACTTCCGTTCATTCCCGCGAAAGCGGGAAACCAGTCGTGTCATAACATCCTGGGTCCCCGCTTTCGCGGGGACGAACGGATCACCCCCG
>JANQIP010000253.1 GCA_028282095.1 Xanthobacteraceae bacterium | reverse complement strand
AGTTGCAGACTTTTCGGACAAGATCATGCGGCAAAACAAAGAGAAATAGAGCGCGATCGACCCAATCTGAATTGATCGCGCTCTATTGCCCGAGGCATGCGGACAGCCGGGAAATGGCGGCGTCTGAGCCCGCGAGCGTGAACTTCGTGCTGAACGGGGCACGAAAGATATCGCCGTACCGCAGCGTCATTTGCGAGCCTTGCCGCATCGCAGTCATCAACTCATCGAATGGGATGCCGAAACTCTCGCACCTCGTTCCGCCGGGATAGCATTCGAAAATCTGCTCGAACCGTTTGCCGTCGATGTCGAGTTTCATCAAGACTTGTCCCGCGGCGCCCTCGCGGGACAGCGCGAACGGTGAGGAGGAGAGGAGGGTGATTGTCGGTCCTCCCCCATTGCCGCACTCCACCTCGAGACGGAACGGTCCGTCTCCCGCGACATGGGCTCGGCCTTCGAGGCCGATTTCCGGCGCGAACTGCCAGCGGGTTTCGACCGCTCCGTTGTCACGCGCTATGGCGGCAACTGGTGACAATGACATAGGCCCTATGATCAGGGCTCCCAAAATGATAGTTCGAGCTAACATAGTTTTTCGCCTTTGTGAGGGGCGTGGCGTTTGAGGCTCTTGCCAACAGGCGCCCCGTTGTAAAAGTTTTGGGCCGGGGTTAATCCCGATGTTCTATCGCGGTAGCGGAAGATCGCGCCAAGGTGCCTGGCTGGTCTCCAAGAGATCGCGCCGCCGCCGCGAGCCCACCTACGGCGAGAGCGAGGCGGGCCGCCAACAGCAGAAGCGCCATATCGATCGGCACGCTGAGGAAGAGGTGGCCGACGGTATGGGCCGAAGCCTCCGCGTTGAAGGTCAGCAGGAATGCCAACTGCTTCACGGGTTCCGGATCGCCGACGAGGCCGAGGATGGCATAGATATCCCGCAATAGGGACACGCCCATCGCTGCCGCGCCGAGGATCATCGCCCATCGGCCCGCGCTCCTCAGCAGGGCGATGCCGGCTGTCAGCAGCGCCGCC
This sequence comes from Xanthobacteraceae bacterium, assembly GCA_028282095.1. Lineage (GTDB taxonomy): Bacteria > Pseudomonadota > Alphaproteobacteria > Rhizobiales > Xanthobacteraceae > Rhodoplanes. Next base: position 21,701 of record JANQIP010000253.1, on the reverse strand, counting down.
GCATTCAGGAGCAGGACGACCGGGGGGAATGGCGATGCGGCGGGAAGACAGAGGATCGCCAGCAGGACGGCGCAGCGCCCTTCGGCCTTTCCCGGCAAGCCAGCCCTCATGGGGCGCAGCGTCCAGACGGCGAGGGCGCCCAAAATCACGACCAGCAGCCACAACAGACCGCCATAGAGCGCGATCGACCATCCGACGTCGTTTTCCATAGCGCCTACCAGCAAGTCAGGCCGGGTTTGTCGACTGGACAAACCGGTGCTTTCGTGGGCCCGGAGATGATCCGGTATTGCCAGCGGGCGACCGACAACCGGGGTGCCTGACCGTTTAGGTAGACCTCCATGAATCGGGCGCTGGTCAGTTCGTCGGCATTCCCCCAAAGCGTGCCGCCGACGGGCGGCATGTCACCGGTCCTCAGGCACGCGACGGGGTAGGAGACCGGGGTCCCCTTGGCCAAATCGCCGCGAAACACGGTCGCAACGCGCCCTTCGATGATGCAATCCCCGGGAGTCTTCGCGGGCGCTTTAACTCCGGTGACCTCGGTCTGAACGTGGTGGTCGGCTGTCCTGCGCGCCTCGCGGTACACATCGGGCGGCAACACCGCCAGCGTCGTGGCAGGCATGGCAAGAAGGAGCGCGACGGCGAAAAGGCAATGCCGGATCATACGCTTTCCGAGTGATTGCTTCGGGCTCAAGTCCTATTACCTCCCCCTGAAAGGGGGAGGTCGGCGAGTGAAACTCGCCGGGAGGGGGGTGTCGATCCGTTCGTCCCCGCGCAAGCGGGGACCCAGCTTGTTATGACACGACTGGGTTCCCGCTTTCGCGGGAATGAACGGAATTCGTAGGCCGGTGAATCGCGTCCCCCTCCCCAACCCTCCCCCAGCCCAAGTCGGGTGTTCCCGACTTGGGTCATTCGAAACAGAGCCGAACACAGGACCACCCGCGTTCGGCGCGGGGGAGGGAGTAAGGCCCTCAAACCGCAGAATGGTTCGTCACCGAACTGATCAGCCTGAAATAGGATCATATGTATCCCACGCGTCCGAAAGGATGATCCTGAAAGGTCGTTAGGCTTTTCGGGTGGTTTTACGCGAGAAAGTAAAAGGGCAGGGGAAGCGCGATTGATTCACGGCGAAGCAATCGCGCTCCAGACTAACGGCAGGCGGTGCAAGTGACGCGCCAGCCTGTAAAGGTCTTATAGGTTGTTCCGCTGGGACAACTGCTCCGTTTACAGGCAGTGTCGACGTTGCCGCATTTCATGTGGCAGTCCTTCCACCCGGTTCTCTTTGGGCATCCACGCATACAACGTTCGAAGGCGCTCTGGCAGGAGCTTGCAGTGATTCTAAACGTCTTGCAGCTCTTTCGTCCGGATGGCCTTCTCGTGTTGGGGCGGGAAGTGCTCGATTTGACCCAGGCGGGCTTGGTCATATCGCGTCCTCCGACGTTCACTCCGATCGTTAGCTTTTTCGCCGACGAGGAGGAGGGGCGTTTGGGACGGTTCTTGGCCTGATGAAACTGGTTCAGATACTTCTGGTATTGCCTGCTATAGGAATCGGCATCTTTGCTGAGCGTCTTGCCAAAACCCGACATGCTGTTGGCGCGTCTCCGGCGCTCGGCTTCTTGCCTGCGCTTGCGCGCGGCAATGCGGGCGCGGACGTTGGCCAGATGGCGCCGGGCCTCCTTCAGGTCCCGCTTGGCGCGCTCGAGCTGTCGGTACTTTCCGATGGTTTGCGTGCCGCTGTCGAACACCCGCCCCATGCCGCCGCCCCCATCGGCTCGGGGGTCTCTTCTGGTCTCTGCTTTCTTGTCGACGAGCAGATCGCGCAGTCCGCCGACCGCTGCCGGCGGGGCCGGCGGCGGTGCCCGCTCGGCCGCGTTCTTTGCCTTGGACGCCGCGGCGTCGGCCAAAGCAGCGCGCTTGACGGCATCGGCCAGTTCTCGCCGCTCGGCCTCCCGTTCGGCTTTGGCCTTGTCGCCGGCGTCGAACAGCTCTTCCATCGCCCGATGGAAATTGCCGCCGGCATTGTCCTTCTCGATGGCATAGGCCATGGCCTGGCCGCGGGTCATGCCCGGCGGCAGCTCGGCGCCCCAGTCGTCGATCATCTCGCCGACAAAGCGGTGGTAGTCCTGCAGCCGTTGGTTCTCCCACCGTTTCTCCCGGTTGCCGCTGGCGATGTCGTGGGCCTCTTCGAAGAAGTTCTGCGCCGCCTCGTCCACCGTCGGGCCGCCGGGGTAGAGCTTGACATGCTCGCCGACGAGGCGGCCGGTGCCGTATCCGACATCATAGGCGAGCTTCAACTTGCCGTAGCCGGGGATGATGCGATTGCCGATCGCGAGGTGCACGCGGTCTCTCGCCTCCTCGAAGGCGATGGCGCCCACTTCCTTCGCGGCGCCGCCGACGTTCCCCTGATAGAGCTCGCTACCGACCCGCACCGCCCAGGTCACCTTCTCTACGCTATCGGTGACGCGTGCCAGTTTCGGCGAGCCGGCTTCGATCCAGCCCTCGATCTTCCGGTTGATCTTAACCCGGACGGTCTTCTTGCTCGGGATGGGCGTGACCTTCTCCGGCGCTGGGGAGACGCCGCTGCGCTTTTCGTCCGCCACGGATTGGAGCGCGTTCATGCGTGCCCGGCTGTCGATCAGCTTGCGCTTGCGATCCACGATCTCGCGGGTCTTGGCCTCTTTGGCGTTGCCTTCGAGCGTGGCGAGCTCTGCCTCGGCGCGGCGAATGGCATTGGTCTCGGCCGACTGGACCAGGCGCCATTCGGCGTTGCTCTTCTCGAGGACCCTGTCTTGAACCGCCTCGGCGGTTGCCTTGAAGGCCGCGACATTGCCCCTGTCGACGCCCACGGCGTCCATGGAAGCCTTCTTTTTTATACGCTCTACCTTGTCCTTGAACGAGGCGAAACTCCCCCGATAGCCGGTCTTGGCTTTGATCGTGTTGAACTCGGCCTCGCTCAGCTCGTCGGCCATCTTATACGTCGTCTTGTAGAGTGGCCGGACCTTGCTCAGCTCGGCGGGGTCGACATGTTTGGCGGCCGGGACGCGCCTTGCCTCGGCGCCCTTGGTGAAATGGTCGAAGGCCTCCATCTGCTTGGCGCCGGGCTGGTCGCGGGCGCTCACGTTCAGATAGACCTCGTCATTGTTCGCCATGCTGCGATACTTCGCATCCTGGCTCGACGAGCCGGCGTCGGGGTCGTAGAAGGTTCCCTTACTCGGGTCGTAGACCTTGGGAGTGACGTTGACCGTCGCTTCCAGGAATTTGGCCTCGACGGTGTGTACGGCGTCCGTGGTCTTGGTGACCGTCGGGATCCTCTTGCCGTCGACCGTCTCGACGGTGTCGCCGAAGTAATGCCGCACCAGCTTCGAGAAGCGGTTGGAGGCCAGAGACGAGCCTCCCATGTCCTTGTCGCTCAGCGCCCCGCCATAGTTCGGATTGAGGGCACGAGGCCCCTTGCCGGCCTTGGCGCGCGCCGCGATCTCCTCGTCGGTGAGTTTCAAGTAGAGCTTTTCACCCGCGGTGTCGTCGAGCGCTCCGGCCTTGTTCAGGCCGCGGTTTGCGACGTGTTTCATGCGCTCCAGCAAGGGTTCGCGGTACTTCGCCACGTTGAGGGTGCTGTTTCTGACATACGAGGCTTCGGCCCGCTTCAACTTCTCCGCCGTCTTGTCGTCCAGCCCTTCGGCTATAATGCGCTGGCGCTTGGCCTCCAACTGCCTGCGAAAACGCCGCTCATTCTTGTAGAAATTCTTGTTGAAGCGTTCGACCAGACGGGTCAGTTCCGGATCGTCCGGTCGCCAGACCTCCGACATGTCGGGCGTAAAGGTCTTGCCGCTTATAGTGACCGGATCACCGAATGCGGTGACGGGGGCGAGGAGGATCGATAGCACAAGGACCAGTCGGGTCATGGCAGGTCCTCCGGATCGGGCGCATCACGCACAGGTCCTGCCTTTTTCCAATGAGCGGCCAGTCGCCTCGCCACCGCCTTGGTTTCCTGCCTTGCCATGGCATTGAACGTGACGGATTCCAGCTCTCGCCGTGCCTTGCTTTCGAGATGTTGGGCACGATAGAGGATGGCCAGCGCCACCCTCGCCTCGGCCAATGCGATCCGTTGCGCCTTCACCTTTTCCAGCGTCACACGGCAGCGCCCGTCCAGATCCGCCTCCAGGCAGGCATAGGCCATCTTGACGGTGTCGAAGTCGGGAAATTCGGACGCAAGCGTGGTGATCAGGATCTCGAACTGGGAGACCGCTTCGGCGTTCTGGCCGAGCCCGACATAGAGGTCGGCCAGCATATTGCGGCTCTTGCGATCCTCGGGCTCCAGCTCCAGCACCCGGATCAGCGCGCTTTCGGCGATGAGCGGCGTGAGTGCTCCCTCGGGAAAGCTCAAGGCGCCCATGGCCAGCACGCGCCAGAACGTCGCCACATCGGGGGCGAGCTCGGCGGCCGAGCGTGCGTATTGAAGTCCCGCTTCAAGGTCGGCGCGCGACTTGGTCCTATGGTAGCGGTGGATCAGCCTGACCGCATGGTCGTGGCGGATCCAGGCGAGATAGCGCCGGGCGCCCGGGGTCTTGTGTTTGAAGAGAAGCCGGACCGCTTGCTTCTCGTCGGGGAAGGGGCCGCGCGGCGCATCGGCAAGCGCGGCAGTGACGGATATCGCTAACAATAGCGCGGCTAAGGCCGCCCCCCTGATCGGTCTCATTGCGCGTTCTACCTTTACGTCATCGCGACCTTTGCGTCATCGTGGCTGCTGGCGCGTTCTCGGGCGAGGTGGGAACCGGTTCACTTGAGAAAGCGCAACCAAGAAGAACCGAACAGAGCGAGCTTGTGAGTTCCGTCGAAACGGATTTGGCTCTTACCAAGAGCTCTCAAAACCAAGCTGTGCCGACCGTTGGATTCATGAGTGAGAGTTCAAGGTCATCGTAACCAACATCGCCCGGCACTACAAACTGGACGATGGCGAACCAGGGTATCCTCCGTTGTTTCACTTTGAACTCGGAGATCAAGCTCCTGTATTCCCCGAGTGTCTCGTAATGCATGCATTTGAAGTTCACATAAACGTTGAGGCCGCCTCTTCCCCTCAATCTTAACGCCGCCTTTGCCTCCAAATCCGAGCGGGCAGGTCGATACCATTTGGGCGCGGCGACACCGAACGACCTGGCGAAAGACTTGGCGACATTCCCAAGGGATTCCCGGCATTCGTTCCGGCTCTTGATGGCGCGTAGCGCGGTCAGCGAGATCAGGCTCTCGGTCATCGGCGTGACCAGCGCCTCATAAGCCCAGAACAACCGATGTGGATTGGGAGGGTTGATCCGATAGAAGAACTTTTTTCGCATCAACGGGTGATCGGAGATGGGAGACCGCTTGGTCCGCACGGCTTTGGGCAACGGCTTTGCCAGGCGAACCCCGAAAGGAATCATGAAGGCCGGCGACGGCTTTCCATCTTTTCCGGAAGCATAAAGCGCCCTAAGGGACTTGTCGTTCTGATAGCCCTCGGCGATCCGCAATTCCACCGAGGGCAAGTGCTGGACAATAATGAAAAGGCGGCGCGCGCCACAGGCGACAACCACGCGAACTCCTCGCGACTCGGCCAAACGACTGACATCGCGCAGGAGCATTGGACGTTTCTTATCGAAGGCGCCCATCTTCATGCCTTCAATCACGCCGACGGCGATCTCCATATCCGTGACAAAATGGAAGTCGCCGTCCAGGCGTCTTCGTTCCCAACGATCGCCCTCGAACCTCCGCGCTTTCTTCACCAGGAATTGAGCGAAGTTCTCGCCCGCCTTCTTGCAGGCTCTCTTGTTCGCGTAAGGAAGCTGAGCGTCGACCCGGTAGACCGTCCTGCTGACCGGCGTCGTGAAGACGCGGTAGCCATAAGGATGTTTCACCGGCTTGGACGGCGCCGGGTCGTATTCGGGAGTCGCAGGAGGGACAACCTCTTTGTACTCATAGGCAAAGACGGCATCCGAGGGATGATATTCCCTTCCGCGATATCGGACAGTCTTCGGCAGCGGCTTGCCCAGTTCGATGCCGAAAGGCTTCATCCACGGTCTGTCCGCTGCGGCCGCTGGATGCGCTGATAGGAGAACTATCCCCAAGGCCGACAGGCAGACCGATAAGGAAAACCGGACCATTTTCTTTAGTCCCCCCGCAATCATCACGTAGCAATGGACTGAAAGAACTGGTGCCCGTATGGAAACCGCCAAGAAATTAACACGGGCTGCCGAGCGTGGAACTTAGATCAAACAGAATTGCCTGCCAAAATCCGGCATTGTACGGATTGCGGCTGGGGCGCCAGGGCTGGTAGCGGCGCCGGCCGTGGCGGCAGGTAGGGCGGCCAGAGTCTGTGCCACTGGTCGTTTGTCAGATGTAGGCCGTTCGGGTCCGTTGTCGGGTGAAGATCATCCAGGGAGCTTGCGTGCGTTTCATCCACGCCTTCGACGCTTGAGCCCGATTCCTTCAGATCGAGGGCGTGGCGCTCCGTTTTTCTCTGTCTTCTCGCATGACCTTGTCCGAAAAATCTGCCAGCTTTTCGAGATCATGCTCTTGGGGGTGAGCCTTGAAATCCAGTCGAAGGCCCCGTTGTGCCTGTTCGTTGCTCCTTCGGGCGCCGGGTGCAGCTTTGCTCGCCGTCCTCCTGCCGGCAGTTCCGGCCGGTGCCGATATGCTCGACATGGTTTCGGAGGGCCTTTGGGCTGAAGCTTGCGCCGAAGCGGGCGCTCGCGAGGCTGACCGGTGGGTGGCATTGTCTCGCAAGGAATGGTGCGAGGAGTTTGTCGGCGACTTCGGCCGTGTCCATAGCTGGTGCCGCCCGGTAGTCTGGAAAGATGTCGGCGCCAACCGCCTCCGCGTCGTCTTCACCGAGGACAAAACCACATGGACAGTAGAGCTGGTCGCGCCCAATCGGCTGTCGGTGTTCTCTGAGCGCGACGGAAAATTGGAGCAAGAGGCCAAGCTCGGCCGCGCTCGGGTCAACCCATATGCGGAGACACTTCAGGTCGAGTGTCGCTGACGCAAACAAGCTAGTGTTTCCTTCTCTGACGGTCCGACCCCGGACCGTCACCCGCCCGGAAGACGCAAGGCTTACCCGTTGCGCGATCGAGAAACTGCGCGATCTAGAGTCTGATCCATTTGAGTTGAATCGGTCACGCTCCATTTCTCTTTGTTTTTTTCGCATGATCTTGTCCGAAAAGTCTGCAACTTTTCGGGATCATGCTCTGGCCAAGCGCGAGGGAGTGGCGCTGCGGCAGATCTATCAGCGTTTAGCCAAGTGCGCGCCGGCCATCAAACGACAAGCTGCGGCGAAAACCACCTGATCGCAATGACGCCGCGCAACAAGTTGGATACCAATCGGTAATCCTCGCCGGCTGCGAAGAAGCGGCAAGGAAAGGGTGGGCAGCCCGCAGAATGTCCAAGGCATGGAGAAGGTTCCGTCACCCAAACCATCGGACGTCGGTGGCGCGGGTCCAGGGGTTGCAAGCGTGATCAGCACGTCTGTTTCATCCATGGCAAGCGCGAGTCTGTCACTGAGCGTGTCGCGCAGGCGCAGGGCGGTGACATACTGGGTCGCCGTCATGGCACGACCCTGTTCGATCCAAGACACCGCGTCTTCAGGCAGCAGGTCCCGGTGCATGGCGTACTCGTGTGCCAGTGTTACCGCCATGTCGCCGGCAATCACCGCCGAATGTGCCTCCAATGCGTCTTCGAAGGCCGGCGGCACGGCAACCTCACGCGAAATGCCGCTGTCGAATGCGAAGGCATCGAAGCGGGCGACCGTCTCCGCGTCGGCCCGGTGCCACCATGGTCCCTTGACGACGGCCATAGACGGCTGATCGCTGCGACTGAGATTCGTTTCGGCGGGGAGTAACAGTCTCGCAAGGCGTTCAAGGTCGTCGAGGGCTCCTGCCATGAATGCGATGTGGGTCACCGGCGGGGACAACGCTAAGGTCCCTTCGAGCGGCAAGGTGCCGTGCGTTGGCTTCCAAGCAAGGACGCCGGCATAGGAGGCCGGCCGCGTCGTCGACGAGGTATTCTGCGTGTTGACTGTGAGCGGCACCATGCCGGCCGCGACGGCTGCAGCTGAACCAACCGAGGAGGCGCCGAGAGTGTGTTCCGGTTCGACCGGATTGCGCGTTGGGGCAGGCGCGTTCATGCCAAAGGGCGTCGTCACGGTCTTGCCGAGCACGACCAGGCCTAGAGCCTTGAGCCTTCTGACGATCTCCGCATCGGCCGTTGGGCGACGCCCGACATGGATCGGACTTCCCATTTCGGTCGGAAAATCGGTGGTGTCGATATTATCTTTGATGCCGATCGGCATGCCATCGAGCGGGCTCAATACTTGACCGCGCGCCCGTCTTGCGTCGGCGGCCGACGCGTCCCGGAGTGTCGCGTCCCGATTGAGATGTGCCCAGGCCCGTAACTCGGCGTCGCGATCAGCGATGCGGTCAAGCAGCGATTCGCAGAGCGTGACCGAGCTGGTTCGGTTCTCGACGGGTTCCGCCGTCAGCTCGTTTGCGCGACTCCGAGAATGAGCAGTCTTGTCGGCTCGCATCAACTAATTCCAAAGGAGATTGGGCAGGCCGGTGACCAATCCGGGAAAGGCGATGAGGATCGCGAGCACGGCAAGCTGGAGAACTACGAACGGAACGACACCGCGATACATTTCGACCGTGCGAACTGAGTCGGGCGCAACGCCACGGAGATAGAACAGCGCGAAGCCGAAAGGCGGCGTTAGATAAGAGGTCTGCAGATTGACGGCGATGAGCACGCCGAACCAGAGCGGGTCGATGGTCTGTAGCAGGGTGAGCGCTAGGATCGGCACTGCCAGCGTGATGATCTCGATGACGTCGAGAAAGAAGCCAAGCAAGAACACCGCCGCCATAACGAAGACGAGCGCGCCAGTGTCGCCTCCCGGTAGGGTCCGCAGAAAGTCGCCCACCATGACGTCGCCCTCGACTCCTCTGAACACGAGCGCGAAGCAGGTCGCACCGATCAAGATTCCATAGACCATGGCGCTGATCTGCAGCGTTTGGCGCAGCGCTTCGCCGAGCACGCCGGAGCGGGCGATCGTCATGACGGCGTGCAGGAGGGCGCCGGCAACGACGAGTGCGGTGAGCGCTATGATGGTGGCCGCGCCGGTGACGGAGGCCGCGAAGAATTGTTGCAGCCGCGTGTCCGCCAAGGCACGGATCAGGAGCGCTGCAAGCAACGCGGCGATCCCGGTCCAGACGAGCGCCTCGCGTCCAGGATCCTCCCTGATGCCAGCAAGCAGCACGGCGCCCATGGCGCCGAGCCCGGCCGCCTCGGTGGGTGTTGCCACGCCGCCAAGAATCGACCCCAGGACGGCGACAAGCAGCAAGAGAGGTGCCATGAGAGTGCGGACGAGCGTTGTGATAGCGACGGGTTCCGCGGGGGCCATTTCCGTGGAATCGACATCGATTCTGCGTATGCGGCAAACGACGAAGACGTACACGGCGTAGACGCCGACCAGAAGGAAGCCGGGCACGAACGCGCCGGCAAACATGTCGCCCACTGAAACGGGTTGTGCCGTCCAGTTCCCCACGGCGCGCTGGGCTTCTCCATAGGTTGCACCAAGCTGGTCGGCGAGCAGGACCAGCACGATCGATGGCGGGATGACCTGCCCGAGCGAGCCGGAGGCACAGATGAGGCCGGTGGCCAGAGGTTTAGGATAACCGCGGGCGAGCAAGGCGGGCAGCGAAATCAGGCCCATGGCAACTACGGTGGCACCCACAATTCCCGTCGAGGCGGCGAGCAGCGCGCCGACCATGCAAAGCGACAGGCCGAGCCCACCAGGAACATGGCGGAGCAGATCGCCCATCGTGCGCAACAGGTCGGCGGCGATCTGCGACCGGTCCAACACCGTACCCATCAGGATGAAGAGCGGGATTGCGAGCAAGAGCTCGTTGGTCAGCACACCCCAAATGCGCGGGCCAAGAGCCATTAGAAGCGTCACGTCGAAGGCACCGGCCGCGCCAGCGACAAGCGCAAAGCCGAGCGAGACACCGGACAGTGTCAGGGCGACGGGAAATCCCAGCAGCAGCACGGCGAAGACGAGCGCGAGCAACAGCATCGGCAAGACGGCACCACTCATCGGTGCCGCTCCGCAGCACGCGTCCGATCTTCTTTGGAATTCTGGGCGAGCACGGCCCAGGCCCGCAAGGCCAGAGCCAGTCCAGGCACGGCCAACAGCGTTGGCATCACGACGAGCACGGTTTTGAACAGAAAGACGCCCTGAAGTCCGCCAACGCTGCGCGAGCTTTCAAACGTTTTCCATGCGCCGAGTACATAGGGTGCCGAGGCCCAGAGCAGCACGATGACCGTCGGCAGCAGCAAAAAAAGGCAAGCCCAGAAATCGACCCGAGCCCGGCCGCGTCGGCCCATCCGCACCCGCAACACATCGATTCGGGTGTGCTCGTCGCGCGCAAGCGCAGCGGCAAGGCCGGCGCCGATAAAGATGGCATTCCCATAGATGATGGCCTCGTGCAGCTGCAGCGATCCGAAGCCGAACAGCGCACGTCCCAGAACGAGCAGCACCTGGACGGTCATCATTGCAAGCACGAGCCAAGCCGCGATCCAGCCGACCGCCAGCGCCACGCGATCCAGTCGTGCGGCGATCTCCAACGTCCGTCTCATCGCGACCGGCTCTACCAGGAGTGTCGCCCGGAAACCGGGGAGGGAATCACGCGGAGCGGAAAACCATTTCGCGGGCTCGGGCGAACGGCTGCTCAGAGGTCTCGGTTACCCGCCGCGCTTGGGCGTGAAAGGCCATATAGCTATCGTGAACCTGCTTGGTGAACGGATCCTCGGCGGCTGCCTCGGCCACCACCTTTTGCGTGGTCTGGCCAAGCGCTAGCAGCACGTCGTCGCTGTAAGGCCGAAGCTGCACGCCATGTTGGCTGGCGAGCGTGCCGAGGGCCGAACTGTTATTGGCATGGAATTCGGCCTGCATCTCGTCGTTTTCCGCGCGGCAGGCGGCTGTGATGATCGCGCGATCCGCCGCGCTCAGATCGTTCCAGACGTCGCGGTTGAAGCCCGCCGAAACATTCGACGAAGGCTCGTGCCAGCCCGGATAGTAGTAGAACTTCGCGATCTGGTGGAAACCCTTAGCCATGTCGTTCCACGGGCCGACCCATTCTGTGGCGTCGATCGCACCCGACTGCAGCGCCTGATACACCTCCGTGCCGGGAATAGACGCGGGTGTCGCACCAACACGACGAATGACCTCTCCGCCGAAACCGCCCATGCGCATCGTTATGCCACGGAAGTCGTCGAGTGAGTTGATCTCCTTGCGAAACCAGCCTCCCATCTGCACACCGGGATTGCCGACCAGGAACGATTTGACATTGTAATTGGCGGCGAGTTCATCCCAAAGCTCTTGCCCTCCGCCATAATAGACCCAGGATTTCATCTCTGTGGGCGTAAGGCCAAACGGTGTGGTTGTGAAGAAGTTGAAGGCTTTAGACTTTCCCTGCCACCAGAACTCAACGCCGTGATAAAGGTCGGCGGTGCCGGTGGAGACTGCGTCAAACACTTCGAAAGGAGGGACTAGCTCGCCGGCGGCGAAGACCTTTACAGAAAGCCGTCCGTCCGTCATGGCAGTGATCCGTCGCGCTAGGCGTTCGGCGGCGGTGCCGAAACCCGGGAAGTTTTTGACCCAAGCACTCGCCATCTTCAGTTCACGGCGTCCCTGCGCGATGGCTGGGGTCCCGATCACTGCTGTAGCTCCAAGACCGGTTATAGCCGCACCTCGGAGAAAGTCTTTACGTGACAGGTTCATACTCGTCTCCTCGATTGCTGTTGTTGAGGGTCTGCAGCGCTCGGCCATCCATGCCATCGGTGGCGATGCCGAGATGAGCGACGATTGTCGGCGCAATCTCGAGAAGGGAGGTCGGCGCGCGATGGACCTCGCGCGCTTTGAAGCCAGCGCCTTCGGCGATGAGGAAAGGGGCCTGCTCGCGCGCACCAAGGCCACCGTGCTGGCCAAACCCGATGCCGGCATCCTTTCCATTGCTTGGCTGGGCAATCAGGCCGAGTCCGGGAACACCGTGCGCATTGGCTGCGTCATCGGTGCGCATGGCAACGGCGATCGCCAATCCGTCCTGCCGGCCGTGGCCAGCCGAGTCTCGTTCGCCAGCGACGATGATCCGGTCGATCCAGGGCTGCCCGTCGAGATACGCTGCGATCGCATCGACGCGACTCCAAGCTTCTGTCGAAAGATAGATGAGCGCGGCCGTGCCGTTTGGCGCGACGACGACGTCGTGAGAGGTCGAATCGTCCTTCAGCCCGGCGGCGACCAGCTTGAACCCAATATCGATGGTGCCGGTCACGGTCTGGTGGCCGTGGTCGGAACCGACCAGCAACAGAACATCCTCGCCGTTGCTTCGCAGCCGCCCAACGCAACGAATCACCATGCCGGCATGCCGGTCGGCTTCGAACAGCGCCGCCCGATGCTGGGGTGATCCCAGCGCGGCGATGTGCTGGGTGGTGTCAGGATGGCCAAGCCACAGAACAGCCAGAGCCGGCTTGCGCTCCTCAAGGATTTCGTTGACGAACCGTTCGGTCATGGCGCGATCGCCGTTGATGTCTGGACCGATGTGCAGTGCATCGTGGTCCGGAACAGGGTTTCGTCCCGGACCGAAGCTCCCGGCGCGGTGATAGACATGACCATGGCCGTCCGGATCGTGGGCATAGGCCGCGCCCGGTGAGACGTTGGAAAAGATGACGGCGCCTCCATGCCCAGCCAGTCGTTCGGCCAGCGTCGGCGCCGCCAGCGAATGTCCTGTCACCCGCCGCTTGTGCTGCAGAAAATCGGGATGGCCGGCATCGTGAAGCACCAGTCGACCATCTTCTCTGAGCACCATCGTATTGCCGGCGAGTTCGTGACGACGGGGATGGCAGCCCGTTGCGATTGTCGCGGAACACACCCGTGTCACCGATGGAAACACGGATTGATGATTGGCGAACCATGTCGCCGATCGGGCGAGGGCGGCGAGATGCGGCGTTTGCTCGGCATTGACCAGATCACGCCTGAGCCCATCGAGGATGACGAGAACCGCGCGGCGGGCGCTAGGCATGGCTGGCCTCCTGGCTGAGCAGGTTGAGCGCCACGTGGAAAGCGTCATAGTTGCGCAAGGGCAGTAGCTGGTCTTGATCTTCGAGTGGCCGATTGACGATGAACGGGACAGTCTGCTCATGTCGGCCGCCGTGAGAGCGTAAGGGCCCCTTGAGTGCTGACAGGTCATGCGCGTTTCGGCTTGAGCCCAGGACACCCGACGGCGTCGCAAGGATCACCAGATCACCGATGCGGTCTTCTGGAAGCTCGAGGTCTCTTGCGGCGACGGCGCGCGGCAAGACCTCATCGACTTGTGGCAGCGCCAGAAGAATTTCGGTCACCCGATCGACATCGGCTTCGCCCAGATAGACCATGGAGCAGGCGCCCAGCGCGCCATGATGGACGACATAGGGATCGGTGATTGGAAGAATGACGCGCGCTCCCACACCCGGCATCGCGGTGTCGAGAACATCCTGAAGATAGGCGACGTCGGGCGCGCCATCGGCTTGCGTCTTGGCGTTCATGCCGTGGTCGGCAGTGATCACCATGATCGCGCCATAGGCGTCGATCTCGGCAAGCAGACCGTCCAGTTCCACCATGAAGTCGATGGCGTCTTTCTCGTCCGGTCCATAACGATGCTGCACGTAATCGGTCGTCGACAGATAGAGCAGATTTGGTTTTCGCGTCTTGAGAAGCGCCAGGCCGACCCGGAGAACAACCAAGCTGACCTCGGCGCTGTAGATGTGCGGTGGCTCCGCCCCCAATGCCGACTGGATCGCCGGATCGACCGCGCCATGTTTGCCGCTGGCCGCGGTTTCGATCGACAGGCACGTGGCGTGGAAATCGTCGGCCGGCAGATTTGCGCCGAGTAGTCGCCGGAGCTTGTCCTTGGCCGTGACCGCGGCGACCGAAAGGCCGGTTTTGTGCCCGGCGGCGAGGATTGTCTCGGCGCGGAGAAACTCGGGCGCGGTCATCTCCGTCGGCATGCCGCTCTCGGGATCCAGCGCATAGTTTCCCGCAATGCCGTGCTGCGCCGGCGCGACTCCGGTAATCAGCGAGACATTGTTGGGGTTGGTGAAACTCGGCAGGGCCGAGGCGGCGGTCCATCGGCCGTAGTGATCGATCAGGCGCGCCAGGAACGGACAAAGCCCTTCCGTCTGTGCGGCGGCGAGATAAGCCGGATCAAACCCGTCGATACAGACGATGACGACGGAATGCGACGGGCGCCGATAGGTGCGTCCGTTGCAGGCGAACGAAGGTGCAATCAGCATGTCTGGCGGCGGTTCCCTGTAACGCAAAAATGTATAGCGGCCGCACATGACAGGCGGATAACAATGTCGATCGTCAAATTACATTTGTAATTATGACGTACGTCAAAGGCGGTACGGCGCCCAACTCGCAACAAGAAGCGATATGAATCGATGACGTTTTCTGCCGAACAGCGCCTCGCCGCTCGCATTGCCTGGTATTATTTCCAGGAAGGCCTGACGCAGTCGGCCATCGCCGACCATGTCGGTTTGAGCAGGGCGCGCGTGAATCAAATAATCGGTGAATTGCGGGCGTCCGGCGCGGTGCAGTTGCATATCAACACGCCTTACGGCCCCTGCGTAGAGCTGGAAGCGGCACTCAAACACCGTTTCCATTTGCGCGAAGTCATCGTCGTGCCAGTACCAGCGCCCGAAACCGACATACGCCGTGTCACCGGCATGGCGGCTGGGCAGTACTTGTCTGAGACAATCAGGGACGGCGACGTGGTCGGCGTTGCCTGGGGCGGGACGATCGACGCGGCCGCCGGCGCGATTACACGGAAGAATGGCCGATCGACCACGGTGGTCTCGTTCTGTGGTGGCTTTCCGAAGAGCACACCGGTCAACCCCTATGATGTCGCCGCGCGCTTCGCCCGTCTTCTAGGAGGCCCTTGCTACTACGTTACAGCGCCGATGTTCGCCGATAACAAAGCCATGCGCGATGCGTTGGTCGACTCGGACTCGGTCCAGGAGGCCTTCCAGCAGGTACGAAAGGTCGATATCGCGCTTCTCAGTGCCGTTGATCTGACGCCACAGTCACGCAGTCTCGAATACGGTCTGATCTCCGAGGAGCAGCGCCAATCACTACTCGCCGCCGGCGCGGTCGGCGACATATGCGGCCATTACTTGACGGCGCAAGGTGGTACCGTCGAACACGAGATCACCGATCGGATCGTAGCTCCGCCGATTGGAGATTTGATCGCCATTCCGCACCTGGTTCTCGCCTCGGGCGGAGAGGCCAAGACGCCAATCATCCTCGCCGCCTTGCGTCTTCATCTTGCTCACACTCTCATCATTGATGAGAGCGCAGCGACAAGACTGCTCCAAATGGACAGTTGAGTGTTTGATTATCCGCATTGGCTGGCGAGCGGTTTATCGGTTTCGACATGGCGCCGACCGTGGTTGCGGCATCGATATAGTTGGGTATCGTATTATCCCTTGAGCGTGGCACGGCGCGGTTGTCGATAAGGCGAGGACTCCAAGCACAAGATCGTTAGAGAACGGAGTTTGCCGGACGAAAACAAGCCCCGGCGAAGCCGGCCGGAGGCCGTTGGAAGTGGCCACTTCAGCGGTGTGAGGTGCTGTTTGTGCAGGAGGATTTCGTGCGCGGCTCGGGAGGCGCGTCAGGGTCGTCGGCCATGATCTCGAGGCAGACAATCTTAACGTCGAGCGGGAGCGCCTGAAGTAATGTTGAAACCGCCTCCGCCCTGACGCCCGCCTGCTCGCCTTCCTTGAGGCGCTCTGAGCGGCCAGACTATGCCGAGTGGAACGGAGTTCGACTGCCGACGGCACCTCGATAACAGTGCGCCTTTCCGGAAACGTTCAGCATAGTTCGACGGGCGGCATAAACTGCCAAGCTCAATGATATCGATCCGTATGCCTGGCTCGCCGACCTGCTCGCCCGGCCGCCCGACCACCCGGCAAAACCTCTCAGGGACGGTCAAACCGACCAATTAGCGCGGTCGTCGAAAGAAATTGCCGGCAAACGTCGCTGTATTTGCGAGTTTCCTCCGCTATCCGGAGTAAACGATTGTGCTTTGCTGTTCGCTCGCCACGAACTGGCATGCCAGTTTTTGTCTGACCGCTATTGCGCGCCACGACCAGGTCCGAAATCAGTGCGGCCTCTGTCTCGCCTGAGCGTTCCGACACCTGCACGCCATAGCCATGGCGATAGGCGAACTCGGCCGCATGGAAAGCCTCGTTCAAGGAGCCGATCTGGTTCACCTTGTTTTACGCGATGTCATACTGTCTCCCTTCCGACTCGATGCGACTTGCAAGCATATTGCTGATTGGCGACAATAACGCAATATTGAGAGCTCGTTGGCCATTTTGGCGCTGGGTGCGAGACCTCCAGGCACGCGCCAAAGGGATCGATTCCATGATCGGCATGACAGCATCGTTCGGCGTTGCAGGGTCATCTCAAGGCGCGCTGGTCGGTTGATCGCGCCTCTGTCACCCGGACCTGAAGCGACGAGAGAGACTGGCCCTGATATCCCCGATTTTCGCGACTTTTTCCGCTGCTGACCGCTGAGAGAGGCTGCAGCCGCGACAGTCCTCCGGCTCGGGCCTGACCTCGGCGAGATCCCCCCGCCTTTCTCAATAGGAGGAGGCTCTCCTAGCCCCCTCCGTCGCCTTCACGTCAGGCTGGGGGGTTGACACTATGGTGACGATTGTCGATCATCTGTAATAAAAGAATTTCGTGCCCGACTGGACTGCATTCGAACAGGAGGACGGAGAATGCTACGAACCAAGAACGCGCCCGCGTGCATAATTGCCGCGCTCATGACGATGTCGCCGGCCGTGGCTGCGGAATTTGATTGGAAGTTCGCCCACGTCGTCAGTCCGAGTACGCCATCCGGCAAAGCCGCCGACAGGTTCGCCGAACTCGTCAACAAGCGTTCTGGTGGCCGGATTTCAGTGAAAGTATTTCCCTCGGCACAACTCGGCAGCGATACGCAGATCGTCGAGCAGATTCAGTTCAACTCGGTTCAGGTCGGGATACCGCCCACCGCAAAGCTCGGAAATTTCGATCAGCGTATGCAGGTTATCGACCTGCCGTTCATTTTTCCAACGCGCGAAGCGGTATATAAGGTGCTGGATGGACCGATCGGACAAAAGCTGCTTGCCGGACTAGAATCCAAGGCGCTCATGGGGCTGGCAATCTGGGAAAGCGGCTTCAAGCATCTGACGTCAAATCGTCCGATCAGCGACGTGTCTGATCTAAAAGGCATCAAAGTCCGCACCATGGACAGCCCGCTTATCATCGAACAATACCGCTCCTGGGGAGCCAATCCGATTCCGGTAGCGTTTGCAGAGGTCTACAATGCGCTGCAATCCGGTGTCGCCGAGGCGCAGGAGAACTCGCTGTCAAACATCGACACAATGAAGTTCTTTGAAGTTCAGACCCACCTGACGCTCTCTGGACACGCTTATCTCGCCTATGCGTTTGTCGTAAGCAAACAGGCTTGGGACGCCTTGCCAAAAGATCTGCAAATGGTCGTGCAAAAGGCTGCGATCGAGGCGCGAGACTACGGCAGGGACCTCACCATCAAGCTCGATGAGGCGCTCGCCAAACGGTTTAAAGCCGACGGCATGAACGTATCGACGCTCACCGAGAAAGCCCGGGACGGCTTCATAAGCGCAAGCCGAGAGGTTCACGACAGTTTCGCACCGGTCGTATCGCGCGAGCTTCTCGATCAGATTTATGAAGTGTCGCAATAGTGACCGCAAAAACGAAGATCGGCCGGGCAACGGCTAGGCTTTTGAATATCCTGGACGAGACCGAGAATGCAGTCATGGTGTGCGGCATTTCCGCTGCCGTGATACTGGTTCTCGTCCAGGTTATTCTCCGATATGTGTTCAATTTATCTATATCGTGGATTGAAGAGGCCGTTCGCTACATCGTTGTATGGATGTCTTTCGTCGGTGCGAGCATGGGCCTTCGCAACAAGGCGCATATCGCAGTTGACCTGCTGCTGACGGTGCTTCCCAAGAAGCCCGCTCGGGCCGTGGCAATTACCGGTGCGTTGTGCGGTTCGATATTTTCCATCGTTCTGATCTGGTACGGGCTGGCTCTGGTGCAGCACGCCCTGGCGATGGAACAGCTTTCGTCGGCCATGCTTGCACCCATGGGCTGGGTGTATGTCATCCTGCCCGTCTCGGGTCTGTTCCTGCTCATCCGCTTCGTCCAGATGATGTGGGCGCTCATAACAGGCGCCCGCCCTGGCTCTGGCCGCATAGATGCAGTTGAACATGCGTCGGGGACGACGGTTTAGTTTGGACCTGAAGTAATGGTTCTCGTTCTTCTGTCCTTCATAGCAGCGGCGCTGCTTCTCGGATTGCCGATCTTTATCGCGCTGGCTTTGGGCTCTTTCTTCGGTGTGGGTGTTCTCACCAGCACTCCGCCTGTCGTGATTGCCCAGCGGCTGTTCGCGGGTATCGACAACTTCACCTTGATGGCAATTCCGTATTTCGTTCTAGCCGCAGAACTGATGCGCGCTGCCGGAATCGCCGACCGGTTGATCAATCTGGCCAAGGTGTTGGTCGGCTGGTTGCCAGGGGGATTAGCGGCGGCCGGGGTGGTCGCCTGCGTCTTCTTTGGTGCCATCAGCGGATCCAGCCCGGCGACGCTCGCGGCGGTCGGGAGCATCATGATCGTGGCGCTGGTACGAGCAGGCTACTCGGAGAACTTCTCGATCGGGCTCATGACGACGGCGGGCTCGCTTGGGATCATCATACCGCCGAGCATCACACTGATCGTCTATGGCGCCGTTACCGGTACGTCCATCGGCCAGCTATTCGCCGCCGGCTTCCTCCCAGGTTTCATGATCGCAGGAATGCTCATCGTCTATTGCGTGATCATGGGCTGGTGGAATGGGATCCCCCTGGACCCGCGTCCGAGTTTTCGCGAGATAGGCATCGCCTTCAGGCACGCCGGGCCTGGCCTCGGCCTGCCTGTGCTTCTTCTGGGTGGCATCTACTCAGGCGCCTTCACGCCGACCGAGTCTGCGGCAGTTGCGGTTGCCTATGGGCTGATTGTGGGCGTGTTCGTGTATCGCACAATCGATATGCCATCGCTTGTGCGCATTCTGCGCGATTCAGGTCTCGTATCCGCAACGCTGCTGTTGATCGTCGCCGGGGCTTCAGCCCTTTCCTGGCTACTGGCGAGCCAGGGGCTGATTGCAAAAATTGCAACTCATATCCTGACGCTGTCCGATGAGCCGTGGATTATACTTCTTCTTTTCAACATTGTGCTCATTATATCGGGGCTGTTTCTTGATGCGGTATCGGCAGTCATCATACTTGCCCCGCTGATGGTCAAGGTCACTTCGGCGATCGGAATAGACCCGGTGCATTTCGGTATAATCACATTGGTCAATGTCGAGCTTGGCATGATGACGCCGCCCGTCGGCCTCAATCTGTTTGTTGCCTGCGCCATCACCCGCAAGCCGCTTCACCGGGTTGCAATCGCCATCATTCCATCAGCGTTGATCGTTCTCCTTGGACTCATCATGGTGACCTACCTCCCGTGGATTTCGATGGCGCTTCCGAACGCCTTGTACAAATAATCACCGCAACCTGAAGGTCGGCATCGCCTAGAGCATGATCCCGAAAAGTTGCAGACTTTTCGGACAAGATCATGCGGCAAAACAAAGAGAAAGAGAGCGCGATCGATTCAATCTGACTCGATCGCGCTCTAGAGCATGATCCCGAAAAGTTGCAGACTTTTCGGACAAGATCATGCGGCAAAACAAAGAGAAACAGAGCGCGATCGATTCAATCTGACTCGATCGCGCTCTAGAGCATGATGCCGAAAAGTTGCAGACTTTTCGGACAAGATCATGCGACAAAACAAAGAGAAACAGAGCGCGATCGATTCAAGCTGAATGGATCGCGCTCTAGTGTGGCAGAGACTATCTCAAGGAGCGAATGTATGCCCGATCAGATTCATGTGCCGGAAGATAGAGTATTGGAAGACACGGTAGTGGCTCCGGGAAAGCCATGGTCAAGATTACTCCGGGCCGGTGAATACTTACGCCTTATCGACTTGGAAGGCCAGCAGGCGATCGACTTCCTTTGCTATAACGCGGATGACCCGCTGGATCGATACAACGCTGCCAATACGATCAAGCTGAATGGGAATATCTTTCTCGGAAAAGGGTCGTCCTTATGGTCTGTGCGCACCCGGAAGATGATGACAATCACTGAGGATACTTGTGGCCTGCACGATACGCTCGCGGGATGCTGTAGCCGCGAGAGCAACGCGGCCCGCTACAATGTGCAGGACACACCAAACTGCCAGGACATTCTGACGCGGGAGTTGGAAACTCACGGTCTCGGTGAAAGAGACGTTGTAGCGAACATCAACTTCTTCATGTTCGTGCCGGTTTCGGTCAATGGAGATATCGCCATATCGGACAGCCGTTCAAAGGCGGGCGACCATATAGACCTTCGGGCCGAGATGAACTTGCTCGTCGTCATTTCCAACTGTCCGCAAAGGCACAACCCAGCTTGCGGCTTCAATCCGACCCCTGTGAGACTGATTGCCTATAGATGACAATGGGATTGTTCAGCAAAGCCCATTTGCTCCGAGCTATGGGCTACCGTCCTTTCCTTTTCCGCTTCCTCTTGGCAGCCGCCGGCTTGGGCACGTCAAACTCCTGATCCTGCCGCTGCCGCAAATGCTCAGACAGCTTCGCGCCTTCGGTCAGGTTGTGCTCTTCTGAAAGGCGCCCGCCTTTATCCGCGTTGCCGGCCAGGATTGCCTCTACGATCGGCCGGTGTTGTTCGATAATCGTGCCGCCATCTGCAATGAGTGCGTCGCTGGAATGTATGTATATTCGGATCTGTTGTTCGATCAGCCTATACTGGAAGGCAAGCCGCACGTGACCTGTTTGCTCGACAATGGTCTTGTGCAGCAAAAAGTCCGCGTCAGCGATTCGACCGGCGTTCCCGCCTTTGCAGGCCTCTGTCAGTTTTTCAAACACTGCGCTCAAGCGGTCAGCTCGTTGCTTGTCCATCGACTTGGCCAGCAATTGAGCCGCCAATCGCTCCACGGCAGATCGTAAAGTGTAGAGTTCCCAGACGTCCGTGGCGCTCAACGAGATCACCATCCAGCCTGTATATGGAACAAGCGTGAGTAGGCCTTCCTTCTCCAGTTCGCGCAATGCCGTCCGAACGGTCGCCCGCGATAAACTCATCTGCTCGGATATTTGTAGTTCGGTGACGCGCTCTCCGGCAGGAACAGCCCCGCTGATGATGGCGTCGCGTAGAACATTGGCCGCCTGAACCTCCAAAGGCATTTTCACAATGCGCGGAATGGCAAGAGAAGACATAAGAAACTCCTCAGTCCCGTCGATCTCCGAGCCTCAGGGCGATCCTTAAGGGACAATATCGGCCATTGTCGCCATTCGTCCAAATGTGTCAACGTGGAGACGAGGCGGCCGCGGCTACTTGCCAGCACCGGCACACATCATGCGATCCGTCGGAGCGACCGCATGCATGCCCGGCTAGAGCGCGATCCATTCAGCTTGAATCGATCGCGCTCTGCTCTCCTTTGTTTTGTCGCATGATCTTGTCCGAAAAGTCTGCAACTTTTCGGGATCATG
>JANQIP010000250.1:2500-37403 GCA_028282095.1 Xanthobacteraceae bacterium | reverse complement strand
CCGCCCCCCTTTTGCCAGCCGGCGGTCGCCAAACTGTCCCAGCCCATAATGAAGGTCGAACATCCGCGCAGCCTCCCGAATCGCCACCCCGCATCATGGAATCAGGCCCGTCGTTCCTCCGCAAACAGAAATGTGTGAATACGATAGCCGCAAGCGGGGAGAGGTAACCCGCGAGCCCGTGAGCTAGAGCGCGATGGCTTCAGCTCGATTCAACGGCGCCCCCTTTCTCTTTGTTTGATTGCATGATCTTGTCTGAAAAATCTGCCAATTTCTCGGGATCATGCTCTAGCGCCGGGACGAAAGATCGAGCCAAAACCGGGTGGCGGTGAGCGGCATGCTCATCATCACGCCGGCGAGGTCGGCGTTCGACAGCCGCGTTGCGAACGCCCGGCTGCCGGGCGACGCCAGAAGGCGGGAGGGCCATTCGGCCGTCATCTGCGCGAAGAAATCGCGCAGCAGCACGGCGTCGATGCAGGTACGGTCGGCGCCGATATCGGCGATCACGCCTTCGAGCGCGTGCAACATCTTGCGCATCACCAGCATCTTGGCGTCGAAACGCACGCCGACTTGCACGGCGTCGTCGAGCAGGTCGGTGATCCACAACAGGCCCGGCAAGCCGCCCGCGCGCAACCGGTCGAGTGCTGCGTGAATCACCGGCGTCACCGCGTCCGGGTCGACCTCTTGCTGCTCTGAAAGCGCCGCGAGCGCTGCTGCGATGCGCCGGGCGTCGAGCGTCACCGCGCCGAGCACGATCTGGACGAAAGCAACGCGCCGCGCCTCGGCAAGCGTCGTCGCTAGGCTCCAGTCGAGGATGGCGATGCGGCGATCGCGCGTGCGCAGCAGGTTGCCGGCATGCGGGTCGCCGTGAAAGAGCGCGGCCTCGCCGGTCGACAGGATCGGCCGCGCGATCAGGGACGTGACCAACAGCTCGGCGCAGGCGCGACGATCCTCCTCGCCGTCGAAGGGGTAGTCGGTGACCTTGTCGCCGTAGACGCGCTCCATGGCGGTGATGCGCGGCGTCGAGAAACCGAATAGACCCGGAATCTGAATGCGCGGGTCGTTCCCGTAGGTCTCGCCCGCATATTCGAGATGGCGCTGCTCGATATCGAGCCGAATCTCGTGACGCAAACGCTCGGCAAGGCCTTCGAACACGTCCCGGTAATCGAGGCGCGGAATTGCGAGCGTCTCGCACTCCTCGTCGAGCAGGCAGCCCACCCGTTCGAGCAGCGCAAGCTCCTGCTCGAGCCTTTCCTCAATGCCCGGCTTGAGGATCTTGAACACGCCTTCGTCCCGCCCTTCGAAACGAAACGGCACGACGACGGCGACGCTCGCCTCGGCGAGCGCCGGAGGTTCGAGCACGACTCCGCACCGGTCGAGTGGCCCGAGCTCGCGCGTCAGAATGGAGCCGATCTCCTCAAAGGGAATCGATGGCGGCAGCGATTCGAGCCGCTGCAATTGCACCCGCAGCTCGGGCAGGAGCCGGCGGTCGCGCGCGAGCGTCTGCCCGAGCTTGTGCAGCGCCGGGCAGCTTCGCGCCAGGCGCGCGACCCGCTCGGGGAGCGTCGCCGCCGGTCCCAACGCCGCCTGATCACGTAGGACCGCATCCTGATGCGCGACCGGCAACCCTTCGAGGAAGACGGTCAATGCCCGTTTGATCGGCCGGGCGTAATGCGCGTAGGCGTCCGGCAGCAGCGCCGCGATGTCGGCCTCGTCAACGAGCAGGCTCCAGTCGGTCATCGCTCCGACACCTGAGTTTTCTCGCGAGCGGTCCGAGTCGGTGAGCTCATCCGGCGATCAGGCCGTCTTCCACTTGATGGAGCAGCCGATCGAGGGCATCTGCTCGGCCGGCGTATCGCCCTGAGCGATCACGCGCATGGCCCCAACCAGCTCGCGGCGCGCATTGGGCGACGGGGGCGTGGTGCGGCCCTCATCCAGACGGCCGCGGTATCTGAGCTTGAAATCCGCATCGTAGCCGAAGAAATCTGGGGTGCAGAGCGCATCATAGGCGCGCGCCACCGCCTGGTCCTCGTCATGCAGATAGGGAAACGGAAAGTCATGCGTCTCGGCGTGGCGCTTCATGTTGTCGAAGGAATCCTCGGGATAGTTCTCTGCATCGTTCGAGCAGATCGCGGCAAAGCCGATGCCTTCCGCCATCAGCGCCTTTGCGTCCGCCATCAGCCGGTCAATGATGGCTTTCACATAGGGGCAGTGGTTGCAGATGAAGACGATCACCGTTCCGTTGGGGCCTGCAATGTCCTTTAGCTCATAGGTGTTGCCGTTCGTGGCGGGCAGCCGGAACGCGGGCGCGGCGACTCCCAGCACGGCCGGCGCGGCAGTAGCGACCATGGCGCGATCTCCCTGTTGCTTACA
Organism: Xanthobacteraceae bacterium; assembly: GCA_028282095.1. Lineage (GTDB taxonomy): Bacteria > Pseudomonadota > Alphaproteobacteria > Rhizobiales > Xanthobacteraceae > Rhodoplanes. The sequence continues at coordinate 35,033 of JANQIP010000250.1, read as the reverse complement.
GCATGATCCCGAAAAGTTGGCAGACTTTTCGGACAAGATCATGCTGCAGATAAAGAGCGCATGATCCCGAAAAGTTGGCAGACTTTTCGGACAAGATCATGCTGCAGATAAAGAGCGCATGATCCCGAAAAGCTGACAGACTTTTCGGAAAAGATCATGCGACAAAACACAGAGAGCATGATCCCGAAAAGTTGGCAGAGTTTTGGGCCAAGATCATGCGGCAAAACACAGAGAGCATGATCCCGAAAAACTGGCAGAGTTTTGGGCCAAGATCATGCGGCAAATAGAGAGAAAGAGAGCGCGACCGACTCAATCTCAGGGAATCGCATCACTCGAGCGAGGCCCGGCGGTGTGGGAGGAAGGCTCAGAGTTCTCACCGCAGCAGCAGGAGCTGCTCCTGGCAATCGATGCTCCAGGCAAAGCCTTCCGGCGGGAAGGCCAGCCGGACCTCGGTATCGAGCGCACCCGTGATGAAATGGGTCAGCAGCTTATGGCCGAAGCCCTCATGCGTGGGCGGCTCGACCGGGGGTCCGCCACGCTCCTGCCAGGACATGCGAAACCTCTTGGGCGAGCAGAGCTCGTCGATGTCCCAGCGGATCACGATCTGCCCGGCGGGCGAGGACAGCGCGCCGTATTTCATCGCATTGGTGGCGAGCTCGTGCAATGCGAGCCCGATATTCTGTGCCGCTTCGGGCTTGAGCATGATGGGCGGGCCGGCCGCGTCGATACGCGCGGCGGGATCGTCCATGAACGGCCTGAGCTGCGCGGAAACCAGCGCTTCGATCGAAGCCCCGGTCCAGCCCTTTTCCACCAGCAGGTCGTGGCAACGGGAGATCGCGAGAAGCCTCGCCTCAAAATGCTGCTGGAACTCGCTGAAGCTGGTTGCCCGTCGTACCGTCTGGTTGGCGATGGAGAGCACCACCATCAAAAGGTTCTTCGAGCGGTGCGACAGCTCGTTCATCACGATGCGCATATGCTCTTCGTGGCGCTTGCGCTCGCTGATGTCGATGATGCAGCCGACCACCAGCAGGCGATCACCCGAGCGGAACGGATTGAGCCCGACCTCGACGGGGAACTCGGTGCCGTCCTTGCGCAGTCCGAAGAGATCGCGTCCCCCGCCCATCGCTCTTGTTTCGGGACGCTTGGTAAAGGCCGACCGCATGGCCGTATGCGCCGAACGGAAGCGTTCCGGAATCAAGATCTCGATGCTTCTCCCGATCAGCTCGGTTCGCGAGTAGCCGAACATCTTGACGATTTGGGCATTGGCAAATGTGATGACGCCGCCTTGATCAGTCGCGATCATCCCGTTCGGCGCCGCCTCGAAAAGCAGGCGAAGGTCCTGGTCGGTCTGATCGTAGTTGAGCATCGGGGCCCGCCTAGGTAAACGCGCGTGCGATTGCTTCAAGTCGAATCGATCGCGCTCGCGTTGTGCTTGTTTCGCGCATGATCTCGTCAGCAAAAGCCCGTCGACTTATCGCGATCATGCTCGACTGGCCAAATGTAAGCATGGTCGACACGACGGAACCAAACACGGTCACGTGACCGCAATGACGGGCGCGCATTGCAAGTTGCTGGAAAAACATCGGTTCTCGGCGATCGCCGGCGATGATTCGACCAAAGTTTGGTGAAGGGCTCCTGCAAAACTCTGGGTCACCTTAAACCTTGCCGTAGACCGGCACTATGGCACCGCGCGTTACTTTGTTGGCCGGCGACGCAAGGAATAGGATCGTCGCGGCAACCTCTTCGACCTTGGGCCATCTGGAGAATTCGGCCTGCGGCATGTCCTTGCGGTTGGTCGGGGTGTCCATGATCGAGGGCGCAACAGCGTTCACGAGCACGCGCTCCTTTGCCACTTCCTCGGCGAGCGCGACGGTGAGCGCGGCGACCGCCGCCTTGGTCGCGGCATAGGCTGCCATGTTTGCGCCCGCGCGCCATTCGAGGGCGGGGCGCGCGGCGACATTGACGATGCGCCCGCCCGCACCGGTCTCCGAGAAAGCACGCAGCGCCGCGCGGCAACACAGCGCGCAGGTGACGAGGTTCGTATCGATCTGGCGTCTGAGCATCGTCTCGTCGAGGTCCCGGAACGGGCCGAAGGCAAAGCCGCCGACGAGATGAACTGAGGCCCATAAGGACGGCGCACGGCTGAACAGCGCACCGACGCCTTGCTCGCTACCAAGGTCGCTGTCGGCATGGAGCGTCACCTGCCGGTGATTGCGAAAAGGAAAGTGCTCGGCTTCCGCTTCGCTGCGATAAGGGACGTGGCAGGTCGCTCCGGCCTCGACCAGCGCGGCGACGACAGCGTTACCAAGCGCGCCGGTTCCACCCGTAACCATCACCTGCCGGTTGCCGAAATCCATTCGTCACCTCCAATCATATTGGCGCTGTCGGCGAGAAGCATGATCCCGAAGCATTGATACACTCTTCGGGCTAGACCACGCGATCGAGCACGGCGAACCAGTCTTCCCTTCGCGCGGAAAGGCTGCGTCCAATCGTGAATCGCGCCCGCCGCCATAGGACCGCCAAAGCCGTAGAGTACATTCCTATGTGAGCTGGAGCATGATCCCGAGAAACTGGCAGACTTTTCGGAAAAGATCATGCGACCAAACAAAGAGAAACAGAGCGCGATTGATTCGACCTGAAGCAATTGCGCTCGAGCGCCGTTATTGCACGAAGCGGGGCAGGCTTAGCTGCGACGAGCTGCCGCTAAAGAGTTGGGTTCGAGCTCGTTTCGCTCGGAAAGGGTTATCGGACCGCACCCTGCGTATTTATATCGATCATCTGGAGCGTTTTCCGGTAACGTCAGAAACCTGCTCGCCGCATGCGATCAGACAAGGAGCATGATCCCGAAAAGTTGGCAGACTTTTCGGACAAGATCGTGCGACCAAACAAGGAACATGATCCCGAAAAGTTGGCAGACTTTTCGGACAAGATCATGCGACCAAACAAGGAACATGATCCCGAAAAGTTGGCAGACTTTTCGGACAAGATCATGCGACCAAACAAGGAACATGATCCCGAAAAACCGGCAGGTTTTTCGGACATGGTCATGCGACCAAACAAAGATAGAAAAAGCGCGATTGATTCTAAGGAGAAGCCGTCGCGCTCTCACTGACAGGTCGAGCGAGTTCCATTCAACCGGGTCGGCATTCGCTCTGGCGCGGCAGCGCTGGTTGTGTTGGGGGCAACATGGCCGATTTCGATCTTGCGGTGATCGGTGCGGGCGCGAGCGGCACCGCTGTTGCGCGCGATGCGGCCGGCCGCGGCATCAAGGTGCTTCTTCTCGAACAGAACGATCTTGCCACCGGGGCTTCATTTGCACCCGGCATGCCGGTCTGCGGCGCGCTCGGCACCCGCCGTCGTGGCGCGTTCGGTGCCTTTCGTACCGCCTTGATGGAACGAGAGACGATGCTGGCAACCGCGCCCCATCTGGTGCAGGCACAACGCTTGGTGCTTTTGCCGCAGGACAGCGGCCGTTCGCCGCTTGCGTTGAGGGCTCGCCTGTTTGGCTGCGACTATTTCACCCGTCGCCGCATTCTGCCGCCGACGGAAGTTCTCGACCTCACGCACCACGCTTGCGGAACCGCGCTGCGGCGCCAGTTCGATTACGGCTTTGCCTGTTGGGATTGCCGGGCCGACGAGATCCGCCTGCCGATCGCCAATGCACGCGACGCTGCCGAGCGCGGCGCGGTCGTCCGTCTGCGGACGCGATTCGTGCGCGCAGAACGGAGCAAGACCTGGGCGCTCGTCCTCAGTGCAGGCGGCGAACGCGAAGTCGTTACCGCGCATGCCCTCGTGAATGCGGCCGGAGCCTCGGTGCAGCAGGTGGCGGCGCGCGCGCTTCCCATGGCGCCGCCGCCCCCAATCCGCTGCATCAAGGAGACATACATCGTCACCGGCAGACAGTTCGATCACGACGGCGGCTATCTGCTGCCCGACCGGCGAGACGGCAGGTTCATTCTCGTGCTGCCGATCGGCGAGGACGCATCATTGATCGGGCCGGTCGAGCAGGATTTGCTCGATGCCGCGGCGCCGGCTTCGCCGACCGCCGAAGAAATCGCCTCGCTGTGCGCGCTCTATAATCACTTTTTCCGGCAGGTTATCCATCCAAAGGATGTGCTCCCGTTTGCCCGCGTGCGGGTGACGCCTGCCGGCAGACGCAGGTCTGCAACACCGCGCGGTTTCGGCGGCGTGCTCCATTTCGACCAGCCGTCGGGCTTGGCGCCGCTGGTTACGATTCGCGGTGGCATGGTCATGATGGCGCGGCGACTCGCCCAATCGGTGGTTGACCGGCTGAGCTGGTGCCTTCGCGGGGCGCCAGCCTGGACCGGGCACAGTTCGCTTCCCGGCGGTGATCTCACCCCCGACAGGTGCGAGACGCTCGTGGCGGAGAGCAAGCAACGCTGGCCGTTTCTCGATGCGTACCAAGTGCGCCGCTTGGCCTCAAGCTACGGCACGCGGATTGACCGTGTCCTTGGAAACGCAGCACAGGCGGCCGATCTCGGGGAACGGTTCGGTCGCGATCTCACCGCCGCCGAGGTCGGCTATCTGATGCGGGAGGAATGGGCCCAAACCGCCGACGATGTCCTCTGGCGGCGCTCCAGTCTCGGGATCGGCTTTGCCAAGGAGGACCACGAGGCGCTCATGCGGTTCATGGCGGTGCAACGGAACGCGCCGTCCGCGGGGCGCGATGTTGGAGTTGTCGGCAAGGCTTATCGCGCTCGAGAGCATGATCCCGAAAAGTCTGCCGACTGTTCGGACAAGGTCATGCGGCAGAACACAGAATAAAGCGAAATGGAGCGCGGTTGATTCAAGGAGAAGCAATCGCGCTCTGGGCCTGAATCAGATGCCGAATGCGACCGTGCGGCTATTGGTGCGCTTGAGGTTGCGATAGCGGGCGATCGCCAGGAGCGGGAAGAACACCGGGTAGCCGTGATAGCGCAAATAGAAGACGCGCGGGAACCCGGTTCCGGTGAAATTCTGTTCGTTCCATAGCCCGGACTCGTTCTGATTCTCCGCAAGATAGGCAACACCGCGCGCGACCGCCGGGTGATCGACTTTGCCGGCTGCCATGAGCGCGAGCAGCGCCCAGGCGGTCTGCGAGGCGGTGCTGGATGCCGGCTCATGTCCGCGATAGTCGAGCTTGTAGCTGGTACCGTCCTCGCCCCAGCCGCCGTCGGCATTCTGGATCGACACCAGCCAGTCCACCGCCTTGCGGATTTCCGGCGCGTCATGCTCGATGCCGGCGGCGTTGAGCGCGCATAGCACCGACCAGGTGCCGTAGATGTAATTCACGCCCCAGCGGCCGTACCAGCTTCCATCCGGCATCTGCGTCTGCCGCAAATAGTCGAGGCCGCGCGCCAGCGCCGGGCTCGTCTGCGCGGTCTCGCCAAGCTGCGCCAGCATGGAGACGCAGCGTGCGGCCACGTCCTCGGTCGGCGGATCGAGCAATGCCCCGTGATCGGCAAAGGGAATATTGTTGAGATAGTCGTGAGTATTGTCGGCATCGAACGAAGCCCAGCCGCCATTGGCGCTCTGCATGCCGACCACCCATTCGCGCGCCCGCGCGATCGCGTTGGCGAATTGCGGGCTTGGTTCTTCACGCTGCGCGCGGTCCAGCACCGCCACCACCATGGCAGTATCATCGAGGTCGGGATAATGCGGGTTGGCATATTGGAAGGCCCAGCCACCCGGCCGCAGGTCGGGTCGCTCCACATCCCAGTCGCCCCGTTGATCGAGGACCTGGCGGGGTATCAACCAGTCGAGCCCCTTGCGCGCCTGCGCCACCGCACGGTCGCTGCCGACCTCCATCAGGCTGTGACAGGCGAGGGCCGTATCCCACACCGGCGAGACGCAAGGTTGGCAATAGGCTTCGTCGTCCGCGATGATGAGCAGCTTGTCGATCGAGTGGCGGGCGATCGCCCGCTCGGGATGGTCCGGCGGATAACCCAGCGCGTCGAACATCTTCACCGAATTGACCATGGCCGGGAAGATCGCCCCCAGCCCGTCCTCTCCGTTCAGCCGCTCGGTGGCGAAGTCCACCGCTGCGGCGATGGCGCGTTGGCGCGTGCGTTTTGGGAAGAACGGCTCGACCACCCGCAGCACCGAATCGACCGCGCGGAAGAAGAGGAACCACGACCATTTCTGGTGCGGCGCCTTTGCCGGGAGACCGACCGTCGCCGACGGATCGAGGAACAGCTCATCGATCGTCACGCCGCGCGGATTGCGTGCCTTCGGCTTGAGCGTCTGCAGCACGAGAAGAGGCACGATCGTCGTGCGCGCCCAGTAGGAGATCTTTGATAGGTGGAAGGGAAACCATCGCGGCAGCAGCATGATTTCCGGCGGCATCACCGGGACCGCGCGCCACGACACGACGCCATAGAGCGCCAATAGGATGCGCGTGAACACATTGACCTGGGCAGCGCCGCCGGCGGCGCGGATGATCTCGCGCGCGCGCCGCATATGGTCGGCCTGCGGATCATCACCAATCATCTTCAGCGCGAAATAGGCCTTGACGCTTGCGCTCACATTGAACGCGCCGCCATGGATCAGGGGCCAGCCGCCATGAGCACCCTGGATGCGGCGCAGATAGGCGCCGATCTTCTCCTCGAGCGCGGCATCGACCGGCTCGCCGAGATAATGCCGGAAGAGAACATATTCCGCCGGAATGGTGGCGTCGGCTTCGAGCTCGAAAATAAAGTGGCCATCACTGCGCTGCTGAGCCAGCAACCCGTTGACGGCCTTGTCGATCCGCCTATCCAGCTCCTCATTCATCCGCAAGCTGCCAGCGCCTGTCGAAACGAAAGCGGACCCCTCACTTCCCATAGCACGTCCTGCCTAGTTACCCTAAGACGAGAGCGCAAGATCGGCCGCGTGATCGCCTGAGCGGATCGCGCCTTCAATCGTCGCCGGCAACCCCGTATCCGTCCAATCGCCGGCGAGGAAGAGATTGTTCCACGCGGTCCGAGATTGCGGCCGCCTGGCATTCTCCTCGGGGGTTGCGGCGAAGGTCGCTCGCCGCTCGCGGACAATCTGCCATGCCGGGCGCTCTCCCGTAAGTCCGGTCACGGCGCAGACTTCCCGCCATATAGTATGCGCGAGCGCCTCGCGCGGTTCATTCATGAGGCGATCGGCATTGCTTGTGGTTACCGAGATGCGGCCGGGGAAAGAGAAGATCCATTCCGCCGTCCCGTTCAACACGCCGATCAGGGGCGGAAGGCTGCGCGGAGCATCAACGCGGAAATGCGTGTTGAGTATGGCGCGGAACGCGGTGGGCGCGGTAATGCCCGGCGCCAGCCCAGCCGCGGCATAGGCCGGCACCGCGAGAATCACGGCGTCAGGCGGGTCCAATTCGACGCTCTCGCCACCGAAATCGAGGCCGGCGACGCGGTTGCGCTCGAAGCGTAAGGCCCGAAGCTCATCGCTGAACCGGATCGGCGTGCCCGCAGTTTCGAGGTATTCCAGCGCCGGTTCCACCAAGACGGTTCCCAGTCCGTCGCGGGCGATTCGGGGCCGGCAGGCGCTCCCGCCGCGGGCGAGCGTCTCGCGAATGATCGTGCTGGCAAGCGCCGCCGACCCCTCGCGCGGATCGATGTTGAGGGCGGCGAGCAGAAGCGGCGCGAGCAGCCGGTGGTAGAGCGGGCCATTGCAATCGATAATGTTGGCAATCGGCCGATTCGGTGCCGACAGCAACCGTGCGAGACGCAGATAGTCGCGCGTCCGCGTTCCGGGCACGCGCCGGGCGCGGTCGAAGATCCACCACGGGAAGCGGCCATCATTGATTCGCAGCGTCCATCGCTGATGGTCGGCGAGATCGAAAAAGGTGAACTCGGCTTTGTCCGGGCCGACCAGGCGGTTCTCGCTGCCGATGGTGCGGGCATAGGCGAAGGCCGCGTGATTACCGGTCAACAGGAGATGGTTGCCATTGTCGATCAAACAATCGGTTGCATGATCGTGATAGGAGCGGCAGCGGCCGCCCGCCATGGCAGTCGCTTCGTGCAGGATCACACGCACTGACGAGTTCACCAGCCGCACGGCGGCGGCGAGCCCGGCGAGGCCGGCGCCGATGACGTGGACAGTGCGTGCCATCACACGAAACCGTATTGCAAGATGACGCGCAACAGATGCAGCCGGCCAATGCGCACGCGTGGACGCGGCGGGCTCCACCCGCGCGCGATCAACTCCGCGAGAATGCCCTGATAGACCTCGCCCATGATGCGCGGCGCCCGAACACTCGCGCGCGGGCAGCGGTTCATGATCGCGTCGGCCTGCTCGAAATGCTCGCATGCGCGTTCGGCGAGGTCGGAACAGACGAGGCCGAGGGCGGGATGCGACACCACCTGATGCGGATCGTCGCCGGCAATGCCGGCCTCATCCAGCTTCTCGCGCGGAAGATAGAGCCTGCCGATCGCCGCATCCTCATCAAGATCGCGCAGAATATTGGTGAATTGCAGCGCGCGGCCGAGATGATGGGCAAGACGCTGTCCTTCCGGCTCGGTCATCCCGAAGACGCGCACTGAAAGCCGGCCGACTGCACTCGCCACGCGATCGCAATAAAGGTCGAGATGGGCGAGATCGGGGGCGCGGATGTCTCCGGCGGCATCCATTTCCATGCCGTCGATCACCGCGAGGAAGTCTTCCTTGCGCAGCGCGAACTGGTCGATCACTTGGGCGAGGGACCTGTGCTCCGGGAGAACACGGCCGGCATAGAGCGCGTCAAGGTCGGCGCGCCAATGCGCCAGGCGGTCAAGGCGTTCGCCGCGCGGGGCGGCCGAATCGGCGATATCGTCGACCCGACGACAGAACGAATAGACCTCGAACATTCCCTCGCGGCGGGCGCGCGGCAGGAGCCGCATGGCAAAATAGAACGAACTGCCAAAGGCGCGCCGTGGCGCACCGACGTCCTGTTCGTCTATTTGAACGGCAAGATCGCTCATCTGGGGCGCGGATGGTTCCGGAAATACACGAGAGCGCGATGACTTCTCCTTGAATCAGGCGCGTTCAATTTCTCGTCGTTCTGTCGCATGATCTTGTTCGAAAAGTCTGTCAGTTTTTCGCGATCATGCTCTTCTCTTTGCTGGTCGCATGATCTTGTCCCAAAAATCTGCAACTTTTCGGGATCATGCTCTACTCGCCCGCCGATTGCGGCATGGCCCGCTCGCGGAAGGCCCTCCCATACAGGCCCTTGACGATACCGAACAAACCTAGCGCGGCGACCGCCGGCTTGGCGAGGTGCACCCGATCGCTCAGCGGGTCGCGCATCTGCAGGACTTGGGCGAGGCGCTCGGCCAATGTCTGAATGACCGCGATCTCGAGTCCCAGCCGCCGATCGTTCACGCGCGCGGCAAATCCGCTGCTTTGGTCGAGGAGCCCGCGCGCGCGCTGTGCAAGCTTGGCAATGCAGGCGCGCAGCGCTGGCGAGGCGCGCGGCTCGCCAAGCGCTTCCACGCCGATGCCTTCGGCCGCAAGCGCATCAAGCGGAATGTAGACACGGTCGAGATCGCGGTAATCCTTCGCGCAATCCTGCAGGTGATTGATGATCTGCAGCGCCGCGCATAAGGCGTCATTGGCCGGCCAGGTCGCGCGGCTCTCGCCATGCACATCGAGCACGAAACGGCCGACCGGCATGGCCGAATAGGTGCAATAGCCGATCAGGTCATCGAAGTCGCAGTAGCGAAGCTTGGTCACATCGAGCCGGAAAGCTGTGAGCAAATCCTGAGCATGACGCGGGGTGAGCCCGCGTTCGGCGAGGGCCGCCCCGAGCGCGACGCCCTGCGGCTCGTTCGTTTGCCTGCCGAGCAGGCTGTCTTCGAGGCGGTCGAGATGGCGAAGCTTGTCCGGCGCGGCGAGTGTCGGATGATCGGCGATATCGTCGGCGACGCGGACGAACTCGTAGAACGCAAGAATGACGTTCCGGTAACGGGGATGGACGAGCCAGGAGGCGACCGGAAAGTTCTCGTCGCCCGATCCTTTGCCCGATCGCAATGCGGCGGCGCTGTCGGTCACCGGTGTGGTCCTGTGGTCCGAACAAATTCGTAGCGATGGTGCCGCTTGCCATGACCGAGGGCGAAGACGAGAAACAAACGATGCCGGCGGCACGTTCGTGCGGCTTCTTTGAGGCTGGAGGCGGATACCATCGGGGATATCGCGGTCCTTTGATCAGGCCGATATCCTGGGCGCAGGCGGAAAAACGGACCGGCGCCGCGGCGATCGGGCTGTGCAAGCCTGCATAATCGTGTCCAAAGCATGGGCGGTGGTTCAAGTCAACGCGCGCCAAGCCGGCAGGATGCGGGCAAAAACACAAGCTTTGGTGCCGCACCAGAGAATCACCGGCCGGGTGTACGAAGCCGCCTGTGTCGGATACCTTGTGGGGTCGAGAGCTGGTGGCCGGGTGCGCCAGCGCGTTCGGGGGCCGATTTGCTACGCATGACCGAAAATGCCGACGGGGTTGCCGCGGCGAGCGCTCTGTTCCAGGAGCGGCTCGACAAGGTGGCAACCGACATGGAGGACTTGCTTGACCGCGTTCTGGCGCCCGGTCCCGTTGATGGCGAGCGTGCCCGGCCGGTCCGGCTGCTCGATGCCATGCGCTATGCAAGCCTCGCCGGCGGCAAGCGTTTCCGTCCGTTTCTGGTGGTGGAAACGGCCGGCCTGTTTGCGAGTCCGCGCGGGCAGGCGCTGATGGTCGCAAGCGCGATCGAGTTCGTGCATTGCTACTCGCTTGTACACGACGATCTGCCGGCGATGGACAATGACGACCTGCGGCGCGGCCGGCCGACGACGCACAAGGCCTTCGACGAGGCGACCGCCATCCTCGCCGGCGACGGACTTCTGACGCTTGCGTTCGACGTGCTGTCTCGGTCGGAAACCCATCCCGATCCGCAGGTGCGGGTCGAGCTCGTGACGGCCCTTGCGCGGGCATCCGGGCTCGGTGGCATGGTCGGCGGGCAGATCCTCGATCTTGCCGCCGAGGGCCGATTCGCGGATGGTGTCCCTGAGCGCCTGGGCCAGGAGGAGATCGAGACTCTCGAAGCGATGAAGACCGGCGCGCTGCTGCGCTTTGCCTGCATGAGCGGTGCGATTCTCGGCCAGGCCGATCTCCGCGCGCGCCTCGCCCTCGACCGCTACGGCGCGGCGATCGGCAAGGCTTTCCAGGTCGCCGATGACCTGCTCGATGCGGAAGGCGATCCCGCCATGGTCGGCAAGGCCACCAACAAGGATGCCGCGGCCCAAAAAGCGACACTCGTCAAGATTCTGGGTGTCGACGGCGCGCGCCAAACGCTCGCCGCGCTCGTCGCCGATGCGGAGGCCGCGGTTGCGCCCTTCGGAGCAAAAGCCGACGTGCTGCGGGCGGCCGCGCGTTTCGTCGCCGAGCGGCGGCATTAAATCGGAGCGCAATGGGGCGATCGGCCGACCATTGTCGACGATATCAGCCGGTTTTGAGAGCCTTGGCGAGGGCATCGGCGCCGCGTGAAAGGACACCGGCGTCCGACCCGACCGCCACGAATCGGTAGCCCCAGTCGATGTAGCGCCGTGCCGCCGCAGTGTCGGAGGTGAGAATTCCGGCCGCTTTGCCGACGGCGCCGAGCCGTTTGGCGGCATCCTCGATCGCGTTTTGCACATGCGGATGGCCGGGGTTGCCGACATGCCCGAGGGAGGCGGCGAGGTCCGAGGGACCGACGAACACGCCGTCGATCCCTTCGACGGCGGCGATCGCCTCGAGATCGGCGAGCGATATCGCGGTTTCAGCCTGGACGAGCAGGCAGACCTCGGAATTGGCGCGCTGAAGATAATCGGTGATGCGGCCGAACCGGCTGGCGCGGACGGCGCCGGCGGCGCCGCGAATGCCGGCCGGCGGATAGCGTGTTGCCGCGACCGCTCGCCTTGCCTCCTCGGCGTTCTGCACGAAGGGGACGAGCAGCGTATGCACCCCGAGATCCATGATGCGCTTGATGAGCACGGGATCGTTCCAGGCGGGCCTGACCACCGGCGTTGCCGTGCCGCCGCCCAGCGCGTGCAGTTGCGGCAGCAGGTCGGCGATCTCGTTCGGCGCGTGCTCGGTATCGAGAACGATCCAGTCGAAGCCGGAATCCGCAATGATCTCGGCCGCGATATTGCTGGCAAGCGTGCTCCACAGGCCGATCTGCAGGCGTCCTTCGGCCAGTGCCTGCTTGAACGGGTTGCGCGGCAGCTCCATGCGTGTCGATCTCAGGACGGAAAGCGGGCCAAATTGGTCACGGCGCAGCACATTGCGCCACGCTGCGTGCCGCCCCTATGCGGACACGAGTTCGACGGCTTAAGGACGGCTACTCGCTTGCCTTGATTCGGACTTTGGTTGCAATCGGCCCGGTGTCGCCGGCGCCCTCGACATAATAGAGTTCGTCACCGCGGGTGAGCGAATCGAAATCGCCCGAGAGCACGCTGTTGCGGTGGAAGTAGAGCAGCGTACCCTCCGAGGTGATGAGAAAGCCGAAATCCTGCTCGGGCTGCATCTCGGCAACCTGCCCGAGACGCTGATTCTGCGCATCGTGCAGTGGCGCCTTGGTGCGGCCGTGCCGCTGGTTCTTCAACTCAACCAGTTGGCGCTCGGCAATACGGAACGCTTCGTTGATGGCCTTCTGCAAGTCCGGACGTTGGAACTTGCGCTGCAGGTATTCAGGCTCGTGACTCACAATCAGGTCGGCGCGACCCGGAATTCCGATCTCGATATGCACGACGGGCGGGATGGAAGCCCCGTTCGCCTTGGCGCGCTTGTCGACGCGCACCCGGCAGGAGGCAATGCGTTCGAAGATGCGTTCGAGCTCGGCAATGCGGTTGCGGATGTGGTTTTCGGCCCACTCCGACGATTCGATATTGTGAAAGGCGATCTCGACGGGACCTTGCATAGAATAACCCCCGACCGATGAGGACGACCTACTAATGTAAGCGTTTTTGGCAAGGATTTCCAGGACAGTGCGGCTCTTCAAGCATGATCCGGAATCATTGCATGCGACCTGAGAGGACAAAGAGTGTGATCGATTCAAGCTGAAGCAATTGCGTCCGACGCGTCAAAGGCGATTTCCGAGAGGCACCATATTATCGGCTCGAGCAACATTGGTGCATCGCTTGCTTGGTTAATGCTTGGTTGGCTCGATCAGGCTTTGCAGTTGCGAAAAATGCAATTTTTGCGTGCGCGGCGTCAGCGCCAAGGAGAAGAAAAGCCACCGGGCAACGCCCGATGGCTTTCGCCTGAAGCGTTTTTGCTCAGACGCGTAACGCTCAGTGTTGGAGCATGATCCCGAAAAGTTGCAGGTTTGTCGGACAAGATCACGCGCCAAGTTGAGTTGAAAGGGAGCGCGATCGATTCGATCTGAATGGATCGCGCTCCAGGCGACGCGTCAGACGATGATGCGCTCGCGCTTTGGCTCCTGCGCCTCGCCCTCGGCACTCTCGGGAGAGCCCGATGCCGGAAGCTGCAGCACCGTCGCAGTCTGGCCTTCGCACAGCCGGGTCAGCAGCACCACTTGGCCGCTCGGGAACTCGAGTGCGTCATGGTGTTCATAGGGGTTGTCCATATTGATCTGCCGGAACCGTGCGACACGTTCGCGCAGCTTGCGGGTCGGAAAGAAACCGAGCGCATGATCACATTCGACCTCGCGGTCGAAGGCGAGTTCGGTGCCCGGAAGGATGCACACTGCGACATTCGGCTCGCCAACCTCGGCAAAGCCGCGGGTGATCGAGTTGTTGAACTTGGTGGTCACCAAAAGGTCACCCACTTTCGCAGCTCGCGTGGCCACATGTTGCAGGCTGTAGTCACACATCGATGGCTCTCCTATCTTGCGATGGGCGGCAGGACGGCCCTTGGGCTCGCGTCCCGCGTTCATTCCGACCGACGGTCAAGCGAACGCGCTGCGTCGCAGCAACATCGGTGCGGCTTAGGTTCGGCTCGAAAACTATGGTTTTACGCAGCCACCTGCGAACGAAATCGCCGGTTCGCGAGTTCGTTCCCTGCAAAGAAAAAAATCGCCAGCTTGCCTTGCGTTAATGAAAGGGCTTTTTGCAAACAGATACAGCGCCGTCGCGCCGGCGAGAAAACTTAAGCCACTCTGAGAGGCTACAAAAGGTCGCAACAAATCTCATCTTAAAAAGGCGCTTTCGGCCATTCTCACATGCCCGTGTAATATTGCAAACATCGATCACGCGCGCGTGACGAGAGGCGAGAGGCGAGATGCAAGAAATAGCCGCAATATGGAAATGCTCTAGTTTTGGCGTTGCAGTAACGCAGTTGCGATATCGGACGCGCTGCAGTGCCGCATCCATCGGCGCCATTTTCTCATACTGCCGGCTTTCAGCAGCACGGCCGGCCGGTCAATACCTTTTTTTCAGATCACATCGAAATCCCTGTTTCCAGTATTGCGCATTGACGTAAGGGCGATCGGATTTTCAATCCCGGGAGAATACCAATTCGCTCGATTTGTCCTTATCTCTTTATCTCCTTTTGTTAGGTGGGCGCTCTTTTTCGGTGAGATCGATTTTTCAACTAAAGAAAGGTTGGTTTTCGAAACACCATAGGCGGAGCGGATTTTGCATCGAACGAGATCGGCTCCGGCGCACATGGGACGAGCATGGCCGCGGACACCGCCAGGAATCGAGGACTTCGCCGCAAGCCCTATGAGGCGCTGTGGCGGCACTTGGCGAGTCTTGCGTCGCTGTCGGATCAGGAAATGTCGATGGTCCGACAAACCTGCGCGGTCGCGAGCGAGGTTGCGGCGGGCGCCGAGCTTTACAGCGAAGGCGATGTGTTGCGCAAACCGGCGGCGCTGCTTTCGGGTTGGGCTTGCCGTCTGCGCGTTCTCGCCGACGGACGCCGTCAGATTTTCGACTTCCTGCTGCCCGGCGATCTGTTCGGATATGGGGCAGCGGGCAATCGGATCGCGTTCACCTCGGCTTTGACGTTGACGGCGGTGCGGGTCGCCAGCGTCGATTGTCTCCTGGAAATGGCGGGCGAGCCGGACCGCTTTCCCGGGCTTTCCCGTGCCTTCGTCGCGGCGCGGGCACGACAGGACGTTTTCCTCCTCAACCATGTGGTCAGGCTCGGCCAGCAGACCGCCTATGAGCGGCTCGCCCATCTCCTGGTCGAGCTCAGCCATCGCCTCGGCGAGATCGGCCATGAGACCGGCACCTTCGTGCCCATGCCGCTGACGCAGGAGATGATGGGCGATGCACTCGGCTTGAGTGCGGTTCATGTCAACCGCACGCTGAAGCAGTTGCGACGCGAGCGTCTGATCGAGTTGCGGGCCACGTCCATGCGGGTGATCAAACCGGCTGCGCTCGCGGCTATCGCCGACTTCCGCTGGCCGTTGCCCGCTCTTTCCTCGCCGTAAAAGCTCACATGCTTCCTCGCGTGCGGTCGGCGAATTTTCTTGCAAGGGGCAAATAGGCGCGCCCGGCGATGTCGTCGGCGGATTGCGCGCGTGTCAATAAGCGGTTCGTCTGATTTGCCGCTCCTTACGCGTGTCCGATCGGTGTGCTACGCGTTGCATCCCGCAAGGCCCGGATGGGCCGTCATCTATGATGCTTGGCTTGCGCGAATAGTCGCGCAACGAACGCTTCGGAAGCCGTCAGACGTTCCTCAGTTCTTCACCCGCAAACAGTATCAACCGGCAACAAAATCAGCGAAAAAACCGGCGCATCCTGACGCACAACGCACTACGCCCTTGCGCGATCCGTGCTTGGCCTTCTACGATCCGCGCGGCTTTCAAGGGAGGATTACCGATGACATCAAAGAACCGCGGCGGCTTGAGCCGTCGCCACCTGTTGGGCGGCGCCGCTGCCGCGACTGCACTCCTTGCCACGCCGTCGATCGTGCGCGCGCAGCCCAAGGTGCTCAAGGTCGGTGTGGCGCTGCCGCGCTCCGGCTATCTCGCGGCGGCGGGCCAGGCGTGTTATCGCGGCGCGGAGATCGCGCCCAAGGTTCTTGCCGATTACGGTTATGCGGTCGAATTGATGCATGTCGACACCGAGTCCAATGTCGACATCGCGCGTAATCAGGCCGAGCGCGTGATCGCCGAGGGCGCGCAGTGCATTGTCGGCGCCTTCCAGTCGGGGGCGACGCTGGCGATCGCGCAGGTATGCGAGCAGCGGCAAGTGCCGCTCTGCATCAATGTCGCCGCCGCGCCCCAGATCACCGAGCAAGGCTACAAGTATCTGGTCCGCAACTTCCAGACCGGCGGACAGCTCGCCGCGAACGGCCTGCGGCTCATCAAGGACGTCATGGCCGCGACCAATGTCGAGTTCAAGAACGCGGTCTTCACCTATGCGAACGATACGTTCGGTACGTCGCAGGCCAAGGCCATAGACAAACACTTTCCGGCCGCGAACCTGCCGTTCAAGATCGAAGAGTCGATCGCCTACGATCCGCGGGCCCAGGATCTCTCGGTCGAGGTCACCAAGATCCGCGCGATCAATCCCGACCTCGTGATGGTGGTGACGCGCGCCTCCGACGCGATCAAGCTGATCCGCGACATGGTGCGCCAGCGCTTCGAGCCCAAGGCGATCATCTCGCCCGGCTCGCCCGGCCTTTATGACGAGGAGTTCTACCAGGCGCTCGGTCCGCTCGCCGATTACTCGGTCATCAACGTACCCTGGGTGAACCCGAAGGCGAAGATGACGGAAGCGGTTGCGGCCGCGTTCAAGCCGGCCTTTCCCAAGCGACGCTTCGCAGTCGAAGGGTTCAATGTCGGCTTCACCTTCGAGGCGATGCTGATCGCCGCCGACGGCTTCAAGCGCGCCGGCACGGCGGACGGGCCCGAGCTGATGAAGGCGATCCGGGCCACCGACCTTGCCGAGCATGTCATGATCGGCGGCCCGATCCAGTTCGACGACACGGGACAGAACAACAATATCGGTTCCGCGGTTCTGCAAAATCGCGACCGTACCCCGACGGTCGTGCTGCCCGAATCCGCCGCGACGATGAAGCCGGTGCTGCCGATGCCGCCCTGGAAGGGACGGACATAGTTGGCGGCAAGAGCAATCTCCCGCGAAGACGGACTTCGACTTCCGAGCTCGCATGGTCGCAACGATCCACCCTCCCCGTATAGGGGAGGGGCGGGCTATCGCAGCTTGTCGCCGAGCGTTGCGGCCGCGCCGCCGCGATGCGGTGACTTCCCCACGTTCCTCCCATCGACCGTTTTTGTCATCCTGAGGCGGCGGCCGCGGTACGCCCGCCGAGGATGACGCCCAGCAAGATTTGCAATGTGGACCATCTATCTCAACGTCGTCCTCCAAGGCGTCATGACCGGTCTCATCTACGGCCTGATGGCACTTGGGCTGTCGGTGATCTTCGGCGTGGTGCGGGTCGTGAACTTCGCCCATGGCGAGTTTGCCGTGGTCGCCATGTATGCCGCCTTCGTGCTGTTCAAGATCTACGGGCTCGACCCGCTGATTGCGATGGCGCCGATTGCGCTCGCCTTCTTCGCGATCGGGTTCATCTTGCAGATGGGGCTGGTCAACTCCTTCGTTGGCCGGGCCGAGCATGAGCAGTTCATCCTTCTGGTCGGACTAGCCATCATCCTCATCAATGCGGTGCTGATGATCTTCGGGCCCGACGCGCAGCCGGTGAATCTGCCCTATGCCTTCGACAGCTATCTGATCGGACCGCTGATCATCGACAAAGTGCGCGTCTATGCGGCGATCGCCGCGGTCGCGGTGTCGGCCGGGCTGTTCGCCTTCTTCCGCCACACCCGCACCGGCACGGCGATCAGGGCCTGTGCCGACAATCTGGTGGGGGCGGCGGTCATCGGGCTCAACGTCAAGCGGCTTTATGCCCTGACCTTCGGTCTCGGCCTTGCCTGTGTCGGCGCGGCCGGTGCCCTGATGGAAACGATCGCCGACGCGGCGCCGAGCCTTGGTCCGGCCTATACGCTGCTTGCCTTTACCATCGTCATTGTCGGCGGGCTCGGCTCGATGTCGGGCGCGCTGGTCGGCGGCGTGCTGATCGGGGTATCGGAGGCGCTTGCCGGCTTCCTTATCGCTCCTTCGATGAAGAGCATGTTTTCGTTCGCCCTGTTGATCGCCGTGCTCGTGCTGCGGCCGCAAGGCCTGATGGGAAGGAGGGTGGCATGACGGCGCTGTGGGGGGCGATGAATACGCGCGCCAGGATTCTGCTTGGCGTGCTCGTCGTCATGCTGCTTGCGGCGCCGCTGGCGCTCGATCGCTATTTCTTGTCGGTGCTCACCCTGATTCTCTACTTCGTCTATGTCGGACAGGCTTGGAACCTGATGATGGGCTATGCCGGCCAGCTCTCGCTCGGGCATGCGCTCTATGTCGGGGTCGGCGGCTATGTCGCGGCGGCCCTGTGGGTGCATTATGGGATCGGCCCGTGGCTCGGTGTCGTGCCGGCCATCGCGATCGCCGCGGCCTTCGGGGCGGCGATCGGCTGGCTCGGTTTCCGCTTCGGGATCGAGGGCGTCTATTTCGCGCTGCTCACCATCGCCTTTGCCGAGTTCACCCGCATCGGCTTCGACCATATCCCCTTTGTCGGCGGGGCCGGCGGGCTCTTCATACCCTATGAGCAAGACCGCATTGGCGAGTGGTGGAATCTGCGCGGCGGCCAGCACCTGTTCTATTATCTCGCCTTCCTGCTTGCGGCCGTGGGTGTCTTGATCACGGCCCTTCTTTCGCGGGCGCGGCTGGGTTTCCAATGGCTCGCGATCCGCGAGGACGAGACCGCCGCGCGGGCGCTCGGCATCGATGTGTTTCGTGCCAAGATGAAGGCGGTGCTGATCTCGTCGGGCATGACCGCGGTCGGCGGCGTGTTCTACGCGTTCTACAACAACAGCCTGTTTCCGACGCAGATCTTCAATATCAGCCGCTCGATCGAGCTCATCCTGGCGCCGATCGTCGGGGGGATCGGCACGGTGTTCGGCCCGGTCGTCGGGGCCTTCGTTCTCACCCCGCTCGGTGAGGTCCTGATCGCGCTGACCGAGTGGCTCGGCATCGACCTGCCGGGCGTCAAGGCCGTGTTCTATGGGCTCACGCTGATGATCATCATCACGTTGGTGCCGACCGGCGTGTGGCCGTGGATCGCGCGGCGGCTTGATCTCGTGAAGAACGAGCCGTGACAGAGTTCCTCTCGGTCAATGGCGTCAGTCGGCGCTTCCGCGGCCTTGTTGCGGTCGACAAGGTGAGCTTCTCCGTCAACCAGGGGGAGATATTCGCAGTGATCGGGCCCAATGGTGCGGGCAAGACGACACTGTTCAATATGATCGCGGGCGTGGCCCCGCCGGACGAGGGTACGATCAGCTTTCGCGGCGCGCGCACCGACGGCATGAGCGCCGACGCCGTATGCCGGCTCGGCATCGGCCGAACCTTTCAGATCGTGCGGCCATTCCCCACGCTTTCGGTCGAGGACAATGTCCTTGTCGGCGCTCTGCTGCACCGGACCGACATGTCGGCGGCGCGCCGCCATGCCCGCGACGTGCTCGCCAAGCTTGACCTGTTCGACAAGCGCACGGTTGCCGCCGCCGCTCTCACGCTGCCCGACCGAAAGCGGCTCGAAGTCGCGCGCGCCCTCGCCACCGATCCCAAGCTGCTCCTGCTCGACGAGGTGATGGCGGGGCTGGTTCCGACTGAGATCGACCGCATGGTCGAGATCCTGCGCAGTATCAATCGCGAGATGAGCGTGACCATTCTGCTGATCGAGCACGTGATGCGGGCGGTGATGGCGCTTGCCGGTCGTGTCCTCGTGCTGCATCACGGCACGAAGATCGCACAAGGCACGCCCGAGGAGGTCGTGCGCGACCCCACCGTGATCAAATCCTATCTGGGGGCGGAGGTGGCGTTCTGATGCTCTCGGTGCGCGATCTCGACGTGTATTATGGCGACGCTCAGGCGCTCGCCGGGGTCTCCTTCGATGTCGCGGAAGGCGGCATCGTTGCAATCGTCGGCGCCAATGGAGCGGGCAAGACCTCGCTGATCCGCACTGTTGCCGGGATGAACCGGCCGACGCGCGGGCGCATTGCGTTTCACGGCACCGACATCGCCGGCTGGCCCAGCCACCGCATCTGCAATCTCGGCATTGGCCAAGTGGCCGAAGGACGCCAGGTCTTTCCGACGCTGTCGGTCGGCGAGAACCTCGATATGGGCGCGATGTTGCCGCGCGCGCAGGGCAAGCGCGCCACTCAGCTCGAACGCGTGTTCGCGCTATTTCCGATCCTGAAAGAGCGGTTGCGCCAGACCGCGGGCACGCTTTCGGGCGGCGAGCAGCAGATGCTCGCGATCGGCCGCTGCCTGATGGGCGCACCGGACCTTGTCATGTTTGATGAGCCCTCGCTGGGCCTGGCGCCGGCGATCGTCAAGGATGTGTTGCGCACCATCCGCGAGCTCAACCGCGAGGGACTGACCTGTGTGCTGGTCGAGCAGAATGTCGCGCTCTCGCTCAAGCTTGCCGACCGCGCCTATGTGCTGGAGAACGGGCGAGTCACCTTGACCGGCACCGGCGCCGAGTTGCTGGAAGACGACCGCGTGCGGCAGGCCTATCTCGGCATGTGATACCGTTTCCGGCAAATTAGTTTGGTCACGAACTATGCCGTAGCTTGAAACTCTTACTCCCTCCCCAGCTTGCGGGGGAGGGCTGGGAAAGGAGTCTGGCCCTACGAATTCCGTTCATTCCCGCGAAAGCGGGAAACCGGTAGTATCATGAAATCCTGGGTCCCTGCTTGCGCGGGGGCGAACGGATCAACACCCGCTCCCGGATCGCACGAAGAGAAAGAGACCGCAGTCGATTCAATCTGAATGGATCGCACGCTAGGTGCTCCGCGCCGACAGCTTGCGCTGCCAGGCGAGCGCATGGGCGACGATGGTGGCAAGATCGTCGTAACGTGGAGTCCAGCCGAACGCCTCGTGGATGCGCTTCGGAGCGGCAATGATCTCGGCCGGATCGCCCGGCCGCCGCGCCGCATAGTCGACGCGAAAGTCGACGCCGGAGACGCGCTTGACCGTCTCGATCACTTCGAGCACGGAGAAGCCATGTCCGTAACCGCAATTCAGCGTCACCGGCGGGCCGCCGCGCGCAAGATAGGCGAGCGCGTCGACATGGGCTGCGATCAGGTCGGAGACATGGATGTAATCGCGAATGCAGGTGCCATCGCGCGTCGGATAGTCGGTGCCGAATACCTCGATCTTCTCGCGCAGCCCAAGCGCGGTTTCGACTGCCACCTTGACGAGATGGGTGGCGGCGCGCGTCGACTGACCCGTACGCAGCAGCGGATCGGCGCCGGCGACGTTGAAATAGCGCAGGATCACGTGATCAAGTCCATGCGCCGCGCTGGCGTCGCGCAGAATCGTCTCGGTCATCAGTTTGGATGAGCCATAAGGCGACATCGGTGCGGTCGGGTCGTCCTCGGTCACCGGGACGCGCGCGGGATTGCCGTACACGGCAGCCGTGGAGGAGAAGACGAAACGGCGTACGCCACCCTTCACCGCGCATTCGATCAGGTTGCGCGAATTCGCCGTGTTGTTGAGATAGTATTTGAGGGGACGGGATACCGATTCCGGCACCACCACCGCGGCAGCGAAATGGATGATCGATTCGATTGAATGCTCGGCAATGATCCTTGAGACCAGCGCCTCATTGCCGGTATCGCCGACGATGAATCGTGCTGAAGGTGCGATCGCCCAGTCGAACCCGGTCGACAGGTCGTCAAGCACGATGACGCGTTCACCAGTATTGACGAGCGCATACACCATATGGCTTCCGATATAACCGGCACCACCGGTGACGAGGATGGTCATCGTTTCCCGTGCCTCCTCTCAATGCCGGATTGTTCGGAACAACGGACAGGTCATGGGACTTTGAGTGCCTGAACTGACTTGGGCTGGCAAGCCGAGGAGCGGCGTTTCCACCACACATAACGCGCCAAATAGGTTCATGGTTGAAGTACTCTTTATTAAAACTTCTTCGCTTGGGGATGTGATTCACCACATGCCAACGATTACCGATGCCCGCCGCCAATTGCCGGCGGCGCGTTTCGTCTGGCTGGTCGAGGAAGCTTTCGCGCCGCTCGCACATCTGCATCCGGCGGTCGACGAGGTGATTCCGATCGCCGCGCGGCGCTGGCGCAATGCGCTGTTCGCGCGCTCCACATGGCACGAGATCACCGAACTCGTCCGCTTGCTGCGGGCGCGCAGCTTCGACGTGATCATCGATACGCAGGGACTCGTTCGTACTGCAACCATTGCCCGCCTCGCGCGAGGACAGCGTCACGGCTATGATTGGCACAGCGTCCGCGAGCCGCCGGCCGCGCTCGCCTATGATCGGCGCCACAGTGTTGCGCGCAGCCTGCACGCAATCGAACGCAACCGGGCGCTCGGCGGTCTCGCCCTCGGCTATCAGCCGAGCGGACCCGTCGATTACGGCCTCGCGCTCTCTGAGCCGGTTCGCCCGATAAATCGCCCGGCCTACGCCGTCTTTCTCCATGCGACCGCCCGCGCCGAAAAGCAATGGTCGCAGGCGCAATGGCGTGACCTCGGTCGTGAGATCGCCACGCGCAATTACGACATCGTGGTGCCTTGGGGCACGCCGGCGGAGCGCGAGCGCAGCGAGCAGATCGCCGCCGGACTGCCGAACGCATGCGTGCCCGACAGGCGTCCGCCCGACGAGATGGCGCGCCTGATCGCGGGCGCGGCGGTGGTGGTCGGGGTCGATACCGGGCTCGTTCATCTGGCGGCGGCGCTCGAACGCCCGCTCGTTGCGATTTTTCTCACGACTACGCCGGAGCTGACCGGGCCGCAAGGCCGCGGGCCGATCGCGATCGTCGGCGGCAAGGACAAGCAGGTCGAGACCGCAGATGTTCTGCGCGCAATCGATGAGGTCATATGATCCGAAAAAGTTGCTCCCTTTTTTGGATCAGAACCTGCGAGAAAGCCATACCAAGAGAGCACGATTGACACAGGCTAAACCGGTCGTGCTTCTGACTCCTCCGGTTTGCTACGCACACCGACCTCCCCTTTCAGACCCTCAAAAGGGCAAACAACAAGGACTTTGGTCCGAGGTAATCGTCCTGAGAGCACCATCATTATAATTTGATTCTTTTCTTATCTTCCATGTAGAACCTTGTTTCTTAGAAATTGTGATAGATTTGGTAGAGATTGACTCATGTATTCGATGCTCGCGGGACAAGGACCTATGATCGAAGCGCCAGCATGCCCAAGAGAGCCTGAGCGCCTCTCTTTTCTTCGGGCGTTGAGAATCTTGGATACGCCCATTGAGGAGAGGTTCGAGCGAATAACGCGCCTTGTATGCACCACGCTCCGCGTGCCGATTGCCGCCATCTCGCTGGTCGATGAGAGGCGCCAGTGGTTCAAGTCCATCGCGGGGATCGATGTCGCGGAAACTCCGCGCGATATCTCCTTTTGCGGTCATGCCATCCTCCGCTGCGAGCCGATGGTTGTTCCGGATTCCCTGGAGGATGAGCGGTTTTTTGATAATCCGCTTGTGGTTGATGAACCTTTCTTCCGTTTCTATGCGGGATATCCCTTGACATTCGGAACGGACATAAGAATCGGCACGCTATGCGCAATCGATAGAATCCCGCGTGAAATCAGCGAAGACCAGCTCGCTGTTCTTAGTGATCTCGGCAAAGTGGCAGAATCGGAGATCACCAATGCTGCCCTTTGCGATGCCCATCGCCGGTTGGTCGAAGAGCTGGAGGACGCCGAGCGGGCAGCCTTGATTGATCCACTAAGCCGTCTCTGGAACCGGGCCGGCGGCGAGCGGCTATTGGAATGTGAATGGCAATCGGCGAGGCGCAGTGGCAAACCGATTTCGATTGCATTTCTCGATATCGATGACTTCAAGGGCGTCAATGACCGATACGGGCACCAGGTCGGAGACGAGGTGCTAAAGCACTTCGCGCGCGTCATCCTCTCCGGTCAGCGTCCTTACGATATCGTCAGTCGTTGGGGAGGCGAGGAGTTTGTGATCGCGATGCCCGGTTGCGACGAACGCGACCTTCTCAACGTGTTGGAGCGTCGCATCAAAGCGATTCGTAAGACGCGCCTTAAGATTACGGACGGCCCGAACCTGGCAACGGCGAGCATCGGTGCATGTACCGCCTATCCAAGTCGGGGGGATGATCTGAAGGTCGCCCTCAAGCGAGCGGACCGGGCGATGTATGCCGCCAAGAATGCCGGTCGAAATCGATATGTCGTCGACGAAGCGCCGGACTTGCGAAAAGAAACAAGGAACGATTCCGAAAGAAGCCCGGAAACCCGCGAGCCGCATGCACGCATCGCCAATCTTGGTTGAGCGAGAAATCTCAAAGCGCCATTCGTTGAGAGCATGATACGCTTTCCGAGTAGCCGCCTCGGGCTTGAGTCCATCACCTCCCCCTTTCAGCGGGAGGTTTAGAGCATGATCCCGAAAAGTTGGCAGACTTTTCGGGCAAGATCATGCGACCAAACAAAGAGAAATAGAGCGCGGTTGAATCAAAGCAATCGCGCTCGAGTGTCGATTGCGTCGGTATGATTCGAAACGCACAGCTTCGCGGCGCACCTCGCCATGAGGTAGCGGCAGCGAACAGGTGAACGGCTCGCGCCCGCGCCCTGCGGGAACCATGCTCAATGTCGGACTACGCGCGGCGGTGCCGAAACGCCATAGGTCGCCTCGACCGCCTGCAGTACGATATCGGGCGTGATGTCCCGCATGCAGCGATGATGATCGAGACGGCAGACCGGCTTATGGCAGGGCCGGCACGGTAGATCGATGGCCGCCTCGATGATGGCGGCGAGCGGGTTCAGCGGTGCCCAGTGCCATGGGCTTGTCGGGCCGAATATGCCGATCGTCGGCGTGCCGAGCGCGGCGGCGACATGCATGAGCCCGGAATCGTTCGATACCGCGACATCGGCCGCTGCGAGCGCGAGAATGGCGTTGCGCAGATCCGGGCCGGTAAGGTCCTGCACCCGCGGACCGGCAATAGCGGCGATCTCGGCGGCGAGCGGGCGCTCGGCCGGTCCGCCGAGCACCCAGACGGCATGCCCCTTCGCGACAAGCCGTTTGGCGAGCTCGCCATAGTAATCGACGGGCCAACGCTTGGCGGGCCCGACCGCGCCGGGAGCGAACGCTGTGATGGGATCGTCGTTGCGCGCGATTCCGAGCCTTTCCCGCCACGCGCCGCTCTCCGCGGCGGACACCGCCAATACCGGCGCCGGCCAGTCCGGTGGCGGTGCAGTGTCTTTCGGCAAAGCGAGGGTTGCACATTGGTCGATCATGCGCGGCAGCCGGCGCTCGCCGAAGCGAAGGTCGTTGATGAGGCCGAACCGCCACTCGCCGACAAGGCCCGTCCGCCGCGGGATGCCGGCAAGAAAGGGCGCCAGCGCAGCTTTCCACTTGCGCGACATGACAAGCGCCTGGCCGTAGCCCTCCCGCCGCAGCCGCTCCGCCAGCGCCCGGTGGTCGGCGAAGGCGAGGCGATTGCGCGGCAGGTCGCAGACGATTCCTTGCCGCACGCCTGGCATGTAGTCGAGCAGCGGCGCCGCCGTCGCGCTGGTAAGAAAATCGACCGGACGGTCCGGCGCGCGCGCCTTGATCACCCGCACGACCGAATGACAGCGCACGAAATCGCCGATCCACATATAGGGAATGATGAGGATCGGGGCTTCGGCGTGACCGGCGTTCGGTGCCACGGTGGACTGCGAATGGATGTTCATCCGCGCAATGCTCTGCCTTGGCGAGCGGAGCAACCAGGCGCCCGTTGGCGCGTGCGCTCCTTCTCACTGTCTTGTCGCATGATCTTGTCCGAATGTACAACCGCGCGGGCGGTGTTGCGCCGCGCTGCCGCGTCGGGCAAAGGAGAGCCGGTCGGCCGGCGCGGCAACGTGATTTCGGGCGGCGGCAAACTCGCCGACGGACGATGCGACCGCGACCGACGACATCTTGTTTGGTCGCATGATCTCATCCGAAAGACGGAACGAACGGGCGTTGATGACGAGCGTAATGGAATGGGCAAAAGCCGTGGGGCGCGAGCGATGCTGCTGGTGACGGGTGGGGCGGGATTCATCGGATCGAATGTGGTGGCGAGCCTCAACGAGTCCGGTCGCGCCGATATCGTCGTGAGCGACCGGCTCGGCTGCGAGGACAAATGGCGCAACCTTGCCAAGCGCGAACTGGCCGATGTCGTCCCGCCCGAGGACCTGTTTCGCTGGCTGGATGGTCGCAAGCTCGACGCCGTCATTCACCTCGGCGCCATCTCCGACACCACGGCGCGTGACGCCGATCTCGTCGTGGAGAGCAATTTCCGCCTGTCGCTGCGCTTGCTCGACTGGTGCGCGCAGACGCGAACGCCGTTCATCTATGCCTCCTCGGCGGCGACCTATGGCGACGGCGCGCAGGGTTTCGACGACGACGAGAGTTTGCCGGCGCTGCGGCGATTGCGACCGCTCAACCTCTATGGCTGGAGCAAGCATCTGTTCGATCTTGCCGTGATGGCGCGGCTCGGGCGCTGCGAGCCGATGCCGCCGCAATGGGTCGGTCTGAAATTCTTCAACGTGTTCGGACCCAACGAATACCACAAGGGCGAGATGATGAGTCTCATCGCCAAGCGCTTTGACGATGCCCGCAATGGTGCCACCGTGCGCCTGTTCAAATCGCATCGGGAAGGCATCGCCGATGGCGACCAGCGGCGCGACTTCATCTATGTCGACGACGCGGTGGCAGTGCTGCGCTGGTTTCTCGACAGCCCGCGCGTGTCTGGCCTGTTCAATGTCGGCACCGGCGCGGCGCGCAGCTTCCGCGATACCATCACCGCGGTGTTTCGCGCGCTCGGACGCGAGCCTGCCATCGCCTATGTGGATATGCCGGAAGCGATCCGCGAGCAGTACCAGTATTTCACGCAAGGCTCCGTCGAGAAGCTGCGCCGGGTCGGATACAATGGCGGCTTCACGCCGCTCGAAACCGCCGTCGAGCGTTATGTGACCGGCTTCCTCGACCGGCCGGACCGCTATCGTTGAGACGCCGCGCGCAATCCGGCAGGCAGGACCGATGTTTGATTTCGCCGCCTTTCTCGCTCGCCTTGCCGATGAGACCGTGCTCTGCATCGGCGACCCGATGCTCGACGATTTCGTCTATGGCGAGGTGTCCCGCGTCTCGCCGGAGGCGCCGGTGCCGGTGCTGGCGGTCAAGCGCGAAGACAGGCTGATCGGCGGGGCCGGCAATGTCGCCTGCAATATCGCGAGCCTCGGCGCGCGCTGTGTCTTTCTCGGCGTGATCGGAGACGACGAAGCGGGCCGCATGCTGCACGCCGCGATCGGTCGCCACCAAGGGCTGATCGAGCCGGACCTCATCATCGATCGGTCGCGGCCGACCGTGCACAAGCTGCGTTTTGTCTCTGAGCATTACTCGACCCATCTGTTGCGCGCCGACTGGGAGGTTGCGGCGCCCGTGTCGACCGAGATTGAGGGCGAACTGATCGCGCGCATCCAGGCGGCGCTGCCGCGCGCAAATGCGGTCATCCTCTCCGATTACGCCAAGGGCACGCTGACGCCGCGCGTCATCCGTGCGACGATCGAGACTGCGCGCGGGCTCGGCAAGGTCGTCGTGGTCGATCCCAAGGGGCCGGATTTTTCCATCTATCGCGGCGCGACGCTGATCACCCCCAATCGCAAGGAATTGGGCGAGGCGACGCATCGCCCGGTGCGCGACCGCGCCGAGCTCGCCGCCGCTGCCGCCGAACTCCAGCGCATGGTCGAGAGCGAAGCGGTGTTGGTGACACTCAGCGAGGACGGCATGCTGCTGAAGGTCGCAGCGCAAGAGCCGCTGCACGTGCCGGCCTATCCGGTGCGCGTGCGCGACGTATCCGGAGCAGGCGACACCGTGGTTGCCGTGCTCGCGGCCTTCCTTGGCATGAATGCGGGTTTCGAGGCGGCGATGCGCGCGGCAAATGCCGCGGCTTCCGTCGTTGTCGGCAAGCGTGGAACCGCAACCGTCTCCTCGCTCGAGCTGCGCTCGCGCATTCTTCCCGCCGCTGCGCTCGCCTCGGAAGAGAAGATCGTGTTCGACGCGGTCGTCTTGGACGAGCGCGTGCGTGAATGGCGGGCGCAGGGACTGCGCATCGGCTTCACCAATGGCTGCTTCGATATCCTGCATCCCGGCCATGTGAAGCTGCTGACACAGTCGCGCGCGGCTTGCGACCGGTTGATCGTCGGTCTCAACAGCGACGGCTCGGTTCGCCGGCTCAAGGGGGAGCAGCGTCCGATCCAGAATGTTCATGCACGCGCCGACGTGCTTGCCGCGCTCGAGGCGGTCGACCTCGTGGCGGTCTTCGAGGAGGATACGCCGATCGAGCTGATTGCTCGCCTGCGCCCGACGGTCCTGGTCAAGGGGAGCGATTATCGGCTCGATCAAGTGGTCGGGCGCGACCTCGTCGAGGGCTATGGGGGCGAGGTGTTGCTGGTGGACGTTGTGCCGGGCCATTCGACGTCAAGCATTTTGTCGCGCTCCGAACGCCTCGGCGGGCGGAAAGGCTCCTCGATTAGGTCTGCCGGGTCAGGCTTTGCGGCGCCCAAGTCTTAGAGCAGGATCCCGAAAAGTTGGCAGACTTTCCGGACAAGATCATGCGAGGAAACAAATAGAAAGAGAGCGCGATTGCTTGTCCTTGTATCAATCACGCTCTTTTCAAGTCCGCCAACGTTTCGGGATCATGCTCTAGGCTTGTCGGGCCAAGCCAAACAGGCTAGCGTCCAAGAAGAGACCCGGCTCTGCCGGGATCGCAGTGCCAGTTTTCAGTTTGTATTAGTCTTCATAATTGTTGGAGTGGACGCTGCTTGAGCCGGCAGCAAGCGGCGTCAACAGGGCCAGCCAGCACAAGACGATCGCTGCTTTCTCTTATTGGTTGAGTAGACGGGAAAAGCAGGTAAATCCGAAAGCTGTTGCAGGTGGGGCACGGGATTCTCATCGTGGCCGCCGCTTCAGCGATCCCAACCGGCCGCCTTGAGCGGCTCACGTCCTAAGTTCCCGGCTCTGTCGGGGATGCTCACCGCCGTAACTCACTGAACAGCAGCGTTCATCGAAAATTCGAACAGGTTTTCGCCACGTTCAGTCGTGTTACACCCATTTACAACCTTTGTTCCTTAGAATGCAAGTCTGTTGCGACACGAGGGAATCGGGAGCTCATACGGATGGGGTCCGAAACAATTGGGTTTACGAAGGCCGAGGAGGTCCTTGCGCGGATCAAGGCGACCGGATTGACGCCTGATCCGATGTCATTCGAGACTTGGTTCGTTTACCTTTCAGGTCACAACCAGTCGCTCAACCGCGACGTCAATACGTTGATCGAAGCCGGCGCGCTGACGGACGACGCCATATCGGACATCTATAATCGTCATCTGTCCCACAACCGCCATCTGCAGCACCTGTTTGCGGTGGGGGAGAATCTGCGCGACGAGGCGGAACTGGTGGCCGGTCTTATCAACACGGCCTATGGCTCGGCGAACGGGTACGGCACCGAGCTGGAGACCGCATCGAAGAAACTCGACCATCTGGGTGATCCCGAAGCGGTCGGGGCGATCGTGGACGCGCTCATTCGCTCGACCGAGGAGATTCAGAACACCAATGCGCTGCTGCAGAGGCAGCTCGAGAACTCGGAAGCGCAAGTTCGCGAGCTCCAGGACAAGATCGAGGTCCTTCGCATCGAGAGCATGACCGACCCGCTGACGGCGGTGGCCAACCGGAAGCTGTTCGATCTCGCGCTCAAGCAGATGATCGGACGGGCCGAGAGCACCAATACGCCGCTGTCGCTGGTTCTCGTCGATATCGATCGCTTTAAGGATTTCAACGACCATTTCGGCCATCAGATCGGCGACGACGTCCTGCGGCTGGTCGCGTTCGCGATCAAGAACGCCGTGCGCGGCGGCGACGTTATCGCTCGCTATGGCGGCGATGAGTTCGCGGTTCTTCTCCCGTGCACCGCGCTGAAGGATGCACTGACCGTCGGCGAGAATATCCGGCGCGCGGTGATCGAGAAGGAGCTGATCCGTCGTTCGACTCAGGAGAAGCTGGGGCGGATGACCTTGTCGATCGGGATCGCCCAGCACGAGACAGGCCATTCGTCGGACGTGGTGATCGAGCAGGCCGATCGGCGCCTCTACGCCGCCAAGCAGAGCGGGCGCAACTGCGTGATCGGCGGTGCCATTGGCGTGCCACCGGTGGGGCATCAGCACATGATCTGATCGAGGGCGCGGGCGAGCGTGTCCTGCGGCGTTCCCGAGGCATCGATCGCGACCCAATCCATGACGCCGAGGTCGTATTGCTCCTGCCGGCGCGCCTCCGGCTCGTCGGCATCCGAAGCATCGCGCGTGCGGCCACGCACGCGCTCGACGCGGGTGTTGAGATCGGCGGTGAGGAACAGGCCGACGAATCGCACGCCGCTTTGCCGCGCCGCCGCGGCGATGGCCTGCCGTTGTTGCGGGCGGGCAAAGACTGCGTCGACGATCACCGAGTGCCCGGCGGTGGCGGGCCGCCGCGCCTCGTCGACCAAAGTGAGGTAGATGTAGTCGGTCACCTCCGGCTGGTAGGCGTCAGACGGCAGCGGCGCCGTCTCCGCGATCCCGAAAATCGCCTTGCGTTTGGTGTCCGACCGCAGAATCACCGCGCCGGGCAGCGGTGCAATATAGGGGGCGAGCGCGCGTGCCAGAATCGACTTGCCGGTGCCCGACAATCCGCCGATGGCGACGACAAGGGGCGGGGGCGGTGCGATCAGCTCGCAGGCCAGCCGAAAATAGGTACGCGCCGCCTTGGCGATCGCCGCCCCGCCATCTGGGTCGCTTGCCGGCCGGGCCGCGACCACCTTGGCGCGGATCGCGGCGCGCAGCGAGAGAAACAGCGGCAGCGCGGCGAGGCCATCGAAGTCCTCGACGCGTCGGGTTTCGGCGAGATAGCGGTTGAACACCACATTGGCCGCCGGCACGAGATTGCGTTCGACGAGGTCCATCAGGAGGAAGGACAGGTCGTAGAGCACATCGCCGGCCGCCATCACCGGATCAAACTCGAGCGCATCGAAGGGCACCGGCTCGCCGTCGATCAGGGCGATATTGCCGAGATGGAGATCGCCATGGCCGCGGCGCACGAGGCCGCGCCCGCCGCGGATGAAGAGCAGCTGTCGCGCTTTGGCGAGCGCAGCCCGCGTCGCCCGCGTGAGCTCCGCGCGCTTGTGCGGCGGGAACAGCGCTTCGTTGGCGGCGAAGGCGGCATCGTTCTGGTCGATGTAAGCGGCGAGCGCGGCGATCCACGGGAGTTCCTCGACCATCGGTGCGCGCGCATGGGCGGCGGCCACGGTGCGGGCCAGCCGGTCGGCGAGATCGAGATCGATGCCGGCGCGGTCGGCGATCTGGTCGAGCGTGCGGGTCTCGTCGAAGCGCCGCATCGCAACCGCCCACTCCACCGGTTCGCCCGCCCCGCCGAGCGCGAGCCGGCCGTCGGCTTCGCGGGTGATGGGGATGACGCCATGATAAAGATCGGGAGCAAACGGCCGATTGGCCTCGATCTCCGCCCGGCAGACCGCTTCGCGCCGCGCCAGCGTCGTGAAATCGAGGAACGGGAAACGCACGGCGCGTTTGACCTTGAGCGTCCGCGTTCCGGCGAGGAACACCGAGGCGGCATGGGTATCGATCCGCTTGACCGCGGCGTCACCGCCATGGGTCGCCGGGTCGGCCAGAAAGGCGAAGATCTCTTGCTGGGCGTCGTTCGAGTTCATGGCTAGAGCGCGATGGTTTCAGGTTGGTTCAATCGCGCTCCCTTACTCTTTATCTGTCGCATGATCTTGTCCGAAAAGTCTGTGCCTT
This sequence comes from Xanthobacteraceae bacterium, assembly GCA_028282095.1. Classification (GTDB taxonomy): domain Bacteria; phylum Pseudomonadota; class Alphaproteobacteria; order Rhizobiales; family Xanthobacteraceae; genus Rhodoplanes. The sequence goes on along the minus strand of JANQIP010000250.1, from coordinate 3,227 downwards.
CATAGGCCTATGAACTCCGTTCATTCCCGCGAAAGCGGGAAACCAGTATCTGCAACCTGGGTCCCCGCTTGCGCGGGGACGAACGGATCAACACTTCCTTCCGGCGGCCCGAAGCAATCACTCGGAAAATGGAGGCCGTAGGCGAATGCCACCGATGCGAAGCCGAAATGTCGGGCGAAACCGGCGCGGACCAAATATTGTGGGGAGAATGATCCCGATCAAAACCGACACTGCTTTCGCGAGCAAAAATTCTCTATGCTGCTCAGGGAGCCGGGGCGGGGGTTCGAGCATGATCCCGAAAAGTTGGCAGACTTTTCGGACAAGATCATGCGACGAAACAAAGAGAAATAGCGCGCGATCGATTCAATCCGAATGGATCGCGCTCTAGCGCGTATCGGAGCATCGCATGACCCAACTGCCGCATGAGCTCAAGCGCATTCGCCTGAACCTTGCCCGGTCCAAGGAATTTCCACGCGGCTCGGAACGTCATGGCTATGAGTTCGTCGCCCCGCTTGACGCCGCCGGGCGGATCGACGCGCATCTATGGCAGAAATACCGCGAACATTGCGGGGTGCGGCGGTTCTGGGCCGACGAGGAGGAGACCGGCCGCCTGGTGCACCGGCCGGGCGGCCGCGAGCATGCCCGCTGGGTGTTCGACTACGACGAAGCCACCGAGTTTGACGACGAGGCCGGCTATCGCTTCGGCAGCCATGTCTTCCAGCCGGGC
>JANQIP010000245.1 GCA_028282095.1 Xanthobacteraceae bacterium | reverse complement strand
CGCTCTAGTGTTTCCTTCTCTGACGGTCCGACCCCGGACTGTCAGGTAAGAAACACTAGCTAATTCGATGCTTTGTGATGCGGCACCAACACAATGCGACGAGCCCAAGCGTTGGTGCCGCATCACTAGAGCATGATCCCCGAAGAGTTGCAGACTTTTCGGACAAGATCATGCGGCAAAACAAAGAGAAACAGAGTGCGATCGATTCAACCTAAATGGATCGCACTCTAGGAGCGCACGACATTGTCCTCGACGCGGTTTTCGATAGGAATGCGCGTCGCGGCCGGATCCGGATGCCGACCGAGACCTTTCATAGTTCAGCTCGCATCACGATTGCTTGCGCAAGGAGGGTTTAGTCGACCTTATCCTGCGCCGTGGCTATTGCGCCGGCCCGCACCTCGCTGGCATCGATGGGGTTTTGTACGCCGGCGAAGAACATGACCTCCCCGTCCTCTCCGTAGAGCGGTCGGATACGCAGGCGATTCCAGAATTTCGTGCCGTCCTTTTTGTAATTCAGGATGTCGGCCGTGATCTCTGTTTCGCGCGCGATCGCTCTGCCTATCGCCTCGATCGTCTGAGGATTTGTCTCGGCGCCTTGCAAGAACCGGCAGTTTCGTCCGAGCGTTTCTTCGGGCGTGTATCCGGTCTGCTTCTCGAATTCCTCGCTGACGAAGATGATCGGATTGTCCGGCTGCGCCGGATCGGTGATCACGACGCTTTGCTCGCGCTCTTCTTCGGTCAGCAAGCTTGCCTTGGTGACATCGCCATAACCATTGAGCATATCCTGACCTTCCATTGTCGGCCCGAGCTCTCAGCGATCTTATCCCAGCGGGTCCCAGGGCGCCAGAACGGCCAATTCTTCGGACTGAATCATTGACGCTCTAATAACTCTTTGCCTTTTCATATAATCTTGTACGAAAAAGCCTTCTCAGCTCACCTCCACGCTCGAACGGACGAGCTTGTAGATGATCGAGTCCATCAGCGCCTGGAACGAAGCCTTGATGATATTCGCCGACACCCCGACCGTGGTCCAGCTCTCGTCGTTCTCGTCCCGGCTCTCGATGAGAACGCGCGTCACCGCCTTGGTGCCGCCATCAAGTATACGCACGCGGTAATCGATCAGTTCGAGCCCGTCGATGTATTTCTGGTACTCGCCGAGGTCCTTGCGCAGCGCGAGGTCGAGCGCATGGACCGGGCCGTCGCCTTCCGCGGCCGACATCAGCGACTCCTCGCCGGCCTTGATCTTGACGACGGCGAGGCTGACCGTGACCGGCTCGCCCAGGGCATTGATCCGGTGCTCGACATTGACGTCGAACTTCTCCACCGCGAAATAGTCCGGCACCTTGCCGAGGACGCGGCGCGCCAACAGCTCGAACGACGCGGGCGCGGATTCATAGGCATAACCGATCGCCTCGCGTTCCTTCACGATCTCGAGCAGCCGCCCGATCCGCTCGTCGCTACTGTCCACCTTGATGCCGATGCGATCGAGCTCGATGAGAAGGTTCGAGCGCCCCGCCTGGTCCGACACGAGATTACGGCGGCGATTGCCGACCGCCTCCGGCCCGACATGCTCGTAGGTGGCGGGGTCCTTAGCGATTGCCGAAGCATGGATGCCGGCCTTGGTGGCGAAGGCGCTGTCGCCGACATAGGGCGCATGCCGGTTGGGCGCGCGGTTGAGCATCTCGTCAAGCTTGCGCGAGACCACAGTGAGGTTCTTGAGCTTGTCGGCGGTCACGCCGATGTCGAAACACTCGGCGAACTCCGGCTTGAGCGTCAGCGTCGGGATGATCGAGACCAGGTTGGCATTGCCGCAGCGCTCGCCCAATCCGTTGAGCGTACCCTGGATCTGGCGCGCACCGGCGCGAACCGCGGCGAACGAGTTCGCCACCGCGTGTTCGGTATCATTGTGGGCGTGGATGCCGAGGTGATCCCCCGGCACATGACGCGCAACCTCGCCGACGATGCGTTCCACCTCATGCGGCAGGGTGCCGCCATTGGTATCGCACAGCACGACCCAGCGCGCGCCCTCCAGGAATGCGGTCTTCGCGCAGGCGAGCGCATAGTCGGGATTGGCCTTGTAACCGTCGAAGAAGTGCTCGCAGTCGATCAGCACTTCGCGGCCTTTCGCCCGCGCCGCGCGAACGCTGTCGGCGAGCGCGGCGAGGTTCTCCTCGAGCGTCGTCGCCAGCGCCACCTCGACGTGGTAGTCCCAGGACTTGGCGACGAAGCAGATCGCATCGGCATGGGCGTCGAGCAGCGTCACCAGTCCGGAATCGTTGGAGACCGAACGACCGGGCCGCCGGGTCATGCCGAAGGCCGTCAAGGTCGTATCGATCCCGCGCTCCTGCCCGAACAATGCGGTATCGGTCGGATTGGCACCGGGATAGCCGCCCTCGACATAGTCGATGCCGAGCCCTGCGAGCAGACGGGCAATGGCGAGCTTGTCGACAAGCGTGAAATCGACGCCATAGGTCTGCGCCCCATCGCGCAGGGTGGTATCGAACAAATAGAGCCGCTCTTTCGCCATCACAACCTCACGACAATGCCTGCCCCATCGCGGGGAGCGCCTGCCTTCGGGCCACAATCGAAGGATCGATCCGCGAAGCGAATCGAAAGGAGAGTCAAGTCCAGCGCGCCAGCGGAGAGGACCATGCCGTCATGCCAACCCTCACCAATAGCCGGTGACCTTCAAGCCGATCGCCACCGCGATCGCGATGATCACGAGCTTCAGTACGATGTAGTAGAGCCAGTGGCGGGGGAACGGGGTGTCGAGGCGTTTCATTTCGGGCCCTCCCCTGTCAACTGCTTGTGCATCGTCGTGTGCGCCATCCATTGGCCACCGAACAGCACCGCGTTGCGCTGCTGCGCGACATAGTTCCTGCGCTCGAAGAATGACAACGCCGTGTCGCTCGCATCCGTGGTGACGCGCGTTGCGCCGCGGGCCTTCGCAAGTTTTTCCAGCGCATCGCACAGCATGGTGCCGGCACCGCGGCCGGCCACCTCCGGATGCACGAACAGCATGTCGATCTCGCGGCCGTCGGCGAGCGTCGCAAAGCCGATGGGCGTGCCGTCGAGCGTGGCAACGATGGTGAGCCGGTCCGCCAGGCGCTTGCCGAAGGCGTCTTCGTCGTCGGCTGCGGAGGCCCAGGCCTCCTGCTGCTCCTGGCTATAGTCATCGGCGGTCAGCTCTTCGATGCTGGCGCGGTAGATCTGCGCGAGGAGCGGGACGTCCGTCGGCAGCAACGGCCGCAGCGCCAGGTCCAAGGCGGCCTGCGCCGTCATCGCGCAACCTCCCAGGTGGTGCCGTCCTTGGTATCCTTGAGCAAGATGCCCATGGCGAGCAGCTCGTCGCGGATGCGATCGGCCTCTTTGAAGTCCTTCGCCTTGCGCGCGGCCGCGCGGGCGGCGATGGAGTGAGCCAGTTGCTCTTCGTCGACATCGACCGCCTCCGGCCGCCATGCCGACCAGTCCTCGGCCGTATGCCGGAGCAGCCCCAATGCCTGGGCGCTTGCTTTGAGGCCTGCCGCCGCGCCTTCGGCGCCGCGCGCTGCTTCGCCCCGCAATTCATGAAGGGCGGCGATGGCTCTCGGCGTATTGAGGTCATCGGCGAGCGCCTCCAGCGCCTCGACGCACACGATCCCCGGCGGCGTGTCGGCCGTCAATGCGTACCAATGATCCAACACGCGCTTGGCCTCGCGCAGGCCCGCCTCCGTCCAGTTGATCGGCTGGCGGTAATGGGTCTGCAGCATGGCGAGCCGGATCGCTTCACCCGGCCAGTTCTTCAACGCGTCCCTGATGGTGATGAAATTGCCGAGGCTCTTGGCCATCTTCTCGCCTTCGACCATCAGGAAGCCGTTGTGCATCCAATAGTTGGCCATCCTCCTGGTGTGGAAGGCGCCGCACGACTGCGCGATCTCGTTTTCGTGGTGGGGAAATACGAGATCGATGCCGCCGCCGTGAATGTCGAACTGGTGCGGATGCGCAAGCCCCGCCGGCGAGAGGCTCTCCTGCACTTTGTCCCAAAGCCAATAATCCGACATGGCCGAGCACTCGATATGCCAACCGGGCCGGCCGGGCGTGGCGATGCCGGCGGGCGACGGCCAGGCCGGCTCACCCGGCCTTGAGGGCTTCCATAGAACGAAATCCATCGGATCGCGCTTGAACGGCGCGACCTCGACCCGCGCGCCCGCGATCATCTCATCGAGCGGGCGCTTCGAGAGCCGGCCATAGTCCGGCATCGAGGCGACGGCGAACAGCGCGTGGTCCTTGGCAACGTAAGCGTGACCGGCGGCGATCAGGCGCTCGATCAGCGCCTTCATCTGTTCGATATGCTCGGTCGCGCGCGGCTCGACGGTCGGCGCGAGACATCCGAGCAAGGCGACATCCGCCTTGAAGTTGATGTAGGTCTCCTCGGTGAGCGCGCGGATTTCCGCGTTGAGGTCACCGCCCTTCTCGCCGCGTTGAGCGAGCCGCTCGGCTGCCCGTGCATTGATCTTGTCGTCGACATCGGTGATGTTGCGGACATAGGTGACATGTTGCTCGCCATAGACTTGGCGCAACAGCCGGAACAGGACGTCGAACACGATGACGGGGCGGGCATTGCCGATATGGGCGAAGTCGTAAACCGTCGGCCCGCAGACATAGATGCGCACATTGGCGGGATCGAGCGGCGTGAACACCCGCTTTTCCCGCGTGAGCGTATCGTAGAGCCTCAGGTTCATTGCCTCACTCTGCTCCGTCGGTCATGCACCGCCGCGTGACGGCGCCGCGGCCTTGCCTTGAGACGCCGCACCAGCACCCGGAATCATCCGCCTGGCCTGCGCTGGCCTTTGGCGTCTCATTGTCGTGCGATGAAGACAAGACGGCCGCAGCCAGCGGGGCGCGCTAGCGAATAATCTCCCGGCAAATGCCGACGCGGGTGATTGGGCCGTTCATGGCCGGCACAATGGGCAAGGGCGCGCCTCGCGTCAAGAGCCGGCTGCGTTCGGACTACGCCGGCCCGATCCCGAAAGGCCACAGGTGTTTCGGAAAAGATCATGCTAAAAAACAATGAGAAAGAGAGCACCGTTAATTCAAGCGTTAAGCAATCGGGTCTTGAGAGGGCGCCGTCCCTGTTCGACCGTGTGGCTTGCTTGCGCCCCTCCCCCGACGCTCCCCCACAGCATCATGCAACCTGCGGTTAACGCCGCCTTAACCTTCCTGACGCAATACTGTTTGTGTCCGCAATTTCTTTTTTTCCCTTCGCAACCGAGCATGCCCATGCGCTCCATTCTCGCCGTCGCCATCGCCAGCGCTATCATCGGATCGTTCTCCGCCGCACAGGCGGAAAAGCGCATCTTCATTATCGGGAGCAATGCCGACGGCTATCGCATTGACCAATGCCTTGCGACCGGGGCAGGTTGCGGCAATGCCGCAGCGACCGCCTTCTGCAAGGGCCGCGCGTTCCGGCACGCAGTGTCGTTCCACAAGGTCGACCGCGGCGACATCACCGGGGCCGTGCCCAATCGCGGTGCTTCTTGCCGCGGCAATGCCTGCAGCGATTTCCTCGCCATCGAGTGCGCGCGCTGAAGCGTTTTCAGGCGAAGTGGAATCCGGTTCGCCGCAGGAAACGCGACCAGCAAAAAGAGCATGATCCCGAAAAGTTGGCAGACTTTTCGGACAAGATCATGCGACAAAACTAAAGAGAAATAGAGTGCGATCGATTCAATCTGAATGGATCGCACTCGAAAACGTTTTCAGGCGAAGTGGAATCCGGTTCGCCGCAGGAAACGCGACTAGCAAAAAGAGCATGATCCCGAAAAGTTGGCAGACTTTTCCGCCAAGATCGTGCGACAAAACAAAGAGAAGAAGAGCGTGATCGGTTCAACCTAAGACAATCGCGGCCCAGTCTAGGAAATCAACAAAACTGGGATCAAGTCATCCTCCCACGCGCAGCGGGGGAGGATATGTGACACTGCCGGAGCAAATCCCTGCTCAACGAACAGTGCGCGTATCTGCGGAAAGCGCTGATCTTTCAGACCAATCCACACTTTGGACACCATTGCAGCGCTTGCTCGCGCAATTGAGAGGGTGGGTCCGAATCCGGCCGCGCGGCCACGCAGCGGGGGGAATGCCATGAGAGCAGGTCATCGCCGGCAACAGCATGGTTTAACCAGCCAAGCGCCGGTCTGCCCTGGCGAATACGCAGATTCTTCGGGCAAGCCCGCCAATGGCGGCTCCACCGCAAGAGCATTCGCTTTCGGGGCGGCGATCCTCTTTGCCTCGGCGATGGGGGGCGAGGCGCTCGCGCAATACTACCCGCCGAGTGGCGGCTCCCAGGCGAGCCAGCTATGTGCGCGGCTCGAAAGCCAGCTCGCGCTGATCGATCGCGGTGGTCCCGGCCAGAACGAACAGACCCGACAATACGAGCAGACATACAACGAGCAGCAATACCAACTCGACCGCTTGCTGGCGCGCTCGCGCCGCCTCGGCTGCGGGAACGTTGGGATCTTCTCGTTGTTCGTCAATGAGCCGGGCGCCTGCCGGCCGCTCAAGGCGCGGATCCAGAACATGCGCGCCAGGATGAACCACACCCAGATGGAGTTGCAGCGCCTGCAAGGCGGCGGCATGGACGGCCAGCGCCAGACCATCATTGCTGCGCTCGCGCAGAACAATTGCGGCCGGCAGTACCAGGCGGCGGCGAGCCGGCAGCGCGGCCTGTTCGGCTTTGGCGGGCTGTTCGGCCGAGGCACCACGATCATGCCGATGCCGGGGGGCTACCAATCCTCGACCTTCCGGACGCTGTGCGTACGCACCTGCGACGGCTATTACTTCCCCATCTCGTTCCAGACCACCCCGTCACGCTTTTTGGAGGACGAGCAGAAGTGCCGGCAGCTTTGTCCGGCGACCGAGGTCGTGCTCTACACGCATCGCAATCCCGGTGAAGACATCGCGCAGGCTGTCTCCACCTCCGGCTGGGCCTACCGCGACCTGCCGACCGCCTTCCGCTATCGTGAGAAGCTCGACGCCAACTGTCGTTGCCGCCTGCCGGGCCAGAGTTGGGCCCAGGCGCTCGGCGTCGGCTACGACACGATGGTGCCGCCCGCCGCTGTGCAGGGTGTCCCGGTCCAGGCCAATCCGCTCAAGCCCGACGCGGACTCAGGCACAGGCACCGCCGCGAAGCCCGATACGGACGCAGCCGAGCCCGAACCGCCGCCCAGCGGTCCGGTGCGCAGTGTTGGCCCGACTTTTGTTCCCGCGCGGTAGACCTGGCGGTTAATTCTAGAGCGCGATCTATTCAGATTGAATCGATCGCGCCCTATTTCTCTTTGTTTTGTCGCATGATCTTGTCCGAAAAGTCTGCCAACTTTTCGAGATCATGCTCTAAACGAAAAATAGGGCGAATTCCGATTCTATCGAACGGAGTTGGCCTAGCGGCAAAGTGTCAACGCCCGCGCCCCAATTAAACCTATTGGAGCATCCTACGTCCAAACAATCATTGGTTCGGCGTAGGATGCAACCGCTCCAGCGCGATCGTTTCAGGTTGAGTCGATTGCGCCCTATTCCCTTTGTGCTTTCCCATGATTTTGTCCGAGAAGCCTGGCACCTTCTCGGGATCAGGCTCCAAAGGAAAATGGGATAGATTCCATTTGGTTGGGCGAAACGCGTTCCAGCGTCACCGCCTCAGCTCTCGAACGGGTTATGGACGAGTATCGTGTCATCACGCTCTGGACTGGTCGAGAGCAGTGCGACAGGGCAACCCACAAGTTCTTCGATGCGGCGGACATATTTGATCGCCTGGGCGGGCAGTTCGGCCCAGGAGCGCGCGCCCGCCGTCTTGTCCTTCCAGCCGGCGATCGTCTCGTAA
>JANQIP010000196.1 GCA_028282095.1 Xanthobacteraceae bacterium | reverse complement strand
GAGCTCGTCTCATCGTGTTGGTGCCGCATCACAAAGCATCGCGTTAACTAGTGTTCCGGGCTGACGGTCCGGGGTCGGACCGTCAGAGAAGGAAACACTAGATGCTCACTTGCGCATCGGGAGACAATTAGTAAAGCTCCTAAACCATTTTGTCAACCAAAATGGGCGTCCACGCGAACGCCCAAAGGAGCGGGCCGATGGTGGATCGCTTCGCCCCGCAGAGTGGCGCGATTCAGATAGCCGCGGGGTCGGCGGCCACGTGGCTGCGTGCTCGCCGGGAGGGGTTGTTGATCCGTTCGTCCCCGCGCAAGCGGGGACGAAAGGATGTCAGAACACGACTGGTTTCCCGCTTTCGCGGGAATGAACGGACTCGAAGTCTGATGAAAGCCCCCAAAACCTCCACCAGCCCAAGTCGGGCGTTCCCGACTCGGGCCACTTTAGACGGAGCCGAACACGGGAATACCCGCGTTCGACGCGGGCGCGGGAGAAAGGGCCTCAAGCCACGGCATAGTTTTTCACCGAACCAATCAGCCGGAAATTGTATGAGACGAGCTCAAGCATTGGTACCGCATCACGAAGTGTCGCGTTCGGCGACCAAAGCTTCATTGCATGGCGACCGCGGCGGCAACGTCGTCGCCAATGGCTGCACTCGCTATCGCCGCTCTCCTTCCTGCTCGTTGCCTCGCCGATGGCGAGGCGAGAGAAGAGCATTGATCATTTGATTAACCTGCTTTACAATAATCGGTATGGAAGACAAGACCGACTTCATCAAAGCGACGATCAGGAAGTTCCTGCAGGTTGCCAACAAATACGCAGCCATCGAGGAGCTCCCCATACGGGTCGACAACGCATTGACGGTGACGACGCGCGAGGCGCATACGATCCAGGCGATTGGCGAGGGTGAGCCGATCAGCATCACCGATGTCGCCTCCACGCTTGGCATCACCAAGAGCGCCGCTTCGCAGATGGTGACGAAGCTGACAGCCAAGGACCTGTTACGGAAAGAAAGATCTCCGCACAACAACAAGGAGTGGCAGGTCAGCCTGACACCTTTGGGCTGGCGCGCGTTCGAGGCGCACGAGCAGGCTCACGGGAAAGATCTGGCGTATCTGGTCGAACGTCTGAGTTCGTTTTCTTTGTCACAGATCGCAACCATCTCCGTCCTCCTGGAATCGATCGGAAACGTCATGGACCACCGCCTTGATGAGTAGCTTTTTTATTTGCGCCGATGATTAAGCTACTTAATCATCGGTTAGCCAGCTTCAACGATACGACAAGGAGAACATCGATGACCCTATCAAGACCTGCTTCCAGCTTCGAACCGGCGGAAACCCTTCTCATGGAGACGGTGGTTGCCAGCGCCTTCCTGGAATCCGTGCGCGTGAAGCTCTATGACGCGCTGGAAACTCCGAAAAGCCTTTCGCAGATCGCCGGCGCGCTCGGAACGTCAGAATCTGCGACGGCAACTTTTCTGGACGCCCTGGCGACCCGCGGGTTCATCGAGAAGTCGGAGAGCCTTTATTCCAACTCCCTCATGGCTTCCGAATACCTTGCCTCCGGATCACCCTTTTATCAGGGAGACGCCATAAGGTTTCTGCAAGGCAGCTACGCCTATGTGGCGCAAGAAATGCCGTCCCTGCTGCAGACGCCGAAAGGCCGCCAGACTTGGTCCGGCGGCCAGTGGGCCAAAACCGATACGCTGAACGGCTTGGCCCAGCACGCATTGCAGGGGTCGCTGCAGGACGTGGTGGATTTCATCGCGTCGCTGCCGGAGTTCCCTTCCATGCGCATGATGGCGGACATCGGGGGCAGTCATGGCCGCTACACGATCGAGCTTCTCAACCAAAACCGGAAGATGACCGCCGAGATCTGCGATCTGCCGCATATGGTGCCCGCGATCGAAACGCTGTGCCGGGAAGCGGGCTACGACTCAAGGATTACGGTACGGGGATTTGATCTGAAAAACGATGCTCTGCCGCAGTCGAACTACGATCTGGCATTGGTCTCCCATGTCCTTCATCTGTTTGTGGCCGATCTTCCAGCCGTTGTCAGCACGATCGCGGATTCCATCCGGCCGGGGGGCTGGTTCGTCGCCCAGCACCTGGACCCGGAGGGCGGCCCCTCCCCGATGCACAAGAACATCAGGGAAATGGTGACCCGTCTGATGGGGTATCGGACCCATTACCTGACGGCCAACGATCTGTCCGCCTTGCGCCGGACATTGGATGCAAAGGGCTTCACCGATTTTTCGGCAACGCCCACGGGACCCCAGAAAATGAGCCTCCTTCTTGCGGCAAAAAAAGGCTGAGCCCCGACATACAGGCGGGCAATCCGGTAACTCGCTAGAGCGCGGTCCATTCAGATTGAATCGATCGCGCTCCGTTTCCTTTTGCTTGGTCGCATAAACTTGTCCGAAAAGTCTGCAACTTTTCGGGATCATGCTCTTGCCAGGCATGCGGGTGCGCTGCTGCGGGCGAGGCAGCGGCTATCGCCGCAAAGGCAAGTTCGACGATCGCATCTCTGAGGCGTCCGATGACGCTGTCGACCGTCTCTCCAGCCCACATGGTGGGCTTGCCAGTCCGCGCCGCAGACTCAAGGACTCGCTCACGCCTGCGGCACCCGCCAATCTGACATCCGAAGGTGACCAACGAGACCGCTCTCCATACCGAGCGCGAGGTCGTGGCCATCGGCCGACCATGCAAGGGCGGTGACGGGACCGTCTCCGGGACCCTTGATCAGGGCCGGATGCAAACGGCCGATCTGCACGAATATGATCGCCCCGTCCTCGTATCCGGCGGCGACCAGCTCGTGCCGAGGGTGGGCTGCGACCACCGTCACGACACCCTCGAAGCCCCATCCGAGATCGAGCGGCGCCTTGTCCAAGGAGCCGTCCTTGCCATGGAAAGGCCAGCAGACGACAGACTCGGCACCACCCGTCGCAAGGTAGCGTCCCTTCGGCAGCCAGGACATCGACTTCACCTTGGCCGGGTATCCCGACAGGCGGATGTCGCTGCCGTCCCGAACCCGCCAGCCATGCAACTCGTTCTCCTGCATGGCAGTGACGATGTACTTCCCGTCCAGGCTCCAGGTCAGGGCGAGGTGCGAGCCGGGCCAGGCCAGCCGCCTAGGCTCTTGCGTTCCGGACTTTGCCGACCAGAGACTGACGCCGCCATAGTGCGCGGCGGCAAGACGCTGCCCTTTGGGATCGAAGGCGAGGCCGCCAACAGTATTGGGATGATCGAATGTTGCGATCCGCGCACCGTCTCGCGCGAAAAGATGGACGGCCTTGCCGGTCGCCGCGGCGCATAGACCAGATGCCGGGCTGACCGCGGTCGGCTCGACCCACCGTCCGGGAACGGACAGGATCTCGGTGATCTGTCCGCTGGCATCAGGTGTGCGCACAAGCCGGCCATCATCGCCGCCGGTGAGAACGGCGTGGCCGTCGGGATCGATCGCCATTGAAAGGCAGGCCCCGTCATGCACCGGGACAGCAGATATTGCATCGGCACGGTCGCCGCCAAGGAAAACCGCCCGACCGTCGCCGAGAGCGGCCGCGAGGATGCCGTCATTGAGGAAGGCGAGGCTCACCACATAGGCGCCGAGCGACCACACGATGCCGATGCGATCGAGCAGCGCGGTCTTGCCCTGCTCGGTGGCGAGAGTCATGCGGCGCAGCTCTCGAACCGCTGGCGCAGCTCGGCCTCGTCGAAGTTTCGTCCGATGAAGACGAGACGACTGTTGCGTTTCTCATCCGGCTCCCACGGTTTCGCGAAGCTACCTTCCATCACCATGTGGACGGCCTGGACCACGAAACGCCTCTCCTGGCCCGAAAGCGACAAGATGCCCTTGGTACGCAGCAGGTCCTGCCCGCGTTCGCCCAACAGGCGTTGAAGCCAGCCTACCAAGCGTGAGCCGTCCAAGGGACGATCGGTGCTGAGGGATAGGCTCTTCACCGCGTGGTGATGCTCGTGGCCATTCCCCGACAGGAAGTTGGGCTCGATCCCGAGGATACGATCGAGATCGAAGGCGCGGCGGTCCATGACCGCAGCGAGGTCGATGCTGCAGCGCTGCGTCCTGTATATGGCCGCGGTCGGGTTGATGGCACGGATGCGCCTCTCCACCGGCGTCAGGTCCTCAGACGAAACGAGGTCGGTCTTGTTGAGCAGGATGACGTCGGCGAAGGCGATCTGCTCTACGGCCTCGTGGCTGTCCTCGAGCCGCTCGGCGACGTGCCGGGCGTCGACGACCGTGACGATCGAATCGAGCCGGGTCCGCCGCCGCACATCGTCGTCGACAAAGAAGGTCTGGGCGACCGGCGCGGGATTGGCAAGTCCCGTCGTCTCGATCAGGACGCCGTCGAAGGCGCCGCGGCGCTTTATCAAGCCACCCAAGATGCGGATCAGGTCGCCGCGCACGGAGCAGCAGATGCAGCCATTGTTCATCTGGAACACTTCCTCGTCGGCGTCGACGACGAGGTCGTTGTCAATGCCGATCTCGCCGAACTCGTTGACGACGACGGCGTACTTCTTGCCATGCTGCGCGGTGAGGATACGGTTCAAGAGGGTCGTCTTCCCCGCTCCGAGATAGCCTGTCAGGACGGTTACCGGAATCTGGTTCATGATTGCCTCCTGTCGCTTGCATGGCGCGCCCGAGTCAGCTCGTTAGAGCCTTCGCGATCTCGCTTGCGTTGTGGCGGAACATGTCGAGATAAGTCGGCGCGGTCCGTCGGGACCGGACAGCGAGTCGGAGTAGAACGTGCCCCCGATGACGGCGCCCGGCTAGTGATGCGGCACCAACGCTTGGGCTCGTCTCATTGTGTCGATGCCGCATCACAGAGCATCGGATTGGCTGGTGTTCCGGGCTGACGGTCCGGGGTCGGACCGTCAGGTAAGGAACACTAGCGTTGCACCGCGGCGCCGCTCGATCATGGCCGAGCATTCGATATGCGAACGGCTCTTTGGTTCGCTTCATGGTGTTGGTCAGGCAGAGCGTCATTGCTGCGTATCCTCGTCCCGAGGACGGCCTGGCAGCTCGACATAGAACCCGCCGCCGTCCCCCTCGGGCAACGGATGAAAGCGAGTGATGAGCCCGCGCTTACGCGCCTCGAGGAGCTGCCGGCCTACCGGAAGGAAGAGGGTCTCTCCACTGGTTGCGGTGGCCGAATCGATGCGGATCACCACGCTTGTCAAATCATCTGTGCGCCACCGTTCCAGCATTTGGGAGATCGCCGACCGGGCGTAACTTAAGGAGACTCCCCGCAAATCGAGCGTGCGTTCACCGTCTGCACGATCGCCGACAAGCGCGCGGATGCTGTCAGGTTCAAACAACGGCATGGCGGGCTTCTCCTGACCGGAGACGACGCACCGGGAACAACAGGTCCGTCATCGAGGCACCTCGAACGTGGCGACGCCGCTGCCGCCCGACTCGCCGGGCAAGAGCTCCGGCTGCTGGACCTTGCTGGTCTCGAGCATCTTCAACGTGTCTCGGAGCGCGGCTTCGTCTATATCGCGGGCAATGAAGACGATCCGGGAACGGCGGTCTTCACTCGGCCATTCCTTCAGCGTGACCGCGGGATGAAAGATGTGCTGAACGCCGTGAATGACGACCGGCCGATCGAAATCGACGACGTTGATGATTCCTTTGACGCGCAGAAAGTCCGCGCCCCTGAGCAGGAGCAGTGCTTCAAGCCAGAGATCGAGGACAGCGCTGTGGATCGGCTCATCGATCGTGAGACAGACCGCCTTGATGTGAGCGTCATGGCGATTGACGTCGTTGTGTTGATGGGTGTGGGTGTGGGTGTGGCCGTGATCAGCCGTTCCGTGTTGATGATCGTGCGGCTCGGCATAGGCTTCCGCCTTAAGCCAGTTCTGCACATCGAGGCTCTTTGTCTTCGGGTCGTAAAGACCGGCATCGAACAGCGATGCCGGATCTGCGACGCCGTTTTCTGCAATGATCTGCGGAGCTGCGGGGTTCAAGACCCGTAGACGGTCCTGCAATCTGCGCAGGGCATCAAGGTCGACGAGATCAGTTTTTGTGATCAGCAGCCGATCGGCCACCGCCGCCTGCTTGACCGACTCGATCTGGCGATCGAGCGTGTCGCCGCCATTGGCCGCATCGACCGTCGCGATGACCCCATCCAGGCGATAACGCCGCGCGATCGCCGGTTCGGTCATTAAGGTGTGAAGGATCGGGGCCGGATCCGCGAGCCCGGTCGTTTCGATGACCACCCGGTCGAACCACAGCTTGCCGCCCCGTGCGAAACGCCCCGGCGCCTCGCGCAAGGTCTTGGCAAGGTCGCCCCGGATGGTGCAGCAGAGGCAGCCGCTCGACATCTCGATGACGACGTCATCCTTATCCTTGCTGTGCGTCACGAGGTCGTGGTCGAGACCGATCTCGCCGAACTCGTTGATAAGCACAAGTGTCCGCCTCAGTGCGGGCTGTTGGATCAGATAGTTGAGAATCGTCGTCTTGCCGCTGCCGAGGAATCCGGTCAGCACCGAAATCGGCAGACGCTGCGACAATCCATCGAGATCTGAGCTTTCCATGGCGCGCCCCTCTTTCCTCTTCAGGCCGCACCGTCCGCGATGCAGTTCGCGCAGACGCCCTCCACCTCGATCACGCGCCGTGTTGGGCGGAACCCGATAAGGGCGGCATCCTCGGAGATCAGACGCTCAAGCCGCGGGTCTTCCAACTCGACTGATGCTCCGCAGTAGCTACAAATGAAGAACAGGCAATCATGCCGGCGCTCCGGATGCGCGCACGGGACGTAGGCGTTCCGGCTTTCAATCTTCGAAACGAGCCCTTGGGACATCAGGAACTCGAGCGCCCGGTAGACGGTGGGTGGCCCGACCGGACGCGAGTCCCTGAGCTTCAGCGCTTCGATCAGTTCGTAGGCGCCCGTCGGGCGACCGCTCTTCCAGAGCAACTCCAGGATCTGGCGCCGCAGCTCCGTAAGTTGTGCTCCGCGCGCGCTGCACAGGGACATTGCCAGTGCAACCCGTTCAGCCGGCGCATGCCCGCCGCGGCAGCCGGGGTCGGTGCAAGGCCGGGGCTCGATCGATCGGGGCGTCATCATAAAAGCCCTTCTTGATTTGAGGAAACGCAATGTTATAACGTTGCGTACCCAATTCGCAAGGAGCATCGGCCCTGTCCGCGGGACAAGGCAGTCGTAAGGGATTTGAAATGGATACGTTAGCAATTGGAAGCCGTCCGGCTAGGCTGCGGCGCTCTGGCCAGAATCCGCGCCGGCGGCCGAGCCGCAGCGAGGCCGAAGCGGCCGTCCGCACCCTGATCGAATGGGCGGGCGACGATCCGGATCGCGAGGGGCTGAAGGGCACGCCGGATCGCGTCGCACGGGCCTACGAAGAGTTCTTTGCCGGCTACCGCGAAGACCCGGTGGCCCTGCTGGCCACCACCTTCGAGGACGCCGCCGATTATGACGATTTGGTCGTGCTCCGCGACATCCGACTCGAATCCCATTGCGAGCACCACATCGTTCCGATCCTGGGCAAGGCGCATATCGGTTATCTGCCGGCAGGCCGCGTCGTCGGGATTTCCAAACTGGCGCGCCTTGTCGAGGTGTTCGCCAAGCGGATGCAGATCCAAGAGGCGCTGACAGCGCAGATCGCGGACACCATCCAGGAGGTGCTGAAGCCGCGCGGTGTCGGCGTCGTCATTGAGGCGGCGCACCAATGCATGACCACGCGCGGGATTCGCAAGCCGGGTGTCAGCATGGTGACCAGCCGCATGCTCGGCTGCTTCCGCGATGATCCAGCGACACGGCGGGAGTTTCTCGCGATGATCGGAAGCCCGAGGAGCGGCTCCAATGGCCCCTGACAAGTCCGTTCCGGCAGTCGTGCACACGCAAACCATGAACAGGAAACACCACATGACGGAGCGCAAGACATGAAGGTCGCCTATGTCTTTGCCACCGACATGGCGGCGACGTACAAGCTTGCCACCATGATCCTTCCGCAACTGGAGGATGGCTCGCACGGAGCGAGCGTCGTCGGCATGTTCTTCTTCGACGACAATCTGTTCTGCCTGCGTGAAGGCGATCCGGTCGGCGAGCGCGTAGCCAAGGTCGCCAAAGAGCAGAACATCCTGCTCATGATCTGCGACCAATGTGCCGTGCGCCGCAACCTGGCCGAAGGCACGTTCGAACAGTGCGGCAAGGGTGAGGTGAGAGCGAAAGGCATGGTCGCCGGCGTTCAGGCCGGCTGTTTCCCGCAGCTCTACGCAGCGCTCGCGCCAGCGGCACCGGATCAAGTCATAACTCTGTAGCTCATTGGGAAGGCATGACCCATGTCTGCCATCGACCGACTTCCCGTCACCGTGCTCTCCGGCTTTCTCGGCGCCGGCAAGACGACTCTGCTGAACCGCGTGTTGAACAGTCGCGACGGACGGCGGGTTGCCGTCATCGTCAACGATATGTCCGAGGTGAACATCGACGCTGACCTGGTGCGTGCCGACACCGAGCTCTCCCGCACCGACGAGACGCTGGTGGAGATGTCGAACGGCTGCATTTGCTGCACACTGCGTGACGACCTTCTGGCCGAAGTGCGCCGCCTCGCCGGAGAGGGGCGGTTCGATTACTTGCTGATCGAGTCGACGGGAATCTCTGAGCCGCTACCGGTTGCCGCAACCTTCGAATTCCGCGACGAGACGGGTGTGAGCCTGTCGGACGTCGCGCGTCTCGATACGATGGTGACCGTCGTGGATGCGGTGAACCTGCTCAAGGACTATTCCAGCCACGACTTCCTGCGCGATCGCGGCGAGACCCTCGGCGATGAGGACGAACGCACGCTCGTGCATCTCCTCACAGATCAGATCGAGTTCGCGGACGTGGTGATCCTTAATAAAGTCGCCGATGCCACACCCGAGCAAGTCGACGCGGCGCGCAAGATCATCCGCAGCCTCAATGCCGATGCGAAGATCATTGAAACTGATCACTCCGACGTGCCGTCCGAGGCCATTCTCGATACAGGGCTCTTCGATTTCGAGAAGGCGCATGAGCATCCGATGTGGTTCAAGGAGCTTTACGGCTTCGCCAATCACACTCCGGAGGACGAGCAATACGACATCACCTCCTTCGTCTTTCACGCACGCGCGCCCTTTCACCCGGAAAAGCTGCACAAGGTCTTGAACGGCCCGCTGCCAGGCACGATCCGAGCCAAGGGGCATTTCTGGATCGCGACGCGACCCGATTGGGTAGCCGAGTTCAGCCTTGCGGGCGCGATGTCCTCTGTCACACCGCTCGGGCGCTGGTGGGCCTCGGTGCCCAAGGAGCGGCTGCTATCCACTCACGCTGAGCTGCAGGCCGAGATCGCCCGCAACTGGGCCGAGCCATGGGGCGACCGGCGGCAGGAGATCGTCTTCATCGGCGTCGGGCTCGATCGCGAGACAATTTGTGCGAGTCTGAACGCGGCGCTGATCGACACCGACGATTTCGCGCCGGGGGCGTGGGCCGACCTTCCCGACCCGTTCCCGGTTTGGAAGCGAGCCGAGCCGTCATGACCGGTTCGTTCGTATCCCTGGAAAGTGAATTCGTTGGCACGTCAACTACGTTCGGCACCGGCATCGAGACGTGCGACGCAGCGGAAGGCCTCGCTGCCATCAGCAACCCCGGCATGGAACTCGTGATCTGGCGCCGCGCGCTACCCTTGTGCTTGCAGACCTGGCTCGAGCGATTGGACGCGTCGCGTCTTCCTGACATGCGAGTTCTTGTCCAACCGAGCGACCTTCGACGGGCGGTGGAACCGCATTTGGACGACTGTGGTATGCCTTCGGGAGACATGCGGGACCTGCTGCTCGGGGATATCGGTGATCTTGTCTCGGTGTTTGCCAGGATCACCCAAAGTGATCTCGTTGATGTTCGGCTGGAGCGCGTCAGCGACGATGCCTGCTGGAAGTTCCACCGCGACTGCGTGGAGGCACGCCTGCTGACGACCTACCGCGGCCCCGCGACCGAATGGGTCCAACCGCAACTCGCCGAGCGGGCGTTGCATGAGCAGAAGCATTTCGAAGGACCGTTAGAGCGCCTCGGCATCCACGACGTTGCGGTTTTCAAGGGGAGCTGCGCCGGACCGGGCAGCGGAATCGTGCACCGCTCGCCACCGATAGCGGGCACTGGCCGCGCGCGATTGCTGCTCTGCCTCAATAAGCCCTCGGACGTGTCTCCAGAGCCTTGGTCCGAGGCTTCTCATGACATGTTGCCGTCTGGGTTCAAACCAACGACGTGAAAGACGTCCTTGCCAATGTCGACGCCAATGACAGAGCGGTGCGCTCGGTCCAGGTTCGATGCTCGGCGCACGGGATGCTGCTACTTAGTTCGCAGGTAAAATGCTACGAAGCCTAATACTAATTGCATGCTTCGAGAGGCGCAGCTTCGCTGCGCTCTTCACCATGAGGGTGTTTCGAGCAGATGTAGGGTGGGCAAAGGCGCGCTCAAAACGCGCCGTGCCCACCGTCCGAAGCTCGCAAAGTACCATTCGGCAGAAATGATGGCGGCATTTTCGGTGGGCATGCTCCGCATGCCCACCCTACGATCTTGTCCGAAAAGCAGATGGAGGGGGGGCAAAGGCGCGCTCAAAGCGCGCCGTGCCCACCGTCCGGGGC
>JANQIP010000194.1 GCA_028282095.1 Xanthobacteraceae bacterium | reverse complement strand
GGCAGACTTTTCGGACAAGATCATGCGATCAAGCAAAGAGCAGCATGATCCCGAAAAGTGGCAGACTTTTCGGACAAGATCATGCGATCAAGCAAAGAGCAGCATGATCCCGAAAAGTTGGCAGACTTTTCGGACAAGATCATGCGATCAAGCAAAGAGCAGCATGATCCCGAAAAGTTGGCAGACTTTTCGGACAAGATCATGCGACCAAACAAAAGGAAACAGAGCGCGATTGTTTCAGCCTGGATGAATCGCGCTCTGAGTATGATCCGGAAAAGTCAGCCGCTTTAGGGAACAAGTCTGTCATCGGCTCGCAAGGCCATCGACCGACAGGCAACTGACCCCACCTCGCATCTTGCGACGAGCGGCACTACAGGCCCTACGATTTGCTCTTCGCCACCTTGCTTGTTCCGAGGATGGGCAGCATCAGCAGGATGCCGCCGGCACTCGTGGCAGCGGCCAGGATCAGTACAACGCCATAGCTCGTCAGATCAGCGATCACACCAGCCGCGAAGGCTGAGAGGACCGAGGCGACGGCCGTCGACGCATTATAGAGACCGACCGCTTCGCCCTCGGGCACGTTTCGCGGCTGAGCGAGCTGTGCCGTCAGCGCCGTTCCTCCAACGATCAATGGCGACCACGCAACTGGCATCAAAGAAAAAGCCAGCGGTACCAGCCAGGCATCAAACCCAGTGTCTACATAAACCAGAAAGGCCATACCGCCGGTCGAGGCCAGCGTCATCAGCATGCCGATCAAGACAACCCGATCGTCGCCGATCCGATTTCCCAGAGTCCCTGAGGGCGCGTAGGCGAAAATGCCGAGGGTCGCTGCCACCGCATAGTACAATGACGAAGTGCCGGCGCCGATATCGAACGCATGCCGCATCAAGAGCGGGTACAAATTGTAGATGAGGCCTGTCGCGAACAATACCAGGAACCAGCTTGCCAGAAACAGGCCGAAGCGCGAGCGCCATTCGCTGACCAGCCGGCGCACCGCGGTCTGCAGGGTTCCGTTGTAGTGAATCAGCATCGCCGAAGGCGCACGCGGCATCAAATGCTTGCGGCGATCGAATGTAATCTGCTCCGGCGGCAGCGGCGTGTGAGCTTTCGGCGGCGGCAGGCGTATCGCTCCCAGAACCGCGCCCGGAACCATCAGGGCCGCCGCTATCCAAAGTCCCGTGGTTGGCTCGGCCTGGAGCCATGCAGCAAGGCCGAGACCGGCCGCCTGTCCGGTGCCGTAGAAGGTCTGTAGCCAGCCGATGCGCGTATCCCACTCGCCCTTCGGCTTCCATTCGACGATGAACATCGCCGCGACCGTGTTGGTGGCGGCCGATCCCGCACCTTGCACGAAGGCGAGCACGAGCCAGAACCAGAGAGATCCGGTCAGCGGAAACGTTGCGAGGCCAACGGCAAGCAGGCCGTAACCGGCCAGATAGATCGTGCGATACCACCCCGTACGGTCGGCGAGAGTGCCGAACGTTGGGGCGAGCAGTTGACCGGCATAGAACAGGGCAACGACTGTTCCCGCCGCAGCGGCGCCACTCGCGGCGCCGACAACGATCGGCAGCAGAATCGGGGCAACACCCATCACGACCGCGCCCTGGAAGGCGTAGCCTGAGTACCACGGTTCGCTGTAGCGTAGGACTGAGACCGCCAGCCTCCAAAGTTCGCGGGCAGGGTAGGTAGGATGCCGGCACGGTTTAGGTAAAGCGGGCGATTGCTGTCAACAGCACTTAGAGCATGATCCCGAAAAGTTGGGAGATTTTTTTGGACAAGATCATGCGACCAGACAAAGGGATGGACGATTCTTAAAAGCTCCGGCAAATCGGCAATGGCCGCCACTTCCGTTTCGGAAGAGACGCTCTCCATTGCGCGATGATCGGCTCAAGGGTTTCTTTGGGCCAGAATTTCGGCAAGCCGATTGCTCGCAAGCAGTCGGCGTTCCAATAGAGTCCGGCGCGCGCCGGCGACCGGCCGGCCCTCACCGCTTGTGCGACAGCGTCGATGTCGCCCGATTCCGGATAGATGTAGAGCGTCGTCGGATTGTCCTCTACGATTGCGAGGACGTGCTCGGAGTCCGACGGCGACCAAGTGGTGCAGCCGTTGCTGCGTCCGCCGGTATAGTTCACCAGCCTTCCGTATGGGACGTACCCCTCCTCGTCCGCGTAAGGGCTCTTGGGATTCTTGAAACGACACCGCCACCGCAGCACCACGGCCTGATGCCCGCCGATCGCGCGCTCTCGGGCGTTCGCGGTATCGCCTTCCCCATCAAACAGCAGGAACGTGCGCAGAAAGGGCCTGTTCCCGCCCGAGGCGCGATAATACCCTTTGAACGATGTTCGCGTCTCGGCCGTCACATAGCCTCCGCCCGTGGTCAGCTTCGAACCCTCCGCATTGCTGAAGTTCTTTGCGCAACGCCGTCCGTTTGCGAAATTCGCGCCGCGCAATTTGCGTCCGTTGCCGTAGCCCGACGAAATCGCGCGGAACGAACGGTCGGCCTCGCAGATGATGTAGAACCGGCGCCCCAATCGGCCGCTGCGCGATGTGCTGGGGCGCGTCGCGTCCATGGCGAAGTAGCAGGGATTGTCGACAGCGCCTTCGCTCATCTTTTTAAGATAAAGCGCGCGCGCCCTGCGCAAGACCACCGGCGCGATCTTGCCTTCGCCCATGCCGACATGGGCCTGCAACCAAGGCGGAATGTCCGAGGCTTGCGGCGCCGCAAAAGAGCGGGGCGAACCCGACACGGCGATGATGATCAAGACGACAAAAGCGAGAAGAAGCGATCTCGACGTCACCGGGCGATTCTCCTGTCGAAGCATCTTGAACGCCAGCATAGCGGAGATTGCGCATAAAATAATGGCGATACGGCGGATGCGAGTTCAAGCCTCGAGGCGCGAGGGCTTCTGCCTTGACCTCAAGAGTAGCTATCCACGGCGCAGCGGCGGGTAGCCCAATGCAGACGAGTTGCCGGGGCTTGGCGATTCGAAAAAGCTGGATCGCCTTGCACGAACTGAGAAAGGTTGGATTCGGTCGTGACGTCGCGTCAGGCCTGACCGAGCAGGCCGGCGGCGAGTTCGCGGTTGATGCCGATAAGCGCGGTCAGCCGTTCCGGCTGCGGATCGGCGGCGATCGCAAGCGTCTCGTGATTGACGAACAGCGCCAAGCTCCCGATGGTCTGCCGGATCTCGTGCGGCAGCGGATGATCGGCATCCGCGATCGAGGCAAGGAAAACGCCCCAGAGCTGCCGGTTGCGCATCAGCGCATCGGCGATGTCGTTCCTGCTGCCGTCGCCGCGGCTCTGCGCGTCCTGCAGCCTCAGCGCCGCTTCGAGCAGAAGGGCGGCTTCGAATTCACGCGGGTTCGCCATCTCGGGGATCGTGACCGGGCGTAGCATGAAAGCGTCGTGCATGGCCGACCAGCTCCGTTTCATAGGCGATGAGTTTCTTGGCTTCCTTGAGGGCCTTGTACATCTGGCCGGCGAGGATCCTGTTGTTGATCGCCTCGATCAGCGGCCAGGTGCTCGGCGCGGCTTCGGCGATATCGCGCACGAGCTTGAAATAGACGTCGTGGTGATGGCGCGGATCCTTGGCCGTATACATCAACTGGACGGCGAGATAGATGCGCTTTGCCGGCGTGTCCGCCCGCTCCGGCGTATAGATGTCCTTTTCCCGCAGGATCGGTGCGTCGCCCTCGATCAACAACCGCGATCGCTGGTCGGCATTGGTGACGACACACTCCCCGATGATGATCCGTTCGCCGGGTTTCAGCTCGACCTTTAGTGCCATTACCATCGTCCGGTCGTTGCGGTACCGGCGATCGTTTCACGGATAGGGTTAATGTGCAGTTAAGCGCACTGCGGCGTTTTTCCAGCGATCTGCATTAATTGGAACACGATCAATAAAGGACAAACGCGGCGGAATAGCACTCTGCTAAAACCAATTTCGCTCAATCGCTTGCGCGCTAGAGAGTGCGATCCATTCAGATTAAATCGATCGCACTCTGTTTCTCTTTGTTTTGCCGCATGATCTTGTCCGAGAAGTCTGCAACTTTTCGGGATCATGCTCTAGCCCGCGATGGCTTCAGGTCGAATCAAGCGCGCTCTATTTCTCTTTGTCCTGTCGCATGATTTTGTCCGAAAAGCCTGCCATCTTTTCGGACAAGATCATGCTTCAGGGCTGGCTCAGCAGGCCGGCCGCAATCTCGCGATTGATAAGGATGAGAGGCTTCAATCCCTCCGGCCGAGGCTCGGCCGCGATGCCCATGGTCCGATTGAGGACGAACAGCCCGAGATTGGCGACATTCTGGCGGATCGGCCCCGGCAGCGGGTGGTCTTGTTCCGTCACCGAGGTGACCAAGACCGTCCACAGCTTGCGATTATAGAGGAGCGCGTCGGCGAGGCCTTGCTGCTTGCCGTCCCAGTCGTCCTGGATGGCCTGCAGGCGGGAGGCGGCCTTGAGCAGGAGCTGCGCCTCCAATTGCCGTGGACTGGCAATCTGCCTAGCCACGCTGCCGTAGGCCTGCGCCGCGCTCTGCATGCGATGAGTCTCCGGGAAGGTTGGGTTATGGGTTGGTTGGTCGAACAGATTCGTTTCTAAAGATCGCTAGTTAATGGAGGATTATCCCAATACCGGCATTGCTTACGTAGCATTGCGCATAGGCCTGAATTCTCTGCGCGTTCCCTGGATTGTCCCGAACGCAAAGCTTCAACTCAAGAGCGGCGACCACGCGGGATCGGAGGCGAAGCTCGGCGTCGGCACGCGCAGCTCGTGGCGGCCGGTGATGTCGACCGTGAACAACGAAGGCCCGGCATTGCCGCCGGGATCGCGGAAGAACATCAGCACGCGGCCGTTAGGGGCAAAGGTCGGCCCTTCGTTATGGAAGCCCTCGGTGAGAATGCGCTCGCCGCTGCCGTCCGGTTTCATGACCCCGATCGCAAAGCCTCCCGTGCCATGCTTGGTGAACGCGATGAAGTCGCCGCGTGGCGACCATACCGGCGTCGAATACGACCCTTCGCCGAAGCTGATGCGTTGCGCCGCACCGCCATTCGCCGGCATTACATAGATCTGCTGGCGGCCGCCGCGGTCGGATTCGAAACACACGCGCGCGCCGTCGGGCGAGTAGCAGGGCGCGGTATCGATCGCCGCGGTCTCGGTGAGCCGCATTGTCGCCTTCGAGCGCAGGTCCATCACGAACAGGTTGGAATTGCCGCCCTGCTGCAGGCTCATGATGACGCGCTGACCGTCGGGCGAGAAGCGCGGCGAAAAGGTCATTCCGGGGAAATTGCCGACGATCTCGCGCTGGCCGGTCTCGACATTGAGAAGATAGACGCGCGGCTCGCTCTGGCCGAACGACATATAGGTGACCTCCTGTGTCGTCGGCGAGAAGCGCGGGGTGAGGACGAGATCGTCGCCCCGGGTGAGATAGCGCACGCCGGCGCCGTCCTGGTCCATCAGCGCGAGGCGCTTGATGCGCCGGTTCTTCGGCCCGGTTTCGTCGACGAACACGATGCGCGTGTCGAAATAGCCCTTCTCGCCGGTCAACCGCTCATAGACCGCGTCGGCGATGATGTGGGCGATGCGCCGGAAATTGTCGGGCGAGGTGAAGTATTGCTGCCCGGCAAGCTGCGTGCCGCTGACCACGTCCCACAGGCGAAACTCGGCCTTGAGCCGACCGTCCGGCTGGCGGGTAATGCGGCCGGTCACCAGCCCTTGGGCGTTGATCGCGCGCCAGTCGGCAAAGCGCGGCACGCTGTCGATGGTGGTGATCTGTTGGATATAGGCGCCCGGATCGATCGGGGCGAACAGGCCACTGCGCTTGAGGTTGCCGGTCATGATCTGGGTGATCGCCCGCGCCGCTTCGAAATCGGCCGGACTGCCGGCGACGAAATCGGGCAGGGCGATCGGCAGCGGCTGCACATTGCCTTGGGTCACATCGATGCTGACCACGGCATGCGCCGGGCGCGCGGGCAAGCCGAGGAGCGCACCGGCCCCCGCCGCGGCACTGGCCGCGAGCAGGCGACGGCGCGTGAAACGCGCAATCATCGTGAACGTATCCTCCGAAGACGTGCCTTCTGCTTCTGGCGAAATCCCTCGGCCGCTCGGAATGCGAGCGAAATATGGTAAGGCGAGGGCGAGGGCCCCTCACATCATGCGGAGCCATGAAGAGCGGTCCGGATCGATAACTGTAGGTTCCGTTCATTCCCACGAAAGCGGGAATCCCCTTTGGCGGTGCATCTGGTTCCCCGCTTTCGCGGAGACGAACGGACTGAAGCGCGATCCCTTAAAGATCGAATCGTTTGCGCTCTCTTTCCCTTTAATTTGTCGCGTGATCTTGTCCGAAAAGTCTGCCAACTCTTCGGGATCATGCTCGGGTCATCGGACCCGGGATTACCTCTCCCCGCTTGCGGGGAGAGGTCGACGCGCGGAGCGCGGCGGGTGAGGGGCCAGCACAGCATCGCGGAGAAGCAAAAGCCCCTCATCCGGCTCGCGGCATTGCCGCTCG
>JANQIP010000182.1 GCA_028282095.1 Xanthobacteraceae bacterium | reverse complement strand
TGTTTTGCCGCATGATCTTGTCCGAAAAGTCTGCAACTTTTCGGGATCATGCTCTAGCTAATTCGATGCTTTGTGATGCGGCACCAACACAATGAGACGAGCCCAAGCGTTGGTTCCGCATCACTAGGAAACGCGATCTGGAATAGAAAAAGGCGCGCTCAAAGCGCGCCTTTTTCGTACTGTCGAGACACCTGAACATCATCCGGTGGGTTTGGAGGGCATGCGTCGCATGCCCTCCTGCGGCTCCCAAGGATAAGGGCGCCTCAATCCGTGGCGTAACGGAAACGGCCGGTGAGTGCCCTCCAACCGTCGAACAGGTAACGGCCCAAGGCCGAAAACTGCTCGCCCAGCATCGAGAAAAAGCCACCACCGCTGTAAACCGGCTCGCTATTCCGTCGCGCTGCCGCTTTGAGCGCCTGCAGCTCCGTGATGGAACCGCGGAACACGACAGCCGCCCGTGAGATGTCGCCGATCTCATCGGTGCGCGAGCTATCATTGAACCGCACGGTCGTGTCACCTTTGGCAAGGCGATCGAGATCCGAAACGAGCTGCCCGAGCGGTTGTGTGAAGAAGCGCGCGGCCGCGAAGCCGAGCAGCGTGCCGATGGCGAGCACGGCGATCGATGTCAGAAGCAGGTTTCTACGCATCGGGCCGATCGCCAACAGGTCAGTGCCGGGCTGCGACGCAAGAACGATATGCTCGGCGGGATCGACCTGCACAGTGAACGTGGCGGGCATCGGCTCCGGATCAACTGGCATCCGCGTCAACAGGATACCCTGCTTGCCGTCGGCCGTGACGACCGGGGAGGCGATGACCGAGCCTCCGGCGCCTGACATGTTTTGCAAGACGGCAAGGTTGGTCGGCGGCTGGGCCTGCGCGATATCGGTCGCGAGGCTCCGCAACATCCAGTCCCCCATCGTTCCGATAGCGACGGCCACGAACAGCGCGACGCCGAGAACGGTAACCGCGATCTTATGGTGGAGGCGGAAGTTGTGTTGATCAGAATCCATGGCCTTGTCTCCGGACGTGGCAGCTTCATTGGCGCGGCATTGGGGGCCGCAGAAAAACGAATCACTTAATCTTCAAGCCTATAAACATGATTAAATGAAGATCAATCGGATAGTGCAGTTTCAAGCAAAGCCAATACCGGTTCTGCACAGAAGGCTTGAGAAGTGAGGACTCGTCTCAACGACGGAGCCATCCCCATTGGCGGGAAACACGGATGAGGAGAAGGACCGATCACGCCGCCGGCGCTTGGTTTCCCCGGAATGGCTGGCCCCTCGCAAGCCGACCAACTGAGGCGCGAGATAATGACGATGCACACCAAAAAGTGGCATTTCTTTAAGTATTATTGGCGGTGCCGGAAGCGGTCTACTTGCGAAAAGCCGAATCTGTTAAGGAATCATTAACGTAATTTCGCGCTGCCCCCGGGGCGAACAACGACGATCCTTGCGCGATTGCTTTCTATATAATGATACCTTCGTATCGAGATGGGCAGGCGATGGTCCGTTAGACTTATCACTTTGGACCCAAGATCTTATCAGCATGATCTGGAGCTTTTCGCAGTCGTCCGCACGAACCTGCGAGGCCCGCGCAAACCAGCCTCGACCGAGCTCCGGTTGATCAATGATTCGCGTACGCGCTCGGACGGCGAATGCGAGATGCCACCGATCCGGAGCGCGATCCATTCGGCTTGAGCGGATCGCGCTCCATTTTCCTTCGTTTTGTCGCCGACGCTTGAGCTCGTCTCATCGTGTCGGTGCCGCATCACAAAATATCGGATTAGCTGGTGTTCCTTACCTGACGGTCCGGGGTCGGGCCGTCGGAGAAAGAAATACGCGTGCGGCCGTCAGGACGCCTCGGCCTCGCGCGGCATCCGCGCCCCCACAAGCCAAGGCCGTTCGATCTGCGCAAGTCCGATCAACGCGCCCTGCAGGTAATCGCAACCCCATTCCGCGAGCAGGCTTGCGGCCGCTTCGTCCTGCACCCGTTCGGCGACGGTTGCGAGCTTGAGCCGCCGGGCGAGGTCGAGAATCGTCTGCACGAAGGCACGGTCGTCTTCCGACCGGGTGATGTTCTCCACAAAGGCCCCGTCGATTTTGACGATGTCGACGCCGAGCTTACGCAGGCTGCGGAACGAGGTGTAACCGGCGCCGAAATCATCGATGGCGATGCGGCAACCGAGGTCCCTGGCGCGCGAAACAAAGCCGCGGGTCTCGTCCATGTCCTGGATCGCCGCCGTCTCGGTGATCTCGATCGTGAGCCGCGACGCCAGCTCGGGATGCTGGCGCAGCGAGGCATTCAGGCCGCCCCACCAGTCGGGATCGAGGGTAGAGGCCGGCGAGACATTGAAGCTCGCGACGAGGTCGGCCGCGCCCAGCAGTTCCTGGACCAAGAGTTCGAGCACGCGACGATCGAGCAGCGGCACCAGCCCGAGCCGCTCGGCGACCGGCACGATGTTCTGGGCGGTAACCAGGCCGCCGTCGGAACGGCGAATGCGCATCAGGCTTTCATAGAAGGCCGGGGCGCGGGATACCGTCTCCACCACAGGCTCGAAGGCGATCTGGATTCGCCGGTCATTGAGCGCGCTGACGATCTCGTCGCTGGTGCGCAGGCTCTCCCGGCGCAACGCCTCACGCTCGACATTGGGCCGGTAGGCATGAAAGGAGCCGATCCGTTTGGTCTGGGCGATGTCGAGCGCCTCCTGCGCGCGCAGCAGCACCTCTTCCGCCGTTTGCGCATGGCGCGGCGCATTGACGCCGCCCATGGTCGCGGTCACGGCAACCGGCCCCGCCTTGGTCTTAACGATGCCCTCGCGCACGCCCGCCAGCAGCCGGTCGGCGGCGATGGTCAGGTCGTCGAGCGTGCATTGCTTGAGGATGATCCCGAACTTGTTGCCGGAGAAGCGGCCGAGATGATCGCCGGCGCGCATGCGCGCGCGCAACCTTTTGGCAACGGCAGCGATCACCTCGTCTGCGATCTCGAATCCGTAGGCTTCGTTGATGCGGCCGATATTGTTGACGGCGACCACCAGAAACGCGCAGGACAGGCGGAAGCGAACCGCTTCATCGACGGCCGCTGCCAGCGCCTCGGTCAGGTGCCAGCGGTTCATCTCGCCGGTCAGGCGGTCGAAGCGCGACAGGTAGGCGAGTTGCTCCTCGCGGGCCCGCCTTTCGTTGATGACCCGCATGACGCCGTGCGACCAGGCCGGCTTACCATCCTGGCCGGCGAACCAGCGCCCGGCGTCTTCGATCCATAGCGTCTGAGCGCCGTCGGCCACGATTAGTTCGTATTGGATCTCATAGGCGACGCCCGACCCCTCGTCGGGCTGCGGCGAGCGCGTGATTGCGTCGAACCGGCTGAAGGCGTTGTTGCGGGCGAGCAGCCTGGCAAAGCTCCTGCCGGTTGCGACCGCGGCGGGATCGGCGATCTGCAGGATGCGAGAGACGTCCGGACCCCAGAGGATCGCGTCCGTAGCGATGTCCCAGACATAGGGAACATCGCCGATCGAGGCGAGAATGTCGTTCGCGTTCGGGACGATGTGGCGATCGGCCGACCGGACCTCGCCGGCGGTCGCGACGGCTGCTGGCTGGCGTGGCGGATGCGCCGCTTTCTCGTTTTGGGTCACGTTGGATCGCCCCTCGGCCGCATCGAATCGGTAGGAGAGTAGGAAACTACGGGACGAGACACAAACCAACGATAAATCGACTCGTAATCTCCGTCATCTTCGCCGCGCGGGGGCTGCGAAAGCCGGTCGTCAGGTTGAATCGGTCGCGCTCTTTATCTCTATGTCTGGCCGCAGGGTCTTGTCTGCAAAGTCTGCGCGTTGTTCTGGGCCGTGCTCTCTTTCTCTTTGTGGTCGCATGATCTTGTCGGAAAAAGTCTGCCAACTTTTCGGGATCATGCCCTCTTTCTCTTTTTGGTCGGGCCGCCTGGCATGGCAATTGCGCGTACGAACATGGCAAGCGCGCCCAATCCCGATTCGAGACAGTGACGACAGTGACAGCTTTGACGACGACGCTGACGCGGCCAGTTCTTTGTATCCCGTCCTGCCGGTCGCATGATCGCGGCTCGAATCCCCCGGAGTTCGCCGCACCACGAAAGCCGGAGCGAGAGGCCCCGCAACACGGCTTGATTGGGGTGATCGGGACGCCGGACGGGCCCCGGCAGGCGGCGCCCCCGGCCGATCGCAGCCGCGCACCCTTCATCGCCCAACTCGGGGCCACCCGGGAGGGGCTGCCGCAAACCCGGAGACTGCGGCGCATGGAGCCGCAAGAGGCGATCGCCGCCTACGCCACGGCGCTGCAGATGCCGGCCGCGCCGCACCGACCACGCTGCGCGCGGCTGGCCTGAAAACAATCCGGTTCTCCACCTCGCTTGCGCAGAATTAAGCGGAGAACGGATCAAGAAGACCAAACAATGGATAAAGAGAGCGCGGTTGATTCGAGGAGAAGCCATCGCGCTCTAGAGCATGATCCCGAAAAGTTGCAGACTTTTCGGACAAGATTATGCGGCAAAACAAAGAGAAACAGAGTGCGATCGATTCAATCTGAATGGATCGCACTC
>JANQIP010000271.1 GCA_028282095.1 Xanthobacteraceae bacterium | reverse complement strand
GTCCGAAAAGTCTGCCAGCTTTTCGGGATCATGCTTCTCTTCATCTGGTCGCATGATCTTGTCCGAAAAGTCTGCCAACTTTTCGGGATCATGCTTAGCGCAGCGCGACCTCAAAACCGCGCTTGACGCCTGGGCGCGCCATCATCGTCTCATACCAGCGCTTCACGCTCGGATAGTCGGCAAGATCGATCTTGTGGCGCTCATGCTGCCAGGCCCAGCCGATGATCGCGAAATCGGCGATCGAAATGTCGTCGGCGAAGAAGGCACGGCCGGCAAGCCGGCGATCCATGACACGGTAAAGCCGTCGTGTCTCTGTCATGTACCGGTCGAGCCCATAGCGACGGTCCTGTTCGTTCTCGACTCCGAGGAAATGGTGCACTTGGCCGGGGAACGGGCCGAAGCCACCCATTTGGAACATCAGCCATTCGAGCACCGGCACGCGGGCGCGCAGGTCGCGAGGCCAGAACCGGCCGGTCTTTTCGCCGAGATAGATTAGAATTGCTCCCGATTCGAAGACGCTGATCGGCTCGCCGCCCGGCCCGTCGGGATCGATGATCGCCGGCACCTTGTTGTTCGGGCTGAATTTCAAAAAGGCCGCATCGTGCTGCTCGTCCTTCGCGATATTGACGACCTTGACGGTGTAGGGCAGCGCCATCTCTTCGAGCGCCACACTGATTTTGCGGCTATTGGGCGTGTTGAAGGCATGAAGCTCGATCGCCATCTCGGGTTCCTTTTCGCGGCTGATTGCGCGATCACGGCTGATTGCCGGGCAGCCGGCACGCTGGAAACGGATCGGAGAGTTGTATTGCGCACCGCGTCCATGCCCGGCCGCGCGATGCCTTCAAGTCCAGCCGGCGACATGTTAGTGATGCGGCGCCAACGCTTGAGCTCGTCTCATTGTGTTGGTGCCGCATCACAAAGCATCGAACTAGCTAGTGTTCCGGGCTGACGGTCCGGGGTCGGACCGTCAGAGTCGGAACATTAGCAGGATGATCCGTGACTAGGGATTCCATGCATCCGGCTTTCGTAGACTCTTCCGGTGCGGCCGTACCGATCTGGTTCGTCGATCAGGCCACTTGGCCGGACTGGCGTAACGGGCTAGACGCCGGCGCCACCGCCTTCATCCAAGCGTGCGGGTTCGAGCCGAAACCGGGACAGCATGTGTTTGTCCCCGGTCCGGACGGAAGCCTTGCCGCGGTGCTGTTCGGAGTGGACGCCGCGGGAACGCCGGGCCGCAATCCGTTCATCGCCGGGAAATTGCCCGGCCTGTTGCCGCGCGGGGTTTATCGTCTCGCCAATGCCGGGACTGATGCGCGGCTCGCCGCGCTTGCCTTCGCGCTCGGGAGCTACCGCTTCGGCCGCTACCGGGCCGAGCCCGAAAAGGAGGTGCGGCTCGAAGTTCCGGATGGGGTCGATGGCGACGAGCTCTCGCGCATCGCCGATGCGGTCTTTGCGGCGCGCGACCTCATCAACACGCCGGCCAACGACATGGGACCGGCCGAGATCGAAACGGCGGCGCGCGAGCTTGCCGCCCGCCACGGCGCCGCAGTTCATGTGATCGTCGGCGATGATCTTGTTTCGGCGGATTTCCCGCTCATCCATGCGGTGGGCCGTGCCTCCGAGCGGGCGCCGCGGCTGATCGATCTTTCCTGGGGCGATCCGGCGCATCCCAAGGTCACCCTGGTCGGCAAGGGCGTGTGCTTCGATACCGGCGGGCTCGACCTCAAGAGCGACACCGCCATGCGCCTGATGAAAAAGGACATGGGCGGCGCGGCGAGCGTGCTGGCGCTGGCGCAGATGATCTTGGGACGCGGACTGAGGCTGCGCTTGCGTGTGCTCGTTCCGGCGGTCGAGAACGCGGTGTCGGGCTCCGCGTTCCGGCCGCTCGATGTCTATCGCTCGCGCCAGGGCACAAGTGTCGAAATCGGCCATACCGACGCCGAAGGCCGCCTCATTCTCGCCGATGCGCTTGCGCTTGCCGACGAGGAGGAGCCCGAGCTCTTGATCGATCTCGGCACGCTGACGGGCGCTGCGCGGGTTGCGCTCGGGCCTGAGCTGCCGCCGTTCTACACCGACGACGACGCGCTTGCGGCGGACCTCGCGCGCTGCGCCGAGGCGGAGAACGATCCGCTGTGGCGGATGCCGCTGTGGCGTCCCTATGACTCGATGCTCGACTCCAAGGTCGCCGATCTCGACAATGCGGGGTCGGGCGGCTTTGCCGGCTCGATCATCTGCGCGCTGTTTCTCAGGCGCTTCGTTCATGCGGCCAAGGCGTGGCTGCATCTTGACATTTTTGGGTGGAATCCCACGACGAAGCCGGGTCGCCCGGAAGGCGGCGAATGTCAGGCCGCGCGCGCGCTCTACGCCCTGCTATGCGAGCGCTATGGATGACCGACGATCCGCTTTGCCGGGTTCGCTTCGCACCGATTCGTGCTTTCGTGTCTGCGACGGTGCCTTCTCCCCGCGTGCGGGGAGAAGGTGGCGAGCGGCAATGCCGCGAGCCGGATGAGGGGCTTTGACTTTGCCGCAATGCCCGTACCCAGCCCCTCACCCGCCGCGCTTCGCGCGTCGACCTCTCCCCGCAAGCGGGGAGAGGCATTGCTGCGTGATCTGAACGCTGATTAG
This sequence comes from Xanthobacteraceae bacterium, assembly GCA_028282095.1. Classification (GTDB taxonomy): domain Bacteria; phylum Pseudomonadota; class Alphaproteobacteria; order Rhizobiales; family Xanthobacteraceae; genus Rhodoplanes. Next base: position 40,702 of record JANQIP010000271.1, on the reverse strand, counting down.
AGCATGATCCCGAAAAGTTGGCAGACTTTTTCGGGAAAGATCATGCGACAAGACAAAGAGAAACAGATCGCGATCGATCCTGTCTGAATGGATCGCGCTCCAAAGATCGTCGTCAATGGGACAACCCGATGTTCGATCCGCGCGTAACGCCGGCCCGCAAGGACCTCGCGGCCAAGCGCCTCGAAGGACTGGTCGAGGCCGCTCGCTTCGTCGAAGGTGTCGTACGTGAGGTCATCGAGCCGCAGGCGCCGCTGCGCCGCATGCCTGCGCTCGACGCGCCGCTCGACACCGAGGCGCTGCGCGGCGAGCGGGTGACGATCTACGACGAGGACGACGAGGGTTGGTGCTGGGGCGAGCTGCACACGGACGGTTATGTCGGCTTTCTCCCGCAGCAGGCGCTGGCGCCGCCCGGAGGCGAGCCCACCCATCGGGTCGCCGCGTTGCGCACCTTCGTGTTTCCCGGCCCCGCGATCAAGCTGGTGCCGCTGGTGGCGCTGTCGCTCGGCAGCCGCGTTGCCATCGCGCGGTTCGACCGGGGATTCGGTTGGCTCGCCTCGGGCGGCTGCATTCCGGCTCAGCATCTCGTGCCGGCCGACAGTTTCGAGCCCGATTTCGTGGCGGTCGCCGAGAGATTCGTGGGTGTGCCCTATCTCTGGGGCGGCAAGACCAGCCTCGGGCTCGATTGCTCCGGCCTCGTCCAGGTCGCGCTTCAGGCCGCGGGGATGACCTGTCCGCGTGACAGCGACATGCAGGAGCGCGCGCTCGGACGCGAGGTTGCAAGCGCGGCCGAGACGCATGAGTTTCGCCGCGGCGATCTGATTTACTGGCCGGGTCATGTCGTGATCATGCGCGATGCCGCAACGGCTATTCATGCCAACGCGCATCACATGGCGGTGGAGATCGAACCCGTGGCCGAGACGCTCCGTCGGGTCACGGCCGCAGGCGGCAAAGTGACCAGCATCAGACGCCTTTGAGCCGTCGTCGTCTCTGAAGGGCATTGCAGTCTTGATCCACGTTCCGCTCATTCCCGCGAAAGCGGGAATCCAGTTTCTTCTGTTTTTCTCTGGGTCCCCGCTTGCGCGGGGACGAACGGAACACCAACGAATGTTCCCCGCTTGTGGGGCAGGGTTGGGGAGGGGGCATTTCGACCTACAAATTCCGTTCATTCCCGCGAAAGCGGGAACCCAGTTTCTTCTGTTTTTTCTCTGGGTCCCCGCTTGCGGGAAACGAACGGAACAAAAGAGAATGCACGCCACCTGCGCGGGGACGAGCAGTCTCACGTGAACTGAGATCAGGTCTCGCGCAGCAGGTCCGGCAGGCGGTCGCGGTTGAGCGCGATCCATTGCAGCGCGAGGATGAGATAGCCATTGTGGATCCTCCCGCGCCGGAGCGCGGCCAGCGCGTCGTCAATGCGCACGCGGATCGGCTGCGTCTGCTCGGTTTCCCCGGCAACGCCACAACGCTCGGGAACACGCGTCGCATCGACGGCGGCAACGAAGATCGTCGCGTATTCGTCAAGCATGCCTGGCGACGGCATGAAGGTGAGGATCTCGTGCAACGAGCGCGGCTCGACCCCGATCTCCTCCATACATTCGCGCCGGGCCGCCGCTGCGGGCGTCTCGCCGGTATCGACAAAGCCGGCGACGATCTCGACCACGTCGCCTTGCCCGATGCGCAGATGCGCCGGGAGGCGGAACTGATGGATCAGCACGATCTCGTCGCGCTCAGGATCGATCGCGAGCACCCCCGCGATGCAGCCGACACGCAAAGTGTCGCGCCACATGTGAGCCTTGCTGCCGTCGTCCTGGGAGAGCTCAATCGCGTACCGTTCAAGCGGGCGGAATCCGCTACCGATCAGCTCCGGGCCGCTGATCGAGGCATCGGCCGCGCGATCCTCCAGGATCGATCCTGCTTTTCCGCCCCCGTCCGTCATGCCGTAACTCCAAGCACGATTGCTTCAAGCTGAATCAACCGCACTCCCTCGTTCCTTGTTTTCTTGTATCTTTGTCCGATAATGACGCGAAGACTCCGATCTCGTTGAATCATGGGTGGTGTCCCATTCTGGCATACAGGGGGAAGAGATGGCGGCCAAGGGGCAAATGACCGGGATGCTTGGGGTCTATTTGACGGCCGCAGAACTAACGCAGAAAGAGTTCATAGTCTCAGTAACGTCGCGGAGCGCGCGCGGTGTGGATTTGTTCGCCACTGACCAGAACTACAGACACACTTGGTCAATCCAAGTGAAAACAAACCGCAAGGCTGCGCGTTTTTGGCTTCTTAATAAAGACTATCAGCAGGAGAAGGCGAAGCAGCACGTCTATATTTTCGTGAACATGCATGGCAACGACCGTCCCGATTATTTCATTGTCCCTAGCGAGGCAGTGGCGCGGCGTGGGCGCTCGACGTCTCGGGGTACCGGGTCCATATGGCACGCCTTCGACACGAAGGAGGCAGAGCGGTATCGCGAACGATGGGACTTGCTGAGAAAGCCGCCCCAATCAAATTGAGACACCACCGAATCATGCGCTACTGTGCCACGGTTCCTTCGGGCGCCGTTTCCAGATTGAAGGCCGCCGCGAACAGGGCGCGCGTGTAATCGCTTTTCGGACGCGCGAAAATCTCGGCCGCCGATCCCCCCTCAACAACCTTGCCATGGCGCATCACGATGAGCCGGCTCGCCATCGCAGCCACGACCCGCAAATCGTGCGAGATGAAGAGATAAGTCAAGTTGTGGCGTCGCTGCAGGTCGCACAAAAGATCGACCATCTGCGACTGGATCACCATGTCGAGGGCGCTGGTCGGCTCGTCGAGAACGATGAAGGTCGGCTCCAGCGCCAGCGTGCGGGCGACCGCGATGCGTTGGCGCTGCCCGCCGGAATACTCATGCGGATAGCGGAAGCGCGACTGCGGATCGAGACCGACATCCGTCAACGCGCAGATCACCCGCCGCTCGCGCTCGGCCGCCGACAGGTTCGGATGGTGCACCCACAGGCCTTCCTCGATGATGTCGGCAATCGACATGCGTGGGGAGAGCGAACCGTAGGGGTCCTGAAACACGATCTGCATGTCGCGGCGGAACGGCCGCATCCGCTGGAATGTGAGGCCCTGAATCTCCCGCCCGAGAAACACGATCGGTCCGTCGGAGGAGATGAGGCGCAGAATCGCGAGCCCAAGCGTCGTCTTGCCCGAGCCCGATTCGCCAACGACGCCGAGCGTTTCGCCCTTGCGGACCTCGATGCTCACGCCGTCGATCGCCTTGATGTGGCCGACCACCTTGCGCAAGAGGCCGCGCTTGATCGGAAACCAGACTTTCAGGTCCTTGGTCTCAACGACCGTCGGCGCGTCGGGCCGCAACGGCGCGGGGTTCGGCTTCGGTTCGGCGGCGATGAGCTCGCGCGTATAGGGATGCTCGGGGGCAGTGAAGACGCGCTCGACCGTCCCATGCTCGACGATCTTGCCGGCTTTCATCACGCAGACGCGGTCGGCAACCTTGCGCACGATCCCAAGGTCATGGGTGATGAACAGCATCGACATGCCGAGGCGCGCCTGGATATCCTTCAAGAGCTTGAGAATTTGCGCCTGCACGGTGACGTCGAGGGCGGTGGTGGGTTCGTCCGCGATCAGAAGATCGGGCTCGTTGGCAAGCGCCATGGCGATCATCACGCGCTGGCGCTGGCCACCGGAAAGCTGGTGCGGGTAGCTGGCGAGCCGGCTTGCCGGATCGGGGATGCCGACCTGGCTCAGCAATTCGACAATGCGCGCGCGCGCGGCCGCCCCGGCGATGCCGCGATGGAGCAGCAGGATCTCGCCGATCTGCTTCTCGATCGTGTGCAGCGGGTTGAGCGAGGTCATCGGCTCCTGAAAGATGATGGTGACATCATCGCCGCGCACCCGCCGTAGCTCCCACTCCGGCAAGGACAGCAGTTCCTTGCCCTTCAGCGTGATCGTCCCGGACGGATGGCTCGCGGCCGGATAGGGCAGCAGCTTCATGATCGACAGCGCTGTCACCGACTTGCCCGAGCCCGATTCGCCCACCAGTGCGAGGGTCTCCCCTTTGGCAATATCGAACGAGGCGCGGTCGACGGCGAGCACCTCACGCCCACCCGCCCGAAAGGCGACAGACAAATCGCGCACGGAGAGGAGAGGTGCGGTCATGCGAGTTTCTGCATCAAAGCCGCGATGCCGGTGGCGTCGGGCGCGTATCGCTCAAGCTTCTGAGGCAATCTCAATCGTCCGTCATTCGACACGAACATGCTGCAGCCGTTAACGATCGCCGTCACAATGTGAATGGAATCGGGCAAGCTCGGCAAAGAGCGGCTTCCATCGTCCCGCCGTCTTGCCGCTTGGCGCCGGTAGTTTGCGGCCTCAAGCAGAACGGCACGTGACACCGGCAGAAGCTCGACGATTCCACTCCATAGGATGAGATTGAGATAGCTGCGATGATGATCGGGGGTGCGTGCCTTCGGCAGTACCTCGAGAAGCGTTAGTTCGCTTGTTGCACCAAGTCCCGGCCTGCTTCGCAGTAGCTTCATCAACTGCTCAACGGGGCGGGCGATCTCAGTGTTTCCTTCTATCATGTAAATGAAGGGATTTGCATCCAGGTAGATCGCGGGCGGGCCGACACCTTCAGTCATCCCACTCGTCTCGGTCACGCCGGATGTCGGTATCGATATCCTCTTTCGTTCGGAAAGGGGGCCGACGGAGCGCGAAAATCTCTTCCAACGTCATGACGTGGTCGGGCCGTTGTTCGTCTGCGGCCAACTCCTCCTCGATCGTCACCGTGACGCGCGCATTCGGGTTGTCGGTCGGTCGCAGGTCCTGAGGTAGCTTCGAGGCCGGGTAGTTCTCACGCACGATCTTGTTCATGGTGGGTGACCCATATTGCTGACGCATCCCAATCAAACCTCACCGGAAGGTCTTGCGCGGATCGAACGCGTCGCGCACGGCCTCGCCGATGAAGATAAGAAGCGAGAGCATGATCGCCACGGTGAAGAACGCCGTCAGGCCGAGCCACGGCGCCTGGATATTGGCCTTGCCCTGGCTCAGCATCTCGCCGAGCGAGGGCGAGCCGGGCGGCAGGCCGAAGCCGAGGAAGTCGAGCGCGGTCAGCGTCATCACCGATGACGAGAGAATGAACGGCAGGAAGGTCAAAGTCGCCACCATCGCATTCGGCAGAAGATGGCGGAACATGATGAGAGCATTGGAAACGCCGAGCGCACGCGCGGCCTGGACATATTCGAAATTGCGCCCGCGCAGGAATTCGGCGCGCACGAGGCCGACCAGCGATACCCATGAGAACAGCAGCAGGATCCCGAGCAGCACGAAAAAGCCGGGCACCAGCACCGAGGAGATGATCAGCAACAGATAGAGCGCAGGAATCGAGGTCCAGATCTCGATGAAGCGCTGGAACAACAGATCGGTCCAGCCGCCGAAATAGCCCTGCACGGCGCCCGCCGCGACGCCGATCACGGAGGAGACCACGGTGAGCGCGAGGCCGAACAGCACCGAGATGCGAAAGCCGTAGACCAGCCGGGCGACGACGTCGCGGCCCTGATCGTCGGTGCCCAGCCAGTTGTATTCAAGGTCGCTGCAGCCGCTGACGCCCTTCTTATCGACCACCGCCTTGCACTGCGCCTCGGTCAGCATCCAGGTCGGAGCCGACGGTGCGGGCGTCGGTAAATCGAGATTGTGGGTATCGTAGGAATAGCGGATCGGCGGCCAGATCATGGTGCCGCCCTTCTCGGCAATCAGCTCCTGCACGAAAGGATCGCGGTAGTCGGTCGCCGTTTCGAAGTCGCCGCCGAACTCGGTCTCGGGATAATTGACAAAGACGGGAAAATAGAAGCGCCCCTCATAGCGCACCAGCAGCGGCCGGTCATTGACGATGAATTCGGCACCCAGCGACAAGGCGAACAAAACAAGGAAGATCCACAAGGACCAATAGCCGCGCCGGTTCGCCTTGAAGTTCTCCCAGCGCCGGCGGTTGAGCGGGGAAAGTCGAAGCGGCCGTCGTTCCGGCAGGACGGCAAGCCCAACCGGCGCGACGGCGGTGGTGTCCGGCGTGCGTTCGTTGGTGGTGGCGTCCACTTCAAACCTCGCGCGTCTCGAAGTCGATGCGCGGATCGACCCAGGTATAGGTCAGATCGGAGATCAGATTCACCACGAGCCCGACCAGGGAGAAAATGTAGAGCGTGGCGAACACAACCGGATAATCCCGGTTTAGCACGCTCTCGAATCCGAGCAAGCCGAGCCCATCAAGCGAGAAGATGGTCTCGATCAGGAGCGAGCCGGAGAAGAACGCGGCTACAAAGGCGCCGGGAAAGCCGGCGACGATGATCAACATGGCGTTGCGGAAGATGTGGCCATAGAGCACCTGCTTCTCCGAGCAGCCCTTGGCGCGCGCGGTCAGCACATATTGCTTGCGCACCTCGTCGAGGAACGAGTTCTTGGTCAGCAGCGTCATGGTGGCGAAGGCGCTGAGCCCCATCGAGATGATCGGCAGCGCCAGATGCCAGAAATAGTCGAGGATCTTCTGCCACCACGGCAGCTCGGACCAGTTGCTCGATGTGAGTCCGCGCAGCGGGAACCAGTCGAAGAACGATCCGCCGGCAAACAAGATGATCAGCAGAATCGCGAACAGAAAGCCCGGAATGGCATAGCCGACAATGATCACGCCCGAGGTCCACACGTCGAACTGCGAGCCGTCGCGTACCGCCTTGCGGATGCCGAGCGGGATCGAGATCAGATAGGTGAGCAAGGTCATCCAGATGCCGAGCGAGATCGACACCGGGAGCTTCTCGATGATGAGGTCGACCACGCGAACATCGCGGAAATAGCTCTCGCCGAAGTTGAAGGTGGCGTAATTCCATAGCATCAAGAAGAAGCGCTCATAGGCCGGCTTGTCGAAGCCGAACTGCTGCTCCAGGCTCTTGATGAATTCCGGATCGAGCCCCTGGGCGCCGCGATATTTCGACGTGACCGGGTCGGCCTGTGCGCCGCCCTGAATTTGGCCACGCGCGCCGAAATCACCGCCGGCCGAGCCCGAGATGCGCGATGTTGCGCCGGTATCGGCGCCGGAGAGCTGCGCGATCACCCGCTCGACCGGCCCGCCGGGCGCGAACTGCACGACGACGAACGAAACGAGCATGATCCCAAACAGCGTCGGGATCATCAAAAGGAGACGACGAGCGATATAGGCGGTCATGACATCCTTGAGCGCGCGCGTCTTCTGTTCTTCTTTGTGGTCACACGATCTTATCCGAAAAGTCTGCCAACTTTTCGGGATCATGCTTGAAAGCGTGATCGCTTCAGGTTGAAGCGATCACCATCAATGGCTACGCGCCGGCGACCTCCCGCACAAGGGGGGCGCCGCAATCATCTCGTCTGCCTGGTCTTGCTCGCTTCATCGCCATCATACCACCAAGTGTCCGGTATGCCCCGCGCATAGCGCGGTTTGGTCGCAGGACGGCCGAAGACGTCCCAATAGGCGATCCAGTGCGAGGCTTTGTACCAGTGGGGAACCCAATACCGGCCGGCGCGGATCACCCGGTCGAGGGCGCGCGCCGCGGTCACGAGCTCCTGCCGGGTATTCGCGGCGATGACCGCATCGATCAGCGCGTCGACCGCCGGATCGGCGATGCCGGCGAGATTGTTGGAGCCCCGGGTCGCCGCGGCCTGCGAGGAGAAAAACGAGCGCAATGACTCGCCGGGCAACAGTGAGAAGCTGAAGCGCTGCACCGTAATGTCGAAGTCGAAGTCATTCAGCCGCGCCCGGTACTGCACCGGGTCGACCATGCGCAGCGTCGCGGTGATGCCGAGCAGGCCGAGATTCTTGATGAACAACATATGATGCGGCTGGAAGGTCGGCTCGTACATCAAGAACTCGATCGTCACCACCTTGCCGTTGGCGTCGACCCGCCGCCCGTCCTTCACCGGGAAACCGGCGTCTCGCAGGATCCGCGAGGCCTTGCGCAGGAGAGCGCGGTCCTGCCCCGAGCCGTCCGACACCGGGGGGACGAACGGCTCGCCGAACACCTCGTCCGGAACGCGGCCGCGGAACGGTTCGAGCAAGGCGCGTTCCTCCGGGCTCGGCGGGCCTTTCGCCATCATCTCCGAGTTCTGGAACACCGAATGCGTGCGCTCGTAGGAGCCGTACATCAGCGACTTGTTGGTCCACTCGAAGTCGAAGGCATAGTTCAGCGCTTCGCGCAGTTTCGGATTCGCCAACGCCGCGCGCCGCGTATTGATGAACCAGCCCTGGGCGCCGGACGGCGTCTCGTCGGTGATGATCTCGCGTTTGACCCGCTGGTCGCGGATCGCCGGGAAATCGTAGCGCGTTGCCCAGACCCGCGAGGTGAACTCCTCGCGAAAGCGGTAATTCCCGCCGGTGAAGCCCTCGAAGGCGACATCGCGGTCGCGATAGAATTCGTAGCGCAGCGTGTCGAAATTGTTCTGGCCAAGGCTGACCGGCAGGTTCGTGCCCCACCAGTCGGGCACGCGGTCATATTCGATATAGCGCCCGACCTCGAAGCGGCCGACTTTGTAAGGGCCGGAGCCGAGCGGCGCCTCGAGCGTCGTCGCGTCGAACACGCGGGTCGCGTAATAGGCGCGTGAGAAGATCGGCAGGCCGGCGACGAAGAGCGGAACATCGCGCCCGCGTGTCTGCGCAAACCGCACAGTGACGGTGCTCTCGTCGTCCGCCTCGACGGATGTCACCTCGCGCAGAAGCTGGCGGATGATCGGGTGGCCCTGCGCCTTGAGCGTTTCGAGAGAGAACACGACATCGGCCGCCGTGAGGCGGCTGCCGTCGTGAAAACGCGCTTCGGGGCGCAGGAGAAAGCGATAGGTCAGGCCATCAGGCGTGATAGCGACCGCGCTTGCGGCGAGCCCGTACATGGCATCGGGCTCGTCGAGGGCGCGTTTCATCAGTGAGGCGAAGGTGCGTTCCATGCCCATCGCCGCGTCGCCTTTGAGGATGAACGTGTTGAGCGAGTTGAAGGTGAGGAAGTTCTGATTGTACGCCCGCGTCGAGCCGACCTGGGAGAACAATCCGCCCTTCGGCGCGGTCGGATCGACATAGTCGAAATGCCGGAAGCCGGGCGGGTATTTCAGGTCGCCGAATGCCGATATGCCGTGGCGTGCGGTTTCATCCTCGGTGGCGGCCCGCGCGGATGAGATCGGCGCCAGCGCCGAATGCCCGGTTGCGACCAGCGCGGAATTGAGCACCGGTGTCAGCAGCGAACCGGCAAATCCCCCGGCCGCGAGACCGAGCACGTCGCGACGACTGTGATTGCTTCCCTTGCGCAGGATCACGACGGTTCGCCCACCTTGGCCGCTTTGGCGGCATCCCACCACCAGATCGAAGGAAAGGCCGACATGCCGTATTTGGGCAATTTCTCCGGGCGGCCGAACCGGTCCCAGCGTGCGCTTCGCACCTTTCCATAGGTCCATTGCGGGACGACATAGTGGTGCCAGAGCAGCACGCGGTCGAGCGCGTGCGTTGCGGCGACCAGCGTGGAGCGGCTCTTGGCGAAGATCACGCGCTCGATGAGTGCGTCGATCGCCGCATTCTTGATGCCGATCAGATTGCGCGAGCCCGGCTGGTCGGCGGCGCGCGAGCCCCAATAGCCGCGCTGCTCATTGCCGGGCGAGGGCGATTCCGGCCAAACCGCGGTGATGATATCGAAGTCCCAGTTGCGCAGCCGGTTTTCGTATTGGGCGTCATCCACCGTGCGCACCGTCACGCCGATGCCGAGCCGTTCGAGCGAGGGCTTGTAGAACAGGGTGAACCGCTCGGTGCTGGGATCGGAGGCGAGAAGCTCGACGGTATAGGGCTCGCCCGTTTTCTCATCGACCAGCCTTTGATCGCGCACCCGATAGCCGGCCTCGCGCAAGAGACGAACGGCCTTGCGCAGATTGGCCCGCACGGCCTGCCGGCTGCCGCCGACCGGATTGGTATAGGGGGTCGTGAACACCTCGGGCGGCACCTGATCGCGCACCGTCTCAAGGATTGCGAGTTCCTCTCCCGTCGGCAGGCCGGAGCAGGCGAGCTCGGTGCCCTCGAAATAGCTCGCGATCCGCTTGTACTGGCCGAAGAAGATCTGTTCGTTCATCTCCTCGAAATCGAAGGCGTAGTTGAAGGCAAGCCGCACGCGCGGATCCTTGAACTTGTCGCGCCGCGTATTGAACGCGAAGCCCTGCATGATCCCGACACTGCGGATCGGGAACTCCTCGAGCACCACGCGCTTGTCCTCGACCGCCGGGAAGTCATAGGCCATGGCCCAGTTCTTGGCGCTGTGCTCGGTGCGCCAGTCTATCTGATCACCTTTGAAGGCTTCGCGCGCGACCGTTGAATCGCGGAAGAACTCAAAGCGCATCTCATCGAAATTGTCGCGGCCGATATTGACCGGTAGGTCCTTGGCCCAGTAATCCGTGACGCGCTCCAAAGTGATATGGCGGCCGGGAACGAAGTTCTTGATGCGATAGGCGCCGCCGCCGAGCGGCGGCTCCAGCGTGGTCGCGGCGACGTTACGCTTTTTTCCGGCCGCGTCGACGCCTTCCCACCAATGCCGCGGCACGACGATGAGTTGGCCGACGATCTGCGGCAGCTCGCGGTTGCCGGGCTGGTCGAACCGGAAGGTGACCTCGCGCTCGCCGGTCTGCTGCGCCTCGGTGACATGCCGGTAATAGGACCGGAACTGGGGATGGTTCTCGCGAAAAACCTCCAAGGAATAGATCACATCCTCGGGCGTCACCGGACGGCCGTCATGCCAGCGCGCTTCCGGCCGCAGGCGATAGGTGACAAAGCTGAAATCCTCAGGATAGCTCGCGCCGTCGGCGATGAGCCCGTACTCCGCCGAGACTTCGTCAAGCGCCGAGACCATGAGCGAGTCGTAGAGAAGACCGACGCCGGCCGCGAGCGATCCCCTCACGCCGGAGACGACGAGGTTGAAGTTGTCGAACGTGCCGATCATGCCGCGCCGCACCAGCCCGCCCTTCGGCGCGTTCGGGTTGACGTAATCGAAATGCTTGAAATCAGGCGAATATTTGAGGTCGCCGAACAGCGATAGGCCATGGCGGAAGGCGAGCTCCCGGCCGCCTTGCTCCTGCGCCGCTGCGGCAGTCCATCGGTGCGTCGCCGCCAGTGGCCCGATCGCAGGCAGGGTAGCGGCGAGAACCGAGCTGCGGATGAGGGTGCGTCGCGTTAGAGGCAAAGAGAATCTCCACTTCAATCCGTTGCGGACCGTCGAAACCGATTATGTCCGTTTTGGGATGTGTGGTGATCTTGCGCGCCTCGCCAGCCCCCTCGGTCGAAATAGCCATGCGTGAAAGCGTCTTGGGGCGAATCGCCGGCAGGGCAGGAGCCCGCACTTCATTGCAGCGATGTAATCCTGCGCAAGACCGCTTGATCCAGAAAAAGGGCAGCTCTCTCGGCCCGCGAAGCGGTGCGTGGGAGTCGCCTCGGTTCAGCTCCCCCTGAAAGGGGGAGGTCGGCGAGCGGTGCGGGCAAGCTTGCGCAGCCTGCGCAGGATTGGCTGCGTGCTCGCCGGGAGGGGGTCGAGAGCGCGATCGGTTCAGATTTGCGCATGATGCCGAAAAGTTGGCAGACTTTTCGGAAAAGATCATGCGACAAAACAAAGAGAAGGGGAGCGCAGTTGAATCAACCTGCGGCAATCGCGCTCTAGCGCAATCGCGCCCTGCCGCGGGTGCCGACAGGTATTACTGTGCCCGCGTTGCCGAGTCTCCCGGAGCAGACGGGTCATCGGACCCGGCGCCCGTGGTCTCGACCTGCGAAGTGGGCGGGGCCGCGCCGGTGGTGGTCGGCAGCGGCGCCGGATTGTCGGACAGCGAGTTGAGATAAGCGATGAGGTCGGCGCGCTCGCGCGCTCGACTGACGCCGGCAAAGGCCATGCTGGTGCCGGGAGCCCAGCCCCGCGGACTGGCGATGAAGGCGTCAAGATCCTCGACCGTCCAGTTTCCTTTCTTGGATTGGAGCGCGGACGAATAGTTGAAGCCTGCATGCGAGGCGATTGGCCGGGCCAAGGTGTCCCAGAGATTGGGGCCGACTTTGTTTGCGCCGCCCTTCTCGAAAGTGTGGCAGGCCACGCATTTGCGCGCCGCCGACTTTCCGCGATCGATCGAGGCGTTTGCCAGCAGCGCGGTGATCGAGGGCTTGGCTTCGGGGGCAGCGGCAGGCTCCGGCTTCTCCGGGACCTCGACGGCGATCTCATAGCTCGGTTTGTCGAGTTTCTGGGGAGCGTAGATTTCGCCGGCGATAATATTGACTGCAACCAAACAGGCGCCGGTGAACAAGAACGCGCCGGCGATTTTGTTGAGTTCGTAGGAATCCATCGCGCAACGGCTCCGTTTGCGCCGCGGGATCGTCGGAGGCCGGACGATCCGCGTCTTGCACCGCACACATACGAGTTTGCACCGCAGCTGGCAACTCGTATAAGCACGGCCTGCAGGTGCAAGCCGAGAATGTCGATCTGCCGATGCGCAACCCGCACATGACCGAAAACGACGTCGTCATCCTGATCCCGGCGCGGCTTGCGGCGAGCCGCCTGCCGGGCAAACCGCTCGCCGATATTGTCGGTCGTCCGATGATCGCGCATGTGCTCGCCCGCGCGCAGGCGGCTCGGCTCGGCCCGGTGGTGGTGGCGACCGACTCCGATGAGATCCGCGCCGCGGTGGAGGCCGCCGGCGGCCAAGCCGTGATGACGCGCGCCGATCATCTCTCGGGCTCCGACCGAATCTTCGAGGCGCTCACGCAGGTCGACCCGGCTGAACGAATCCGCATCGTGGTCAATGTGCAGGGCGATCTGCCGACGCTCGCGCCGGCCGACATCGCCGCAGCCCTCGACCCGCTCGCCGATCCGGCCGTCGACATTGCAACGCTCGCGGCCGAGATCCGTCGTCCCGAAGAACGAACAAATCCGAATGTGGTTAAGGTGGTCGGCTCGCCTCTGTCGGCGCGCCGGCTACGCGCGCTCTATTTCACCCGCGCGACCGCGCCGGCCGGCGAGGGGCCGCTCTATCACCATATCGGGCTATACGCTTATCGGCGCGAAGCGCTCACCCGGTTCGTCGCACTGCCGCCTTCGGCGCTCGAGCGGCGTGAGAAGCTTGAGCAGTTGCGCGCGCTCGAAGCCGGCATGCGCATCGACGCGATGGTCGTGGATTCGGCTCCGCTCGGGGTCGACACGCCCGAGGACCTTGCCGCGGCGCGGAAGATTCTTGGGTTGAGAGATTGACTTTCAGCAGACGCACCGCTTACGGAAGCCGCATGACCGAGAGGAAAAAGATCGCCTATCAGGGCGAGCCGGGGGCCAATTCGCATCTCGCCTGCATGGAGCGGTACCCGCGTTTCACGCCGGTGCAATGCGCGACCTTTGAGGACGCGTTCGACGAGGTGCATTCGGGCAAGGTCGACCTTGCCATGATACCGATCGAGAATTCGGTCGCCGGGCGGGTCGCCGACGTGCACCTGCTGCTTTCGAGTTCGCGTCTGCAGATCATCGCCGAGCATTTCCAGCCGATCCGACACCATTTGATGGGCCCGAAAGGGTCCACCCTCAAGACGATCAAGTCGGTCGAAAGCCATGTCATGGCGCTCGGCCAGTGCCATAAATTCGTTCGCCGGCACAATCTGCACCCGATCGTGACGGCCGATACCGCGAAATCGGCGGCCGATGTCGCCAAGAGCCGCAACAAGGCGCGCGCGGCGATCGCCTCGCCGCTTGCAGCGAAAATCTACGGGCTCAAAGTTCTGGCCCCGGACATTCAGGACGTCGCCTACAACACGACCCGGTTCATCGTCCTGTCGCGTGAAAGACAGTGGAGCGCGAATGGGAAGGGCCAGACCATCACGACGCTGATGTTCCAGGTGAGGAACATTCCCGGAGCGCTGTACAAGGCGCTTGGCGGGTTTGCCACCAGCCGGGTCAACATGACCAAGCTCGAAAGCTACATGGAGTATGGCAGCTTCCTCGCGACGCAGTTCTATGCCGACGTGGAAGGCCATCCCAATGACCCGGAACTCGGCCAGGCGCTTGAAGAGCTGAAGTTCTTCTCCAAGGAGTTGAGGATTTTCGGCGTCTACCCGGCGGACCCGTTTCGCGCGACATTTTCGGGCAAGACGCGGCTGCGGGTGGTGAAATGAGCGCCGGCTTGCTGCGCGCCCGCCCGGCTAGTGTTCCGATGCTCTGTGGTGTGGCACCAACACAATGGGACGAGCCCAGGCATTGGCGCCGCATCACCAGAGCTTGATCCCTAAAAACTGGCAGACTTTTTGTACAAGTCATGCGAGCAAGCAAAGAGAACCGGAGCGCGACCGATTCAACCTGAAGACATCGCGCGCTTGGGTGGGCACAGGTCCGGTCGGCTTGAGGGCAACGCAAAAATGACGAACGAGAACGGAAAAGTTAAACGGGTTCTGTTGCTGCGGGTGACGCTGCCCACCTCGGACCCGGCCCATGTCGTGTCGATGGTTCAGGCCGCGGCCCCGTTCTATGGCCTGCTCGGCGGAACCAATATCCGCGTGCTGCAGAATGTCGACGACAAGGCGCAGTTCATCCAGGAGATCGAATACGAGACGCATGAGGCCTTCGAGGTCAACCGCCAGCGCATCGCCAGCGATCTGCGGGTGCAGACCTATATTCAGGCCTGGAAGACCGTGCTCGGAGGCGCGCTCGAACTCGAAGTTTATGAGGACCTGACCTCGAAGACCTGAGCGGCGGCTGCTCTAAGTTGAGGCAATCGCGCTCGCTTTTTCTTTGTTCTGTCTATGATCTTGTCCGTGTCACCTCTCCCCGCATGCGGCCGCATACGGGGAGAGGTCTTTCGATGCGCTACGGCTCCAGGACGAGCCGGCCGTTCCGGTGCGAGAAGCGCACGCGCGAGAGAAAGGACATGCCGAGCAGGTTTTTCTCCAGCGCTCTATCGGGCAGAACGAGCGCCGCCGCATCGTAGACGACGAGGCCGCCCACATCGACGCGGTTGAGTCGGGTCGGTGCTCCCATGACGATGCCGTTGGCGGTCGAGACTTTTGCCCGATAATCTTGCGCTCTGGGATGGATGCCGAGCCGTGCCGCTGCGCTTTCCCGCAGCACGATCACGGAGGCCCCTGTGTCGACCACGAGCGACATGCGGCGGCCATTGATCGACGCATCGGTTTCGAAATTGCCGGACCGGTTGGGCAGCAGGGTCAGCTTGCGATCGCCCGCGGCCTTCCCCGCCCGCAAGACGGTCACGCTGTCGGCGCTTGTCTCGTCGGCGCTGCGCGCATTCATATACACCGTCGGCACGATGGTGGCGGTCACGAGAACGAAAAGAGAAAAAAGAATGATGGTGCGCATGATGGCGCGCGCTCCCGAACAAGGACGGGCGTATCAAGCCATCGCCGCATGAGCGGTATCCTAATGGGGCTCGTCGGCGGGATGGTTTTTCCTCCCGATCGCTAAGGAGAGCTTGACGGATTCGGGACGATCCTTCGTTTGTTGGCGTTTTCCGGTGCGCGAACCGGGGAGGGGTGCAAGGGCCGCATCCGAGCATGATCCCGAAAAGTCGCAGACTTTTCGGACAAGATCATGTGAGAAAATAAAGACTAAGAGCGCGATCGGCTCAACCTGAAGCCATCGCGCTCTAGCCGCTGAGCAGCGCCAGCTTCGCCGCGGCATGCGTGCGCTTGTCGCCGGCGGCGATGATGCGGCCGCCGTGCTCTGCCCCGTCGCCTTCCCAGGTGGTGATGATGCCGCCCGCCCCGGTGACGATCGGGATCAGCGCGGCGACGTCGTGCGGCTTCAATTCGGTCTCGATAACGAGATCGACGTGGCCGGCGGCGAGCATGCAATAGGCATAGCAGTCGCCGCCGTAGCGCGACAGCCGCGCCACTTCCTCGACCCGGCCAAAGGCGGTTCGGTCGGCGCTGTTCATCAGGCGGGGGCTCGTCGTGTAGACGACGGCATTGTCCAGGCTCGCACAGGGACGCACGATCAGATCACGCTCGCCGCGCGGGCCCCGATAATGCGCGCGCTCGCCGTCGCCGCTGAAGCGTTCGGCGAAGAACGGCTGATGCACCATGCCATAGACCGGGCGGTGATGCCGGGTCAGCGCGATCAGCGTGCCCCAGGCCGGCATTCCGGAAATGAACGACTTGGTCCCGTCGATCGGATCGAGCACCCAGACGAACTCGGCATCCGGCTGCTCGGCGCCGAACTCCTCGCCGACAATGCCATGTTCCGGAAAGTTCGAACTGATCAGCGCGCGCATGGCGAGTTCGCCCGCGCGGTCGGCCGCCGTCACCGGGTCGAACACGCCGCCGCAACTCTTGTCGTCAATGCTGAGCGAGGTGCGGAAGAACGGCAGAATGGCCTCTCCCGAAACCGACGCCAGCTTGTCGATGAAGGCCACGAAATCGACAGCAGTCATGGACGTCGTCCTTTTCGTATCGTCATGGCGCCTTGCGTGTCTTTATCAATGGAGCGATTTCCGGCGAGACTTGCCGGTGGGGGTGGGTACCGATTGTAAGACTATGCTCGCCGGCTCGTGCGTTGGCGACATTAAACCGTACGGCCTCTGTGTTTTTCGAAACGCCGACCTCCGGCCGGCTTCCCAGGATGAGGACCAATGGCAGCGTGGGATTCCTCCGGCCCCATCGCGGCCGGCCGTCATCCATCACGGCGCTTATCGCTTATGGCGTGACGTTATTTTTTTTGAGGCCTCCGGAGCCCCGAAAGGGGTAGGGGCGGCGTCGTGTCGCAGATCGCGGGCTATGCGGCGACCGGCCGTTCCACCCCATTGGCGGGCTTCTTGCGAGCCCCCGGATATCGATCGATTTTCTTTATATCCTATAGGTTTATGGTGAACGCTTCGTTCTTTGAAAAAAGCCATTTTGGGCCTGTCCGCTATGTGCTTTTCCTTATCCTTAATGGCACGAGGGTTACCCCCAGAGCAGGGCAGCCATGCCCTGGCTCTATTGCATTTTGTGCGGCGCGCCCGCATATTGCCGCAGTGCGGTATCGCGAACAGTCGTGATACCGCCGCCCTCCTTGGGCGTTTCCTCCCTAGACTTGGGCCGCTGGCACGCGCTGGCGGCCTCTTTTTTTGCGTACACCATCGCGCGCATTCGCCTGAACACCAACCTTCCGGTTGGGCTATGCGAATGAGACTCGGTGAACTGGACGGCGATAGAGCATGATCCCGAAAAGCTGGCGGACTTTTCGGAGAAGATCATGCGACAAGACATTGAGAAAGGGAACGCGACTGATTCAAGGAGAAGCCGTCGCGCTCTAGCTGCTCATTCCGCTGCAGCCCGACAGGGGCGCAGGTCTTCCCAGGGGATCGCAGCAAGCCGATCCGCAATGATCTCAAGATCGGCGGCGACCTGGGAGAAGGTGCGGGCAGGCAGCAGGCGGCGCTCATCCATATAGAGCGCGCGATTGACCTCGAACTGGACCGAGTGCAGGCCGCTCGCCGGATTGCCATAGTGCTCGGTGATGAAGCCCCCCGCATAGGGCTTGTTGCGGCTCACCGAATAGCCGAGGCTACGCAGCGTCGCCTCGATCGTTTCCGAGATGATCGAAAAGCAACTCGTGCCATAGCGGTCGCCGAGAACGACGTCGGGGCGCGTCCGTTCATCCCTGGGTCCGGCGCTCGACGGCATCGAGTGGCAGTCGACGAGAACGGCGCAGCCGAACTCGCGCTGCATCCGGGCCAGCAGCCGGCGCAGCGAGCGATGATAGGGCTTGTACAAGTACTCGATGCGCTGCAGCGCGTCGTCGATCGGAATGCGGCCGTCGTAGATTTCCTGCGCGTCGCCCACCACCCGCGCGACCGTTCCCAAGCCGCCGGCCACCCGCATCGAGCGGGTGTTGGCATAGGACGGAAGCCGCCCGTCGAACATGCGCGGGTCGAGCTCATAGGGCTCCCGGTTCACGTCGACGAAGCAGCGCGGGAAATGCGCGCGCATGAGCGGATGGCCGTGCTCGACCACGCCCGCGAACAACTCGTCGACGAAGGAATCCTCCGAACGGCGCAGCGTCGCAAGGTCGAGCCGGGTCGCCTCAAGAAACGCGCGCGGATAGATGTGACCGCTGTGCGGCGAGTTGAATACGATCGGCCCCCGCCAATCGACCGGCTCCAATATGTCGAACGGTGGGTCGAACGCGTCACACAAATCGGTCATGGGCAGCGGGTTATCCTTTTATGGGCCATGAATCCTGTGGGGCGTTGCCGTCCGGACACGCTTGGAGGGACTCATTGTCGGACAGGAAAGGCTTTCTGCCAAGATCGGCGATTGCTTCACTCGCTGTTTACCAGGAATCCGGCTTATGGAATCCTGAATTATGGGTGGGTGGCAGCACGGCGAGCGGCTGCCAGCGTGTGGTCGTTCAGTCGGTAGCGTCAGATGTGCAAAATTCTCTTGGCTGAAGATGACAACGATATGCGGCGGTTTCTGGTGAAAGCGCTGCAGGCCGCGGGTTACGAGGTCAGATCTTACGACAACGGCCTGTCCGCCTATCACCGATTGCGGGAAGAGCCGTTCCAGCTTCTGCTCACCGACATTGTCATGCCCGAGATGGACGGCATCGAGTTGGCGCGCCGCGCCTCCGAACTCGATCCTGACATTCGGATCATGTTCATTACCGGCTTTGCGGCGGTTGCGCTTAATCCGGACTCGGCGGCGCCCAAACACGCCAAGGTTCTGTCCAAGCCGTTCCATCTGCGTGAGCTGGTTACCGAAGTGCACAAGATGCTGGCGGCCGCTTGAGTGCGTTCGGCCGTGCTTTTCGACCCCATTCCGACTCGCTCCGGTCCGCAGCGTCATCGTCTCGGCTCTGGTGATTGGGAACAGGCGGGCAATCCAATTCTCCTGCGATTCACGATCGACCCATCCGCCCGCTTGCGGTGCTTCACCCAGCCGATATAGGATCGTACTCACGAAGTCCGGTACAGTGAATCGGAATTCCTCTAACCTGCCTTCGCGGCCGCATTTTTCATGGTAAGCCGGTGTTCGTCCGGATCAGGTCCCTCGGCGGGCCTTGCTAGAAAATGCTCCAGCGTTGCGGGCGCGTAGCTCAGCGGAAGAGCACTACCTTGACATGGTAGGGGTCACAGGTTCGATCCCTGTCGCGCCCACCACCAACGTGCGCCCCGATTCTTGGTAAGACCGCACGGATCGTCTTTAGACCAAACACTTCGGGTCGGTTCCGACGGCAATGGCTGCGATTCTGAAGAGAAATCGCGTGGCTGAGCGCGCCCGCTTGCGGCCGGTCGGGTTGCCATTATAGTCAGCACATCGTTCGGTTCCCGCCGTGGCGGGACGCAAGAGGGAACGCGGTGAGGGGTCGCCCGAAGCCGCGGCTGCCCCCGCAACTGTGAGCGGTTAGCCCGCCTCGATATGCCACTGGAGCCTTGGACGCTCCGGGAAGGCCGAGGAGGGCGGTGACCCGCAAGCCAGGAGACCTGCCGGCGATCGGTGCTACGGGACGCCCTCGGGATGGAGGGCAAACGGGAACAGGCAATGGCTCACGACAATACGGTGTCTGCCGCGGCGCTCGCTTCTGATGTGCCGCTCGCTATACGCGCTTTGCTCCCCGCATGCGCGGCACGCCACAACCGACCGGTCTTGCGACCGACGCGCCGCACGCTCTCCCACACGGTTTCGTCGTTGCGGTGATGGCCCCCGATTTGGTGCCCACCGGATCGTTCTCCGAGGCTTCGACGGGAGCTTCGGCGCTAGTGATGCGGCACCAACGCTTGGGCTCGTCTCATTGTGTTGGTTCCGCATCACAGAGCATCGAACTAGCTGGTGTTCCGGGCTGACGGTCCGGGATCGGGCGGTCAGAGTCGGAACACTAGGTGAAGGGAAGGCAACGACGATGAGCAAAGATGTCGACGAGGCCCAAGCCGAACGCCACCGCGCCAAGATGGGAAAGCGCAAGTCGGTTCAGGACGCCGAAGTCGCGGACAAGCGCGAGGAGAAGGGGCTGCTCATCGTCCATACCGGGGCCGGCAAGGGCAAGACTACGGCCGCCTTCGGCCTCGCGCTGCGCATGCTCGGGCGCGGCCAGCGCGTCGGGGTCGTGCAGTTCATCAAGGGCGCGTGGCATACGGCTGAACGCGACGCGCTGGAGAAGTTCGCCGACCAGGTATCGTGGCACACGATGGGCGAGGGTTTCACCTGGGAAACCCAGGACCTGAAGCGCGACATCGCCGCCGCCGAACGCGCCTGGGGCAAGGCGCAGGAGTTGATGGCCGATCCCAATTTGGACCTGGTGATTCTCGACGAGTTAAACGTCGTGCTGCGATACGACTATCTCGACCTTGCGCAGGTGATCGCGGCGCTCAGTGCGCGGCGGGAGGGCTTGCACGTCGTCGTCACTGGCCGCAACGCCAAGCCGGACTTGATCGCAGCGGCCGACCTCGTCACCGAGATGGCCGTGGTGAAGCACCATTTCGCCGCCGGCGTGAAAGCGCAGCCCGGCATCGAATTCTGATGGTCCTCCACCGTTTCCATCGGATCAGTTCGGTGACGAGCTTTGTCGCGGCAGAGGCTCTTTCTCCCTCCCCCGCTTGCGGGGGAGGGTTGGGGAGGGGGCCCCTTCCGCTACAGGGCTTCTCCTTTAAACCAAGGCACCTGAAGTGACCGCGCGTGCCCTCATGTTTCAGGGAACCGGCTCCGATGTCGGCAAGTCGCTGATCGTCGCCGGCCTTGCGCGCGCCTTTGCCAATCGCGGGGTCAAGGTGCGCCCCTTCAAGCCGCAGAACATGTCCAACAATGCCGCCGTCACCGTCGACGGCGGCGAGATCGGCCGCGCCCAGGCGCTGCAGGCGCGCGCCTCGCGTGTGCCGCCGAGCGTTCATATGAATCCGGTGCTGCTCAAGCCGCAAAGCGAGATCGGTGCCCAGATCGTCGTGCAGGGCCGCGTCCGCGGCACGGCCAAGGCCGCCGATTACCAGAAGGTCAAGCCCGACCTCATGCCGGCCGTGCTCGCGAGCTTTGCGGAGCTCAAGGCCGAGGCCGATCTCGTGCTGGTCGAGGGTGCCGGCAGCCCCGCGGAGATCAATCTGCGCGCCAACGACATCGCCAATATGGGTTTCGCGCGTGCGGCCGGCGTGCCGGTCGTGCTAATCGGCGATATCGACCGCGGCGGGGTGATTGCGAGCGTCGTCGGCACGAAGGCGGTGATCGACCAAGCCGATGCGGCGCTGATCTGTGGTTTTCTCATCAACAAGTTCCGTGGCGACCCTGCTTTGTTCGACGACGGCATGGTGGCGATCGCGCGCTTGACCGGATGGGAGGCGCTGGGACTCATTCCCTTTTTTCGCGATGCCCGGCTCCTGCCGGCGGAGGATGCGCTGCCGCTCGACCAGGTCCTGGATGCGAAGCTGCAGGCGCGGATGCGCATAGCAGTTCCGCTCCTGCCGCATATCGCCAATTTCGACGATCTCGATCCGCTCGAAGCGGAGCCCGCGGTCGATCTCGTGCGTGTGCGCAAGGGCGCGGCGCTGCCGGGCGATGCCGATCTCATCATCCTGCCGGGTTCGAAGGCGACCATCGCCGACCTGATCATGCTGCGCGAATGGGGATTCGATGTCGACATTGCCGCGCATATGCGTCGCGGCGGCATGGTGCTCGGCCTGTGCGGCGGCTATCAGATGCTCGGCCGCGTCATCCGCGATCCGGGCGGCGTCGAAGGGCCGGCGGGGAGCTGCGAAGGCCTCGGCCTGATCGACGTCGAGACCACGCTATCCGGTGAAAAACGCTTGGAACTGGTGACCGGGACCAGCTTTTCCGGCGAGCCTTTCACCGGCTATGAGATGCATATGGGCACGACCGTGGGACCGGATCGGGCACGTCCCTTTGGGCGGCTCGCCGACGGGACGCCTGAAGGCGCGGTCTCCGCCGACGGAAGGGCGGTCGGGACTTATGTCCATGGCCTGTTTGCCGATGACCACCAGCGCACGGCCTGGCTTGCGCGCTTTGCGGCAGGCGGTGCCACCATCGCTTACGAGGCGCAGGTCGAGGCAACGCTCGACAAGCTAGCCGACCATCTCGTCCGATATGTCGATCTCGACCGGCTGCTCAGCCTATCGCGATGAGCAGCGCAAAGGCAGCGGCAAGCAGGGCGATCAGAAACGCGTCGGCGCGGTGGTAGAGCGTGAGCGCGGCGCGAATGTCGGCGGCGGTCATCTCCCGCCGGCCATCGCCCATGAAGACATCGTCGATCATAACGCCGTCATAGACACGGGGGCCTGCGAGCTTCAGCCCGAGCGCCCCCGCCAATGCCGCCTCGGGATAGCCGGCATTGGGAGAGTTGTGGCTCGACGCATCGCGCCGTAGCGTCCGCCAAGCTTGGGCGGCCGACGCTCCGGGGGTTACGGCGGCGGCCGCAACGATCAGCAGCCCCGACAGGCGCGAGGCCGGCAGGTTGGCAAGGTCGTCGAGCCGCGCCGACGCCCAGCCGAACTTGTCATAACGCGGTGTCTGGTGGCCGATCATGCTATCGGCCGTATTGATCGCCTTGTAGAGCGCCGCGCCGGGCAGCCCGCCGACAGCGAGCCAAAAAACCGGCGCGACGACCCCGTCAGAAAAATTCTCGGCAAGGCTTTCGATCGCGGCGCGGGCAACGCCCGCTTCGTCGAGCGTGCGAGTCTCGCGACCGACAATATGCGACACGGCCTCACGCCCGGCCGGAACGCCGCCCGTTTCAAGGGCGGTAGCAACGCGCGCGACATGGTCGTGCAGGCTGCGCTGGGCGATCAGGCTGCTCGCGATCAGTGCAAGGCCAATGATGCCGAACGGAATGGCAAGCAGCGCGCGTTCCAGGAAAAGTGCAATCGCACCGACGACCGCTAGAAGGATGAGGAGTGCAAAAATCCCCGGAATGCGGGGCCGCAGGAATTCTTGCCACGTGTGTTGCGTGCGCCCCCTCCCGTCTCGCTCCGCTCGACTCCCTCCCCCAGCCCAAGTCGGGAACACCCGACTTGGGCTGGGGGAGGGTTGGGGAGGGGGCTGCACGAAGACAGGCGTTTTGGAGTCTTTTCCGATGTCAGCGTTGAGCGCGCGGTCGAGCAGGCTGATCAAATGGCCGATCCAGACCACCGGATGTCCGATTGCACGAAGCAGCCGATCCGGGTAACCGACCAGCAGCTCGATCGCGACAGCAAGCAGGGCAAGCCCGAAGGACATGGTCACTCAAAGGATCGAGCCGCTTGAGCATGGCGGCGATCTCACCGCGGCGCGGCTCCAGTTTCCGGATGCGCCCGAACCTTTCATCGACCTGTCGACCGGAATCAATCCTTATTCCTATCCGCTTCCGCTGCTTGCGCCTGCGTCGTTCGAGCGCCTGCCGCAAGGCGATGCGCTCGACCAACTCGCGGTCGCCGCGGCCAAGGCCTATGGCGCGCCTTCGCCGGCTTGCGTCGTGCCGGCGCCGGGAACGCAGATCCTGCTGGCGCTGGTCGCCGCGTTCGCGCCCTCGGGCCGCGCTGCGATCCTCAGCCCGACCTATAACGAACACGCCCGCACGGCCGCGCTTGCCGGCTATCGCGTGACCGAGACCGCGCAGGTCGAGGAACTCGGCGCGGCCGATCTTGTCGTCGTGGTCAATCCGAACAATCCCGACGGGCGGATTCTCGGCAAAGAAGAACTGCTCGCGCTCGCAGAGGACTTGCGCCGCCGGAACGGACTGCTCGTGGTCGATGAGGCTTTTATGGATGTCGGCCCGCCTGAGGCGAGCCTTACGGGCGAGGTCGAGCGCGGCAACATCGTGGTGCTGCGCTCGTTCGGCAAGTTTTTTGGACTTGCCGGGCTGCGGCTCGGCTTTGCGCTCGCCGCGCCGGACCTCGCCGCGCGGTTGCGCGCAACGCTCGGACCATGGGCGGTGTCGGGGCCGGCGCTCGTGATCGGCGGCGCCGCGCTCTCCGACCGCGCCTGGATTTCGGCGACGCGCAGCTTGCTCGAAAAAGCCGCGCGGCGGCTGGACGAATTGCTCGCCGGTGCAGGGTTGCATGTCCTCGGCGGCACGACGCTTTTTCGTCTTGTGCAAACGCCGGCTGCGCCGATGTTGTTCGATGCGCTCGGTCGTGCCGGCATTCTGGTGCGCCGCTTTGCCGATCATCCAAGCTGGCTGCGCTTTGGCCTTCCGGGCGACGAACAGGCGTGGGATCGCCTCTCGCGCGCGGTCTTAGAGGCTAGGATTTCTTCGCCGTCTGCTTGAGTGCGTAGAGTGCTTCCAGCGCCTGTTTAGGGGACATCTCGTCGGGATGGAGGGCGGCGAGCGCCGCCAAGACGGCGTCAGCGCGCTGGTCGGTCGCTTGCGGAGCTTCCGGAACACGCGCGGCCGCGAACAGCGGCAGGTCGTCGATCAGCCGTTGTGCCGGCGACATGCGATCCTGCGCTTCCAGTTCAGCGAGGACGAGCTTTGCCCGTTCGATTACGGCGACCGGCAGGCCGGCGAGCTTCGCCACCTGGATGCCGTAGGAACGGTCGGCTGCGCCCGCCACCACTTCGTGCAGGAACACGACATCGCCGTGCCATTCCTTGACCCGCATGGTGGCGTTGAACAGGCGGGAGAGCTTGCGCGCGAGCGCGGTCAGTTCATGGAAATGGGTGGCGAACAGCGCGCGGCAGCGGTTCCGGTCATGCAGGTGCTCGATCGCCGCCCAGGCGATGGACAATCCATCGAAGGTCGCGGTGCCGCGCCCGATCTCGTCGAGGATGACGAGCGCCCGCGATCCCGCCTGATTGAGAATCGCCGCAGTCTCCACCATCTCCACCATGAAGGTCGAGCGCCCGCGCGCAAGATCGTCGGCAGCGCCCACTCGGGAAAAAAGTCGGTCGATGGTGCCGATATGGGCGCGCGCCGCCGGCACGAAGCTTCCCATCTGCGCCAGCACGGCGATCAGCGCGTTCTGCCGCAGATAAGTCGACTTGCCCGCCATGTTCGGGCCGGTGACGACATAGATGCGCCCGCCATCTTCGTGGGCGGCGGGGGGCGTCAGGTCGCAATCATTGGCAACGAACGGCGCGCCATCCGCGGCGAGCGCCTGCTCGACCACCGGATGGCGCCCGCCGCTAATCGCAAAGGCAAGGCTCGCATCGACTTGCGGCCGGATGAAATTGCGTTCGGCCGCGAGGTCGGCAAGCGCCGCGGCGACATCGATGACGGCGAGCGCCCGCGCTGCCGCCTTGATCGCCTCGGCCGCTTCGATGACCTCGCCGCACAGGCGATCGAACAGTTCGAGTTCGAGGCCGAGCGCGCGGTCGGCCGCGCTCGCGATCTTTGCCTCCAGCTCGCCGAGCTCGGTGGTGGTAAAGCGCACCTGTCCCGCGAGCGTCTGGCGATGGATGAAGGTCGCGTTGAACGGTGCGCCCATCAACTTGTCGCCGTGCTGCGCGGTCACATCGACGAAATAGCCGAGCACATTGTTATGCCGGATTTTCAGGCTGCGGATGCCGGTCTCTTCGGCATAGCGCGCCTGCAGCGCCGCGATCACCCGCCGCGCCTCGTCGCGCAGCGCGCGCGTCTCATCGAGCATAGAATCATAGCCCGCGCGCACGAAGCCGCCGTCGCGCTTGGCGAAGGGCAGTTCGTCGGCAAGCGCCGCGGCAAGGCGCGCAATCAGCGCGGCGTCGGGACGGCACAAGGCGAGAATCGCCTGCGCGATCTCGTCCGGCGCGGCTTCGCCCGCATCGAGTCGCTTGGCGAGCGCCGCTCCGGCGCCGAGCCCGTCGCGGATCGCGGCAAGATCACGTGGGCCGCCGCGTCCAAGCACGAGGCGCGACAGCGCACGGGCAAGGTCGGGCGCAGCGGCAAGGTCGTCGCGCGCCGCCTTGCGCAAGGGTGCGTCCGCGGCAAGCCAGGCAACCGCATCGAGCCGTTCGCCGATCGCGACCGGATCGGTGAGCGGAGCGGCAAGGCGCTGCGCCAGCAGCCGCGAGCCGGCCGCGGTCACGGTCCGGTCGATGGCGGCAAGCAGCGAGCCGCGCCGCTCGCCCGACAGCGTGCGCATCAGTTCGAGATTGGCGCGGGTGGCCGCATCGATGAGGAGCGTTGCGCCGGCCGCTTCCCGCATCGGCGGCGAGAGCGGCGGACGCCGGCCGATCTGCGTGCGCTCCACATAGGTGACGCAGGCCGCCGCCGCCGTCAGTTCGAGACGCGAGAAGGCGCCGAACGCCTCGGTCGTCGCCACCGCGAAATAGGCGGCAAGCCGCCGCTCGGCGCTCGCCCCGTCGAACACCTCGCGCGGCAGCGGCGTGACGGCGGCGAGCGTGCGCAGATAGGGCGCAAGCTCCGGGTCGCCATAAAGCGCATCCGACACGATCACCTCGCCCGGCTCGATGCGGGCGATTTCGGCGGCAAGGCTTGCGCGGTCGCATTCGGTGAGGCGGAACTCGCCGGTCGAAATGTCGAGGCAGGCAAGCGCGAACCGGCTCTCCTCGTCCGGCACGGACGCTTTGGCGCGGGCGACGGCGAGCAGGTAGTTGTTGCGCTTGGCGTCGAGCAGCGAATCCTCGGTCAGCGTGCCGGGCGTGACGAGGCGCACGACGTCGCGCCGCACCACCGACTTGGCGCCGCGTTTTTTCGCCTGCGCCGGGTCTTCAAGCTGCTCGCAGACCGCGACCCGGTGGCCGAGCGCGATGAGGCGGTGCAGATACTCGTCGGCGCGTTCGATCGGAACGCCGCACATCGGAATGTCGTGGCCGAGATGCTTGCCGCGCTTGGTCAGCACGATGCCGAGGGCGCGGCTCGCCACTTCGGCGTCCCCGAAGAACAGCTCGTAGAAATCGCCCATCCGGTAGAACAGGAGACAATCCGGATTGGCCGTCTTGATCTCGATATATTGCTCCATCATCGGCGTTGCGCGGCCGCCGTCAGTGCCGGGCTTGCGCGCGTTCGCATCCGGCCGCTCTTGCGGTCCGGTGGTATCGGGGATGTCGGGCGTGTCGGGTCGCGCAGCGTCCATCGCGCCGCAGGCTAAAGCGAATCCCGGTTGGGTGGAATCGGAATCCGCCCTCTTTGTCCTTTGCTCGTCGCCTTTTCCGCGGTCATACGCGTTCCGGGTGATTGGCTCGGGTCTTCGTTCGGTTACCTCCCCCTGAAAGGGGGAGGTCGGATCGTGGCGCAGACAAGCTGGCACAGCTTGGCTGCGTGCGATCTGGGAGGTGTGTTGATCCGTTCGTCCCCGCGAAAGCGGGGACCCAGGATGTTATGACATGACTGGTTTCCCGCTTTCGCGGGAATGAACGGAATTCGAAGGCCGATGAAGTGGCCCCAACCCTTCCCCAGCCCAAGTCGGGTGTTCCCGACTTGGGCCACTCGAAACGGAGCCGAACACGGGAACACCCGCGTTCGGCGCGGGGAAGGGAGTGAGACGCTTAAGCCGCACAGTTCGTCCGAACTAATCCGACGAAAAGCGTTTCAGTTCCCCACCTTCGGCGGTGGTCACACGAGGATGCGCGAATCGAGCCGTGGCCTCGCCACGGAGGCATCATTCGGCTGCGAAACTCAGGGCGTTCTGCCGTTCGATCGCGGCGAGGCAGTCCGCAAGGCCATTGCCGTCCGGGTCGACCAGCGCCGCCGTGCGGGCACTCGCGATCGCGTCGCACGCGGCCGAAGGAGGAATTTCCTTGGCGAGAGCCGGACGCACAACGCGCGTCTCGATCAGCGCATAATTGCTCCGGCCGCGACTGAGCGTATCGCCATAACCCTTGAGCAGCCTCGCGCATTCCGCGATCTCGAACGCGAGCGCGGCCGAATGCGTCGCCGCCTGCGCGATCAGCGCGAGCCACTCTTCGATCGCGCGTTGCTCTTCCTTGTAGCGGTAGGTGATGGGCCGCATCGGTCGCAATTTCGCGAGCGTCCATAACCGGAAATATCCGAAAAACGAGGTGGTGTTCAGCTCCATGGCGAAGTGCAGCTTGCGCAACCACGCCCGTTTTTCGGCGGCAGCGAGCAGACGGCGCGCCAGCCATACCGGCATGACCTGGCTGGTCTCTTCAAGACCGGGGCTGAGATATTCGACAATGCGCACCGGTTCGCCGCGCTTTGCGCCCATGTCGCGTTCGATCCGCCGAATGCGCGACGGCGCAATCTTGGCGGCGGCGACCCGGATCACGTCCTCATAGCTCATGCGCACGGCCAGATGACGCGCGGTCTCGCGCAAGAGCAGGCCGTCCGCCCTGGCGGCTCGGTCGGCCTCCGCGATCGGCTTGAGCCGCTCGACATAGAGTTTGGCATAGGCGCGGCTCTGATAGCGAAACAGCCGGCGCATGCCGTCGATCACCGTCGCGGCGGCCTGCGGTGGAAACAGTTCCGCAGCTTGCGTTTCGAGCGCAAGCAGCCGGCGCGTTGCCGGCTGTGCGCGCTTCGCCGGCTCATCGATGACGGGCGCGGCGGACAATCGCTCCGCTGTCTCAAGGCCTGCTTCGAAGCCGCGGATATTGGCCTCCGCCGCCTTTCCCGCGGCACGGATCGCAGTGGTGAACGCTTCATATGCAATCGGCAAGCGGTTCGAGGCGAACAACGCGCCCAGCATCACGGCATTGATCATCGCACCGGTTTCCCGCGCGATCGCCTTCATGTCGAAGATCAGCGAAGCGTTCGCGTGCTGCGCGATCGCTTCGAGCAGGCGTGATGAGTCATAACGCCCGTCGCCCATCGCCATCTTTTCGGCAATCGCATAGTCGCGGTGGCTTGAAGCGACCACCAGCGTGCGGTCATCCGTCACGAATCCATTGGCGAGCGCGCGGCCGGCCTCCAGCAGCTCGCTTGCAAGGACGATATCGACATCGCCGGCGCCGGGCGAGAGCGCGAGCACCGGCTCCGCCCCGTCGAGCTCGGCCCAGGCCGCCGGAAGCACCTCGATATAATAGGTGGTCGCTCCGGTTCGCTGCGCCACGCCGGGAATCGAGGTGCTTTGCACCGGTAAGCCGGCGCTCGAGGCGGCGGAGACGATCCAATCGGTCAGCACGCCGCCACCTTCGCCGCCAAGCGCCGCGATCAGAATCGTGATCGGCCGTGTCGGGAGTTTCATGCAGCGCTCGCCCGGTCGCGTCCGCCAAGCACGCGAATGAAACTGCGCGTCAGGCCGTGGCGCAACCGATCCCAGGCCGAAGCGTTCTTCACCAGCTCGGCCCGGTAGAAAGAGGGACACAGGACTGCGGCATGGGCGACCTCGCCGCACAGCCCGCAGCCGACGCAGCTCTCGACCACGGTCGCCACCGGATCGGTGCGCAACGGATCGGGGTTCGGCTTCACCGTGAGCGAGGGGCAGCCGGACAGCCGGATGCAGGAATGATCGCCGGTGCAGATCTCGTCGTCGACGCCGAAGCGCGTGCGCATGACGCGCGCGCCGCGTTCGAGCCGATGGGCATCATCCGCCCGCACGCGGCGCTGGCGCACGAGCTGGCATTCGCCATCGGCAATGATCACTTTCAGGCCGCGCTCGTCCGAGGTCATCGCCTCTTTCAGGGTGGCGGCCATCGGGGCGACGCCGTAGCTGCGCAGCGTGCGCAACCAGGTGACGCCGACGGTGCGCAGCGTCGTTGCGATATCCATGCCGGGGGGCGCCCCGTCGCGGCCCGCCGGACTCGACGGCATGTATTGCTGGCCGGTCGCCGAGGTGTAGCCGTTCTGCATGATGATGAGCACGCCATCACCCTTGTTGAACAGGTTGCCGGCGACGCCGCTGACGAGACCGTTATGCCAGAAGCCGCCGTCCCCCATGATGGCGATCGTGCGCTTGTCGAAATTCGGCGCGACCGCCGCGGCGCTTGCGAGGCTCATGCCGTAGCCGAGGATCGAGTTGCCGATATTGAACGGCAGCATGGTCGCAAAGGAATGACAGCCGATATCGGCGCTGACATGGGTGCGCCCGATCTCGCGCTCGACAAGCTTGAGGGCGGCGAAGACCGGCCGTTCCGGGCATCCGGTGCAGAATGTGGGCGGCCGCGTGGGCAGGTCGGAGATCGCGGCCACCTCCGCCTTGTGCGCGGCGATGCCGCGCGCGCGTGCCTCGATCGGTTCGACGGCGACGCCCGGCGGTCGCGTCTCGCTCAGAAACGCAGCGATGCCCCGCAACATCACGTCGGATGTGTATTCCCCCGCCTTCGGCAGCGGTCCCTTGCCGAAGACGCGGGTGTTGAGGTCGGCGCGCCGCAGTTCGACCGTCACCGCCTGCTCGATATAGTCGGGATAACCTTCCTCGACCACGAGCACCGCACGCTTGCCGGCGCAAAAACTCCGCAACTCTTCGACTGCGAGCGGATAAGCGACATTGAGCACGTAGATGGGCACGCGTGTATGCCCAAACAGGTCGGCAAGCCGCAACCGGGCGAGTGCGCGCAGCACGCCGTGAGCCAGTCCTCCCAGGACGATGATCCCGATATCGTCGATCTCGCCGGGCATGATCTCGTTGAGCTTGTTGGCGACGATGAAGGCCTGCGCCGCCGGAAGCCTCTCTTCCACCTTGAGCCGTTCCTGCATGAAGGTTCCCGGCGGATGGGAGATCTTGGCGTAATCGAAACGCGCCGGCTCGGTGATACGCTCGACCGTGGAGTAATAGCCGCGCCGGTTGGTCTTCGCCGCGAACCGGCCGGTCATATGGCAGGCGCGGATGCGCAGCTCCAGCATCACGAGGCTGTGGCTTGCCTCCGACAACTCGAATCCCATCTCCACCATCCGCACGATGGTCGGCAGATGCGGTCTAGGGTCGAGCAGCCATATCGACGATTTCATCGCGAAGGCGTGCGAGCGCTCCTGAATGATGCTGGCGCCCTCGCCATAGTCCTCGCCGATAACGATCAGCGCGCCGCCGACCACGCCGGGCGAGGCAAGGTTCGACAGCGCGTCGGATGCAACATTCGTCCCGACGACCGATTTCCAGGTCACCGCGCCGCGCAGCGGATAGTTGAGCGAGGCGCCGAGCATGGCCGCCGCCGCGGCTTCGTTGGTGCAGGCCTCGACATGCACGCCGAGCTCGGCGAGAAGGTCCCGCGCCTGGACCATCACGTCCATCAGATGTGAGACCGGCGCCCCCTGATAGCCGCCGACATAGCTGACGCCCGACTGGAGCAGCGCCTTGGTCACGGCGAGAATGCCCTCGCCCTGGAAGATGTCGCCGGCCCCGAGCCGCAGCGCCTCGACTTCCTGCTTGAACGATCGCTCCATATAACCGCCCCAACGGTTGGCGTTCCAACGGCATGCACGCGCCGAGGATACGCGATGACGGCCACAAGGCAATGACCGGAGGCTGCGTTTGATGATCGCGCAGGGCAGGCAGGCGATTTGAACACCAGACGAGCGCAGCGCGCTCCTCCCACGCGGGGGTGGCGTAGGATCGTCTCCCGTTCCGGGACAGGGGCAAGCTGCGTTGCCAAGGCGCGACAGCTGGCTTGGGTCGTCCCCGCCGGATTTCCGGGACCATGCTCTCCTTTGTGTGGTCGTAGAATCCTGTCCGAAATACGGTCGCAAGATCCCTGTCCGAAAAATCTGCCAACTTTTGGGGATCATGCTATAGCGCCCGACTGCAGTTGTCCGCTTCCGGGCCGTCAGCCCGGAATACCGGTTGATCCGGTGCTTTTTCGCGCGGCAGCAAGACGATAAGGTGGGCTCAATAACTGACGCCGCGCGCCAAGCGAGCCCAGCGAGGGGACGCATGCAGGCATATGCAGGCGAAGAGGCGGGTTCGATCCCCGGGATTTACAAAGGCTATAGTTGCATCGGCGCTTGTCTGAGGTATCGTAGATCTGGAAACAGTTGGAGATTCTTGCGAATTAGTCTCAAATGAAAAAACCGGCAAAACAGAAAGTTGGCACTCAAACTATATCGGTAACACAAAGCAGCGTCAGATCGACGCCGCCGGGCGCCGTCAGCAGGACACGGCATGCCCGCAGCAGCAAATGGAGAACAAGGTTGCCTCGCAAGCCGAATCCGGCCAAGCGGCCAGCGCGTGCCGCGGACGCCATCGATTACGGTCCGCTCGAGAATTGGGTGGGATTCCGCCTACGTATGGCGCAGGCCGCGTCGTTCCAGGCCTTTGCCCGCTTGACCCATGATATGCGGATTCGGCCCGGCCGGTTCGCGACTCTGATGCTGATCGGTCGTAATCCGGGAATCAGCCAGACCGCGCTGAGCCAAGCCAATGGCCGGGACAAGTCGACGCTGACGCCCGTGCTCAATGATCTCGTCAAGCGCGGGCTCGTCAAGCGCGAACGGACCCCTGACGACCGTCGCACCTATCAGCTCACGCTGACGGCGGCGGGCAACCGGGCCCTCAAGCAGCTTACCGCCTGCGCCCTTCGCCACGATCGCAATCTCGACCGGATCATCGGGCCGCGCGACCGCACGCGCTTCGTCAGTCTCCTGCAGCGGATCGAGACGGCATTGTCGAACGACAAAGCGAACGGCCGGTCGTCTAAACGCGGCTAGAGCTGGAGCGTGATTGCTTGCGGTTCAATCAATCACACTCCCATTCGCCCTGTTGGTCGCATGATCTGCTCCGAAAAGTCCGGTGACTTTTCGGAGCATGCTGCGCTTTGTTGGTCGCATGACCTAGCCCGAAAAGTCTGCAGCTTTTCGGGATCATGATCCTTTTTGTCTGATCGCATGATCTTATCCGAAAAGTCTGCAACTTTTCGGGATCATGCGTCAGCCACGCAGCCGTGCGATCACGTCGGGCGGGATCGGCCTCGACTTGAGCTTGCCCGGATCGCCGGGATCGCGCCCGGCCCATACCCGCGTCTCGAACCCCTCGACCGCCAGTTCCTCGTTGCGCAACAGGCGGTGGACGATGTTGAAGCTCGACCGCTTGATCTCGGCGACGATGGTCTCGATCACCACCTCGTCGCCGAAGCGGCTCGCCTCCAGGAAGCGTGCCCTTGTGTCGACCATGGGATAGCCGATGATGTCATAGGCCTTGAGGAACTCGAATTTGGTCATGCCCAGCGCGCGTTCGAACAGGGCCGTGGTGCTGGTGTCGAAAAAGGCGAAATAGCGCGGGAAGAACACGATCCCGGCGGGGTCGCAGTCGCCCCATTCGATACGCACGGAGCGCCGATTACTCAGCAGGCCCTTTCGCCGCGCGGGCCGGCGCGCAAGATCGGCGGCGGACGGATCGGTCTCGATCGACGGCGGAGAATCGCACATCGGATTGGGTTCCTGAACAGGACGCTCGTGATACGGCACCGGCACCAACGCTTGAGCTTATCTCGTCGGGTTGGTGCGCATCACCAGAAAACGGATCTACGCGTGTTCCGGGTCGACGGTCCAGGATCGGACCGTCAGAGAAGGAAACACTAGAATCTGCAACTGACCAAAGCGGCCGATGCATCACCCTACGGGAATGGCACCAGCAAGACAGGTAGGTCAAGCGACCGCCGCGCGCCGCATCAATGACGCAACGCGCTCCCCGGCATGTCGGTTCAGCCCGGCGGAGACCAGTGCCGCTGCCGCCCGCGTGCCGCCGGAGGGGGCTGCCGCGCCCCTTATTCTTTAGGCAGGGTGTTGATGTAGCCGCGATACCAGGCGACAAAGCGCGGGATTCCTTCCTCGATCGGCGTCCTGGGCTGAAAACCCACCGCCGCGGCGAGGGCGGCAATGTCGGCATAGGTTGCCGCGACGTCGCCCGGCTGCATCGGCAGCAATTCGCGTTGCGCCGCGCATCCCAGCTCCTTCTCCAAAAGGCGAACGACCTCCGTCACCTCGACCGGTCGGTTGTTGCCGACATTATAGAGACGCCATGGGGCCCGGCTCGTCGCCGGCGCGGGATCGTCGCCCGACCAATGCGGATCACCCTCAGCCGGCCGATCGATCAGCCGCACCACGGCCTCGACGGCATCGTCGATGTAAGTGAAATCGCGTTGCATGCGGCCGTGGTTGAACAGGCGAATGGGCCGCCCGGCGCTGATCGCCTCGGCGAACAGCCACATCGCCATGTCCGGCCGCCCCCATGGGCCGTAGACCGTGAAGAAGCGCAGGCCGCTCGCCGGCAGGCCGAACAAATGGGCGTAGGCATGGGCCATCGCTTCGTTGGCCCTCTTGGTCGCGGCATAGAGGCTGATCGGATGGTCGACATTGTCGGATGTCCGGAACGGCAGCTTGGTGTTGGCTCCATAGACCGACGACGACGACGCATAGACGAGATGCCGGCTATGGGCGGCGCGGCAACCTTCCAGCACGTTGAGGAATCCGACGAGATTGGCGTCGACATAGGCATGCGGATCGGTCAGCGAATGGCGGACGCCCGCCTGGGCCGCAAGGTGCACCACCAGCGGAAACCGATGGCGGGCGAACAGCTCGGCGACGGTGCCGCGGTCGGCAAGGTCGATCCGCTCGAAGGAGAAGGCCGGGAACGGCTGCAATTCGGCGAGCCGCGCCCGCTTCAGCGCGGGATCATAATAGGCGTTGAGATTGTCGAGGCCGACGACCCGCCGACCGTCCTGCAACAGCCGCCGTGCCACATGGAAGCCGAGGAAGCCGGCGGAGCCGGTCACCAGGACCGGCTCGTGATCAGCTTTGACGCTTTCATTCATGCTCTGAGCGTCTTGCCGCTGCGACGGGCGCGAGAGGGGTGATGAGAGCGCGATGGCTTCTCCCCGAATCAGTCACGCTCCCCTTCTCTTTATTTTACCGCATGATCTTGTCCGAAAAGCCTGCCAGTTTTTCGGGATCATGCTCTGGCTTCTGCGTCGAGGACGTTTGCGTCGAGGACGTTTGCGTCGAGGACGTTCGGACTTTACGGTCGCGTGTTTCTTAGAGCATCTTCCGCCGCGGCGGAAACCGGTTCGCCGCTTTGTCGGGAATCGGTGAATGGAAATCGGAGTTGGACGAAAACCGCTTCACGGCTCGGTGGCAAAGCGCAGGCGACCGGCCGGACGCAAGGTCTGCGCATCGAAGGTGCGGATTTCAAGCGCGCCCGCCGCGGTCTCGACGGTGACGACGATGCGGTCGCCGGCGACCGCCGTCTGCACGATCCGACCGCCCTTGGGCAGGAGCACCGTCCTCTCGGCTGGCGCCGCGCTTTCCCCGCTGTGGAAAACGCGATAGCCGACGACGCCGAGCACGACGGCAATCCCGAGCAGCGTCGCAAAGCCGGACAGGGCCATCAACCGCTTGACGCGCGCGATGATGCGCGCCTGTTCGGGATCGAGCGGCTTGTCGTCAGCGGTCTGCGGATGGGTCATGAACGAAGGTGATCGCCAAGTTGAGACACTAATTGTGGCCGAGGCCGAACAGGGCGAGCGCCTCGACCGCCTGCTCGCCGCTCGTCTTGTGGAACTGTCGCGCTCGCGGCTGAAAGCCCTGATTCTCGCCGGCGAGGTTGCGGTCGGCGGGCGCACGATCCGCGATCCGAGCCACCGCGTCAATGCGCGGGAATGCATCACCGTCGCCGTGCCGCCGCCGTTGCCGGCCGCGCCGGCGCCGCAGGCTATTCCGCTGACCATCGTTTACGAAGACGCCGACATCATTGTCATCGACAAGCCGAAGGGGCTGGTCGTCCATCCCGCCGCCGGACATCAGTCGGGTACGCTGGTGAATGCCCTCATTGCCCATTGCGGCGACAGCCTGTCCGGTATCGGCGGAGAGAGGCGGCCGGGCATCGTCCATCGACTCGACAAGGACACGACCGGTCTTATGGTTGCGGCGAAGAATGATCGCGCGCATCGCGCGCTCGCGGCGCAGTTCGCCGATCACGGCCGCGCCGGTCCGCTCGAACGCGGCTATCTTGCGTTCGCGTGGGGTGTGCCGGATCGGCCGCGGGGTACGCTCGACCGGCCGATCGGCCGCCATCCCCATGCCCGCGACAAGATGTCCGTGGCTGCCGACGGCCGGGAGGCGATCACGCATTGGCAGGTGCGGGAGCGCTATCCGGGTGCATCGGAGCAAACGGTTGCAAGTCTTATTGAATGCCACCTGGAAACCGGGCGTACCCACCAGATCAGGGTGCATCTCGCCGCCCTCGGGCACCCGATCATGGGCGATTCCGCTTATGGCTCAGGCTTCCGGACCAAGGCGGCCCTGCTGTCGCCTGACGCCCAGGCCGCGCTTGCTTCCCTTGGCAGACAGGCCCTCCATGCCTATTTGCTGGGGTTGGAGCACCCGAGGACCAAGGAGCATTTGCGCTTCCGCTCGGACCTGCCTACCGACCTTGCCTTGCTCCACAGGGCAATGGGGGGGGGAACTATCGACTTTGCCGGACGTTAAGGTCAGTCGGTTTCAACCGACGGACTGCGACGCCTTGCCACTCGCATCGTTTGTTCACTCGGCCGTTCAATGATGTGATGGCCAGAACGTTTGTTCGCCAGAACAGACCGTGTATGCTGCAATGCGCGACGGTTTTTTCTGCAGTCGCGTAACAGATGGCGCCGTCCGGCTCGAATAGGGGATGGATGCCATCGCCCGCCGCGCCACGGGGGCGAAGAAAATGGAGGCCGCTATGGCCCAGACGGCAGCTTTGCCGCTGCTCACCGCCGAATCGGGATTATCCCGCTATCTCGAAGAGATTCGGCGGTTCCCGATGCTGCAGCCGCAGCAAGAATATATGCTGGCCAAGCGCTGGCGCGAGCATGGCGACCGAGACGCCGCCCATCAACTCGTAACCAGCCACCTGCGCCTCGTCGCCAAGATCGCGATGGGGTACCGTGGCTATGGCCTGCCCATCGCGGAGGTGATCTCCGAGGGCAATGTCGGTCTCATGCAGGCGGTCAAGCGATTCGAGCCTGAGAAGGGATTTCGCCTGGCGACTTACGCCATGTGGTGGATCAAGGCCGCGATTCAGGAATATATTCTGCGGTCCTGGTCGCTGGTGAAGATGGGCACGACGGCCAATCAGAAGAAGCTGTTCTTCAATCTGCGCAAGGCCAAGAGCCGTATCTCCGCGCTCGAAGAGGGCGATCTGCGCCCCGACCAGGTCAAGATCATCGCCAAGCGCCTCGGTGTCGGCGAGCAGGACGTGATCGACATGAATCGCCGCCTGGGCGGCGATGCCTCGCTCAATGCGCCGATTCGCGAGGAAGGCGATTCCGGCGAGTGGCAGGATTGGCTGGTCGACGAGCAGGAAAGCCAGGAAGACGTGCTGGCGGAGAACGAGGAGCTCGCGACGCGTCGCAAGGCGTTGTCGGAGGCGCTGTCCGTTCTCAACGATCGCGAGCGGCGCATTTTTGAGGCGCGGCGGCTTGCCGACGAGCCGGTGACGCTCGAGGACCTCGCCGAGGAGTTCGGCGTCTCGCGCGAGCGCGTCCGCCAGATCGAGGTGCGGGCCTTCGAGAAGGTGCAGAAGGCGGTCCGCAGCCGCGTCGCCGCCATGGAGACGCCGGCAGAGCCCACGGCAACGCCGGCCATGTCGACGGTATCGTAGACGCCGCGGCTCCCCAGGCTTCAACGTTGTTTGGCCTTCCGCGGCGTGGTTCTCGACCACACGCCGTGCGGAGTGTTTTGCCGCCATGGAAATGCCGGAAGGACCTGCGGGAACGCCGGCGATGGTAACGGTATCGTAGCCGCCGCGGCTCCCAAAGCTGCAACGGTGTCTGGACTTCCGCGGCGTCGTTCTCGACCACACGCCGTGCGGGTGTTTCGCCGCCATGGAAATGCCGGAAGGACCTGCGGGAACGCCGGCCATGGTAACGGTTTCGTAGACGCCGCGGCTCCCAAAGCTGCAACGGTGTCTGGACTTCCGCGAAGCAGTTTTCAACCACACGCCGCGGCGGCGCCGCGGCGTGGTGTTTCGCACGCCTTTCCCCGCTCCCAGGGTTTTCGCATAAAGACCCGTCGTGCAGTCTGGTTCTCCATAACGGGTTTCGTAAGGATCCATATTCTCCAGGGTTATTGCATGGCTCCTTCCCCGGGCCAATCGTCGCCCTGTGACAATACCCTAATGTAATTCCGTGGTCGTTCCACCAGAGACGAGGGATTCCCATGATACGCCGGAGAGACTGAATTCTCCTCGGATTGGTTTGAGTAACAAATTCTTCAAATATGAAGGAAATACTGCAAGGGTCGCATTCGGCGAAAAAACTAGGCATCTTGTTGGACCACAAACTTGACCACGGAGAATAGGAAGGAAATACGCGCTGTTATTCGGGACGGTTATCCCGCGAGGATAGTAGCGGTCGACGGTAGTTGGTATCGGTTGTGTTCGGTGTTGGACGTTTCGACGGGCGGCGCGCAGCTCGAAGTCGATGGATCGCTTGAAGGACTGAACTTGGATGAGTTTTTCCTGCTGTTGTCGAGTTTCGGAAGTGCGCATAGACGTTGCGAAAAGGTATGGCTCCGAGGTCAACAATTCGGCGTCAGATTCCAGAAGAATATTGGCAAACCTAAACGACGTCGACGCGAAAAGACCAGGGGTTCCCGTGAGCCCATCTTTTCGTAGCGACCCGAAACTGTCGAAACAAGGTTCGAGCCGGGGCAGCGGCGTAACGAGCCACAGCCACCATGAACGCTTTCTACTCATAACTAAGGATCAGACCATAGCGCGCGCAGCTTTTGATAGATCGGTTTGCGACTTGCGCGCTTCAGGTGTCTTCGTCCTGCCGGAAAAACCAAGATCGTTGTCGATGGCGTCGGAATGCACCCGATGTGCCGCCCGATTTGTACCAATCAAAAAGTCTTGGGAGACACGTTCTCATTTCCGATCGTCAGCTCTTCGGCGATCCGGTTGGTCGAAATCGGCGTGGACAAGGGGTTAAGCGACCATGGTTGCCACATGCGAGTCCTCTCTCATCGGAGAACTGGACAGCGTCTTAAGGAACGGATCGACAGAGCGACGAAATGAGGTACTGCGACGCGTTACGGACCTGTTCCTGAGTTCGAAGGACTCGTGTGACGAGGACCATTTGGCTCTGTTTGACGATGTAATGAGCCGGATGATCGACAAGGTCGAACGTCATGTTCTCATTCGGCTGAGCCTCCAATTGGCGCCCGTCGGCAACGCGCCGGAAAACGTCGTCTACCGCCTCGCAGACAGCGACGATGTCGCAGTCGCTGGGCCGTTGATCGAACGATCAAGCATACTGGCTGATGGCTTTCTGGTCGAGATTGCCAAAACCAAAAGCCAAGAGCACCTCGCCGCAATTGCAGGGCGTACCAAAATTTCCGAGCAAGTCACCGACGCGGTCATTGAGCGGGGCGATCGTACGGTCACACGGAAAATCGTCGCGAACCAAGGCGCACGCTTTTCAAATCGCAGCCTCTATACGGTCGTTGAGCGTGCGAAAGACGATGAGCAGCTTGCCGTAAGTGTCGCTTACCGTCCCGATGTGCCCAACAAGATTATTCAAGAGCTGATCCGGAAGGCTACTGACGTTGTCAGGGAGCGGCTCGTAAGCGCTCATCCGGAAATGCGAGAACGGATCGATCGTGCCCTGTCGGCGACAGCCGACCAGATTGCGGCATCGGAAGAGGTCTCCAGTGAGGTATCTCGGAAATCGATATATGTTGATGCCGACATGTCGGTGTTGAAAAGGCGCTTGTGCGAACAAGCGAAGCTCGGCCAAAAAACCGAAACTATCGATCTGTTGGCGAAAGTAACGCAGGTGCCGGTCGCCTCCGTGAGGAATCTGTTCCGCCAAAAAACCGAAGACGGGATTTTGATTCTATGCAAGGCCGCAGGGCTTGGATGGCCCGATGCGAAGAACGTTCTGGCGATCGCCACGAACAAGGGCGAAGCGGAGGTTAAGAAGTCTTTCGAAAAATACATCACTCTAACCTCTGACGCGACACAGAGAGTGATGCGTTTCATGAAATTGCGACGTACCGTCAAAAAGGATGAGCTTCAAAAGATGATGTGACTTCAACGATGGCTCAACTCGCGACCGGAGTGAAGAGGGCCATTCGGTGTTTGACGAGATAGGGCAGCCGCCGCATGTGCATGTCGAACGGGCTGATAAGAATCGTCTTGCTGCTAAGCGGGGAGGACGCGATCGGCTGATGGGGTGCGCCGGTTGAACCGTTTGCGAGGGCAGCCTGAAGACGGCGACAAGGTGCCCGCTCTGCAACCAGGGCCGTCAACGAAGAGCTTCCAGTGAGTGAAAAAAGAAGATCTATCCGGGTTAAACCGACAGGCCTAATGTCCAGGCAGGGCAGAATTTTCGTCGACCTGCGTAAGCCTGTCGTCGATTGCAATATCGTCGATATCTCTTCCGGCGGCGCTTGCCTCGATGTTCACGGCACCGCCGAAATCCCGAGGCGGTTTGTTCTACTTCATGGTGGGACGAAGAAGACGTGTAGAGTCGTCTGGGCGCGAGGCCGGCGGGCAGGCGTCTCGTTCTGATTGCCGCGTAGTTGGTGCCAAGCGAAAAAGCACATAAAACAAGGAGAAAGAGAGCGCGCTTGATTCAGTTTAAAGTTGTTTCATTCTACTGTTACAACTCTGACGGTCCGACCCCGGTCCGTCAGGTACGGAACACTAGAGCGCGATCCATTCAGATTGAATCGATCGCGCTCCATTTCTCTTTGTTTTGTCGCATGATCTTGTCCGAATAGTCTGCAGCTTTTCGGGATCATTCTCTAGTGACGCGGCACCAACGCCTGGGCTCGTCTCATCGTCTTGGTGCCGCATCACAAAGCATCGAGTTAGCTAGTGTTCGGGGCTGACGGTCCGGGGTCGGACCGTCAGAGTCGGAACACTAGGATCGGAAATCATAGTCCATTGCATAAGTTCCCGATAGGCGATTGAGGGGCGGCTCTATTCACAA
>JANQIP010000168.1 GCA_028282095.1 Xanthobacteraceae bacterium | reverse complement strand
GTCGCAGGCCGCACTCGACCCCCTCCCGGCGAGCTTTGCTCGCCGACCTCCCCCTTTCAGGGGGAGGTAATAGGACTTGAGCCCGAAGCAATCACGCTGAAAGCGTAATCATTGGCTCTGGCGTAGCAGCGCCAGCACCTTTAGCCCGGGATAACCGTCGGCCTTCATGCCGACCTTGCGTTGGAAGGCGGCGACCGCGCGCTTCGTGATGTTCCCGACGCGCCCGTCGGTCCCGCCGGTATCGAAGCCGAGCGCCGTCAGCCGGCGTTGCAGCTCCTGCAGCTCGGCAAGCGTCGGGGCGCGCTCGCCGCCGGGAAACTCCTGTACGAACGGCCCGTCGCCGCGGATGCGGTCGGCAAGATGGACGATCGAGAGTGTGTAGGAGCGGGCCGGGTTGAAGCGATAGACCGCGGTGAAATTGCGCCCGATCAGGAAGGACGGGCCGCCCTTGACCGGAATCCATAGGCGTGCCTTGTCCCCGGATCGTGCGAAGGGCTTGCCGTCCGCCCGGGTCACCCCCAGTGAACGCCATTTGGCGTAGGTCCGGTAGGTCTTGCGGCCGGCAAGCCGCATGTTGAAGCGCGAGGGCAGGCGCGCCTCGCAGCCCCAGCTCTGGCCGCGACGGTAGCGGCCGCGCTCGACGAGGTACCGGGCAGCGCCCGCGAGCGCATCATCCGGCCTGCCGAAGGGGAAGATGCGACCGTCCCCGTCGTAGTCGACGCCCATATTGAGCCAGACTTCCGGCATCCACTGCGTATGGCCCATCGCGCCGGCCCAGGACCCGACCATCTGCT
The DNA here is from genome assembly GCA_028282095.1 of Xanthobacteraceae bacterium. Taxonomy (GTDB): domain Bacteria; phylum Pseudomonadota; class Alphaproteobacteria; order Rhizobiales; family Xanthobacteraceae; genus Rhodoplanes. The sequence continues at coordinate 15,739 of JANQIP010000168.1, read as the reverse complement.
CCGGCTCGGCCCAGCCGCGGTGGACGATCACGAGGGCATTGAGTAGTTCCTGTTCCCAATAGCGACGCCGCCGCGGCTCGCCCCAGGCAAGCGCGGCAAGCGAGGGGATCACCGGCCGCATGTAGGTGCGGCTGTCGATCAGCGTGCCATAGCCGGACTCGATTCCCCACAGCGCGACCAGGAGATAGCGATCCACACCGTAGTCGCGTTCGATACGGTCGAGCAGCGCCGCGTATTCCTGCACGCGCTGCTGGCCGAGACCGATGCGCCAGTCGGAGACGCGGCGATTGAGATATTGCCAGAGCTGCTCTTTGAATTCCGGCTGGTGGCGTTGTTTCGCATAGACCGAGGTGTCGGGCTTGATCGCCATCACCCGGTCATAGGTCGCCCCGGAAATTCCGCGGCGAAGCGCCCGCGGCCGAAACGACGCGCGCCAGCGCTCGAATGACTGCCGTGCTTCTGCTGGCCCGGATACGACAAGTGCGGCAAGTCCGCCGGCCATGAAGCTTAGAAATTGTCGGCGGGCGATCAGAGAGGGTTGTGGCGCCAAGGGTTGGTCGTCCGTGTTACGGGGGTTGCGGTCGACTCATTGGATATCCTACCGCGGACAGCATAACCGAACGAATGTGACCGAAGGGTGCCCGATGGGAGGGCGGCGCGAGAACGGTCTCAATTGCCTAAGACGGTGATGGTGACGGTGCGTTCGCGGGCGCGATTATCGAGATTGACGATTGCGATCTGTTGCCACATGCCGAGATCGGCATTGCCATTCGATACGGGCAGCATGATCTGCGGACCGAGCAGGGTGGCACGCAAGTGGGAATGCGCATTGTCGTCGTGCCAGGCCCGCCGATGGTTGTAATTGAGATCTCGCGGTACCAGTCGCCGTAATGTCTCTCTTAAGTCCTGCAGCAAGCCGTCTTCGTACTCGATCGACACCACGGCTCCGGTCGAACCGGCGACAAAGACGTGAACCAGGCCATCATTGATCTTGGATCGGGCGACCACCTCTTTGATCTGGTCGGTGAGATCACTCGCACTCACCTCTTTGTCTTCAGCAGTGGACAGCGTCTCTCTGTAGATGCGGGTAACATTGATGTCGAGCATCGTTCCAGCCCCTCAAAAAATGCAACGCACTTGTTTGCCCGTCGCCGGTCCCTTGCAAGCGCAGGACCAAGCGAACGGGTCCGGCACGCAGCCCCCGCCGGTGCGGCAAGACGCGCAATGGTCTTGGATCATGGCATTTTCTCGGGTGACGCGGAGCAAAGGCGGGGCGTTGCGGGGCCCTGCTTAAAGCAACTCACGCGAAAATGGGCTCTTAATATTGATACAAATACGGAAAAAGACTCGATTAGAAAAGCGCAATCGATCGGGGACAAACAGCGCGGCCTCCGATCGGGCGAAGCGGGACTAGCTCCTGACCTCTATCGATCAGGTTGATTCATGCGTATTTGGCCCGTGACACGGGTGGCGCGCTGGACCCGGCGCGGCGCCATGGGCACTGGCTTTCGTGCGTCCTCACGCGCATCCTCGCCCTTCGAGACGCCCGCTTGCGGGTTCGCAACTTTTCGGCTGCACGCCCCAAGAAAAAAGGGCGTCCCGCAGGACGCCCAAAGTCGGACCGCAAAGCGATCGCGGAGCATATCCGTTAGCTTCGTCGCATGATCTTGTCCGAAAAGTCTGCAACTTTTCGGGGATCATGCTCTAGGCGGAGTAGTACATCTCGAACTCGACCGGGTGCGGCGTGTGCTCGAAACGGATGACCTCCGACATCTTCAACTCGATATAGGCGTCGATGAAGTCGTCATCGAACACATCGCCGGCCTTGAGGAAGGCGCGGTCCTTGTCGAGGGCGTCCAGCGCCTCGCGCAGCGAGCCGCACACGGTCGGGATCTGCTTCAATTCGTGGGCGGGAAGGTCGTAGAGATCCTTGTCCATCGCCGGGCCGGGATCGAGCTTGTTCTTGATGCCGTCGAGGCCGGCCATCAGCATCGCGGCGAAGGCAAGATAGGGATTGGCCATCGGATCGGGGAAGCGCACCTCGACGCGCTTGGCCTTCGGATTGGTGGCGTAGGGGATGCGGCAGGAGGCCGAGCGGTTGCGTGCCGAATAGGCGAGCAGCACCGGTGCCTCGAAGCCGGGCACCAGCCGCTTGTAGGAGTTGGTGCTCGGATTGGAGAAGGCGTTGATCACCTTGGCATGCTTGATGATGCCGGCGATGTAGGACAGCGCCGTCTCCGAGAGGTCGGAATACTTGTTGCCGGCGAAGACCGGCTTGCCTTCCTTCCAGATCGACTGGTGGCAGTGCATGCCGGAACCGTTGTCGCCATAGACCGGCTTGGGCATGAAGGTGGCGGTCTTGCCATAGATATTGGCGACCATCTGGACGCAGTATTTGTACATCATCAGCTGGTCGGCCATCGCGGTCAGGGGCGCGAACTTCATGCCGAGCTCATGCTGGGCGGAGGCGACCTCGTGGTGGTGCTTCTCGACCTTCACGCCCATCTTGGCCATGGCCGAGAGCATCTCGGAGCGCATGTCCTGCATGGAATCCTGCGGCGGGACGGGGAAGTAGCCCTTCTTGAAGCCGATATGGTGGCCGAGATTGCCGCCCTCATAGTCGGTGTCGCTGTTGGTCGACAGCTCCACCATGTCGAGCTTGAAACCGGTATTGTAGGGATCGGCGCGGTACTTGACGTCGTCGAAGACGAAGAACTCGGCCTCCGGGCCGAAGAAGACCTCGTCGCCGATGCCGAGCGATTTGACCATGGCTTCGGCCTTGCGCGCCATGCCGCGTGGATCGCGATTATAGGGCTCGCCGGTCGTCGGCTCGAGCACGTCGCAGACGAGCACCAGCGTGGTCTCGGCAAAGAACGGGTCGATACATGCGCTTGCCGGGTCGGGCATCAGGCACATGTCGGATTCGTGGATCTGCTTCCAGCCGGCGATCGAGGAGCCGTCGAACATCTGGCCTTCGGAGAAGGTCTCCTCGTCAATCAGCGATATGTCGAAGGTGACGTGCTGCCACTTGCCGCGCGGGTCGGTGAAGCGAAAGTCTGCGAACTTCGCGTCATTGTCCTTGATCAGCTTCAGCACGTCTTTGGCGGTCGTCATTGATACATCCTCTCTTTGAGAACTTGGCAGCGAGCTTCTTTTAGGGGAATCGGCGCATCCATGGTCGGATCGCGAAGCGATGGCTCAGATCGCGTCCAACCCGGTCTCTCCCGTCCGGATGCGGACGGCTTCCTCGATGCTGGAAACGAAGATCTTGCCGTCACCGATGCGCCCGGTCTGGGCGGCGCGGCGGATTGCTTCGATGGCTTTCTCGACCATATCGTCAGACAGCACAACCTCGATCTTTACTTTGGGGAGGAAGTCGACAACGTATTCCGCCCCGCGATAGAGTTCCGTGTGGCCTTTTTGTCGACCGAAACCTTTGGCCTCCGTGACCGTGATTCCTTGCAGACCGACTTCTTGCAGGCCCTCTTTGACTTCGTCGAGCTTGAATGGCTTAATGATCGCTTCGATCTTCTTCATTGTATCTCGTCTCCCCCAACCGGTCGGGCAAGCACGCCGGCGGGCCCGCCGACCAGATTAGCAGGGTCTATGCCAGTCCGGGTGCGGCCCGCATTTGCAAATGAAGTCAGTCTGTTGATGTCGTCTGCTGAGCAAATGGGCGACGGCCTCTCATCGCCGACGCCAATTTATTGAGCAGGATGCATGGAAATGTGGCAGGGCAAGGCCGCGATGTTTGGCGGACAGCTTGCGTGGCAGCGGTGCAACGCCCAAGCTGAGCGTTCTTGTGCGTGATTGCGTTTGTCTTGCGTTGTGTCGGCGTTGCGATGCACAGCGTCAACGCGCCGGATCAACACGCCGGTGGTCCGGATGAAACCTGTGCCACCCGTTGGAGACTCAGCCCCGTGGCGATCCCGGCACTGGTATCTATCCTGCCTTAACCCCGTCAGTCGGCGCGTGCCGGCTGTTACGGTCCACAGTTTCGTATAAGCTCATGAGTGATCCAAGCCAGAGGGCTCGTGCCGTGAAGTCCAGCGCTTTCATCGTCACCAAGCGCCCACGTTTGGCGTTGATCACCAAGCATCCGACGGTCGAGTACGCCGACTATGAGCGCAAGCTCAGCTCGATGCAGTCGACCCTGCAGGCGATCCAGCAGGCCTATCTCGGCACCAGGGAGCGCGCCGTGATCGTCCTTGAGGGATGGGACACCGCCGGCAAAGGCGGCGTCGTGCGGCGGCTGGGCTGGGCCATGGACCCGCGCAGCTTCAAGGTCTATCCGATCGGCGCGCCGACCGGTAACGACAAGGGCAAGCACTATCTCCAGCGCTTCTGGGAAAGGCTGCCGGAGCACGGACAGATCGTCGTGTTCGATCGCTCCTGGTATGGCCGCGTTCTGGTCGAGCGCGTGGAGGGATTTGCCACCACGCGGGAATGGCGGCGAGCCTATGATGAGATCAACGAATTCGAACGCGTCCTGATCGAAGACGGCACGCGGATCACCAAGATATTCCTGCACATCACGGCCGCCGAGCAGATCAAGCGGTTCAAGCATCGCCTGACCGATCCGCTCAAGCGCTGGAAGCTGTCCTATGAGGATTTCCGCAACCGGGCGCGCTGGGGCGATTACGAACTCGCGATCGAGGACATGATGGAGCAGACCTCGACCAGGCGGGCGCCCTGGTACCTGATCCCGGCCAACAACAAGCCGTTCGCACGGCTCGTCGCGTTCCGCACTCTGATCGACCGGCTGGGCAAGGATGTGAGCCTCGTGCCGCGCCCGCTCGATCCGAAGGTCGCCCAGGAAGCAAAGCAGCTCTTCGATCTGCCTTAGTGTTCCCACCCCCGGCCCGTCAGCCCGGAACACTAGAACTGATTGACCTCTCCCCGCTTGCGGGGAGAGGTCGGATTGTCGAAGCGTCAGCTTCGGCAATCCGGGTGAGGGGCAAACATGGCCGCAGCAGAGACCGATCGCGCGACGCCAGGGCTACCGCGTTCCGTGCTCTCGGAACAACGATGGTCTGACAAACGCGACTGGTGTGCTTGAAACGATCTCGGGCACCTTGACAACGGCGCTGCCCCTCACCCGCCGCGCTTCGCGCGTCGACCTCTCCCCGCAAGCGGGGAGAGGTAACACTGGCGGGCCGGTGAGCCAGTGCATGATGTTATCCGAAAAGTCTGCCAACTTTTCGGAATCATGCTCTAAGACGTCTGCATGCGCAGGCCGGGCGGGGGGAGGGACGACCCATTGCACGGCTTGATGGTGCCTTCATGAACGAGCTCCTCACCAATGCCGAGATGGGCGCGTGCGATCGGCTCACGATTGCGGGCGGAACGCCCGGCATCGCGTTGATGCAGAAGGCCGGCCTTGCGGTGGCCGACTGCGTGGCCCGCCGCCCGCTCGGGATTGTGGTCGCGATCGTCGCCGGTCCCGGAAACAATGGCGGCGACGGTTTTGTCGCGGCGCGCATCCTGCGCGAGCGCGGCTATCGCGTGCGGATGCTCCTGCTCGGCGACCCGGCGCGATTGCGGGGCGATGCCGCGGAAGCCGCGCGACTATGGGGCGGGCCGGTCGAGCCGGCGGAGCCGGCTGCGCTTGCCGGCGCCGGCCTGATCGTCGATGCTCTGTTCGGCGCCGGGCTCGATCGCCCGGTCGAGGGACCGCCGCGCGCCATGATCGAGGCGATGAATGCCTCGCCGGCGCCGGTCGTCGCCGTCGACTTGCCAAGCGGCATCAACGGCACCACCGGTGCGGTGATGGGTGTTGCGGTCGACGCGGTCGAGAGCGTCACTTTTTTCCGCGCGAAACCGGGCCACTATCTCCTGCCGGGCCGGCTGCATCGCGGCAAGCTGCGCATCGCCGATATCGGGATCGGCATTGAGACGCTCGACGAGGTGCGGCCACAGACCCGCCTGAACACGCCGGCTTTGTGGGGAGCGCATTTTCCTATCCCTGCGATGGGCGGACACAAATATTCCCGCGGCCACGCCGTCGTCGTCTCCGGCCATGCCTCGACGACAGGCGCGGCCCGGCTTGCGGCCCGCGCGGCGTTGCGGGCGGGGGCCGGCCTTGTGACCATCGCCTCGCCGCGCGATGCGCTTGCCGTGAACGAGGCGAGCAATCTCGCGGTGATGGTGCGGCCGGTGGACGGGGCTGCGGAGCTCACGCGCTTTCTCGAAGACCCGCGGTTCAAGGCCGTCGGATTAGGGCCCGGACTGGGAGTCGGCGGTGCAAGCTGCGAGCTTGTGCTGGCCGCGCTCGCCGGCGAGCGCGGCGTCGTCCTCGATGCCGACGCCCTCACGAGCTTTGCTGCAGACGCCGACAGGCTGTTTGCCGCGATCAAGGCACGCGGTTCGGCGACCACCATTCTCACGCCGCATGAGGGTGAGTTCGCCCGGCTGTTCGGCCCGATCGATCAACAGTTGGCGACGGCCTCCAAGCTCGACCGGACGCGAGCAGCGGCGCGCCAGTCGGGCGGCGTCGTCCTGTTGAAGGGCGCGGACACCGTCATCGCCGATCCGCAGGGCCGCGCCGCGATCAACGCCGATGCACCGCCCTATCTTGCAACGGCCGGCGCCGGCGATGTGCTGACCGGCCTCGTCGTCGGCCTGACGGCACAGGGCATGACCGGCCTCGAAGCGGCGAGCGCAGCGGCCTGGATCCATGGCGAAGCGGCGAACGCCTTCGGTCCCGGCTTGATCGCGGAGGATCTTTCCGAACAAGTCCCGGGCGTCTATCGTGGACTTTACGACAAATTCACCGGCGGACGGGGCATGCCTTGACGAGTCGCGCCGAGAGCGTGTTTAAGACGTCGACGATCGATCGGCCCACGCACATGGCGCCAGCGAACGCGATGATCGGCGGCAGAGGTGGGGAGATTTCTCAAAGAAGCAATCTGGGTCGCCAGAGCTTTGGCGAAGACATCCGCTTGGGCGCACGGTTTTCGGATACGTCATCACGTTTTTTACTGAGATCGCGCCGCGGAACGCGTTCGGGATATCATAGTAAACATGTGTTGCGCCGCATCACAAACCACAGCCGAGACGCAGAGTGGGCTCAACGTTGCCATAATTGGTCGTTGGATTCCTGCTTTCACAGGGAATGACCAAGAGACGCAATCATTGCATCGCGCCGATAAACGGGGGTTTCCAATGATTGGGGAGACGGCGGATGGTCGTTAGGTCGATCGTGCTTGAGTTGCGGTGCTCCGCGTCACAACGTGACCGCCTCATGCGGTACGCGCGATCGGGATTAACCATCACCTCAACCCCCGGCGAAGAAAGGACCGTGCGGCTCGACCGGCCGCGCGGGCAGGTCGTGAGCACGGCGCGGTTTGCGCGCGCGCTTGCCCCCGGTTACTCTTGATGACGGGCGGCCATCAATGAACTCCATCGACTCTTCGTCTTATTCGAATGGCGGCGTGACCGTACTCGTTGTCGAAGACGAGCCTCTTGTCCTTGACATGATTTCCCAGGAGCTGACCGACCAGGGTTTTGCCGTTCTCGAGGCCGACACGGCCGAAGCCGCCTTGTCGATCATCGAGAGTGGGCAGTCGGTCGATGTGCTGTTCACCGATATCCGCCTTCCCGGCGAGATGGATGGCTGGGGACTGGCGAAAACGGTGCGCAAGGCCAAGCCCAAGCTGCCGGTGATCTATGCCACGGGATATACGGTCGAACGCCCGGCAATGGTGCAAGTGCCCGGCTCCGTATTTCTCAAGAAGCCGTATCGGCCTTCCGCCATCGCCGAAACGATCCGGACGCTGATTGCCGCACCCATTGGCGGGAGATACTGACACCACCGGTGTCGCGTTGTCTCTCGCGGTCGGGCAGCGGCTCGCCCCGCCGTTAGCAGGACAATGGTGGCTGAGGCGCGGTCTCCGCGCCGGGGCACGGCCGCAGCACGAGAGCGCCATTCGAGTTCGATCATCGTCTGGCGAAGGGGGGACGGGTTCGCCGCAGAGTTTCGCCGCAGAGCGTAAGATAAAGAGAAACAGCGCGCGATCGATCTGACCATGAGCAATCGCGGTCACGCGATTTATGATGTAACGCTCTGTGACAGCATGATATAAGCACGCGCTCCCCGTTTCGCATATGCGAAGCGCTGCCCGCGGCGGGCGTGGCGGAACTGGTAGACGCGCTGGATTTAGGTTCCAGTGACGCAAGTCGTGGGGGTTCGAGTCCCTCCGCCCGCACCAGCCGGCGAGAGCGGATGTTCGGAATTGTTTCAACCTTCGGGCGCCGCCGCGCGCCGATCTCATGCCAAGGGCCAGTCTATCCCCATGCAGGTGACCCAAACCATCGCCGAGGGGCTCAAACGCGAGTTTCAGGTCTTCGTCCCAGTTGCCGATCTTGAATCGCGACTGGCCGATCGCTTGGAGCAGATCAAGAAAACGATCCGCCTCAACGGATTTAGACCGGGCAAGGTTCCGGTTGCGCATCTGCGGCGCCTCTATGGACGCTCCGTGATGGCGGAGGCGATCGAAGAGCTCGTCCGCGAAACGAATGAGAAGATCATAACCGAGCACGGCCTCAAGCTGGCGCTGGAGCCGCAGGTCAAGATGCCGGAAAGCAAGGAGGAGCTGGAAGGCGTCGTCACCGGCCAGACCGATCTTTCCTACACGGTGGCGCTCGAAGTCGTGCCGGTGATCGAACTCGCCGACTTCAAGACGATCGCGCTGGAACGGCCGGTCACCCCGGTGACCAAGGAGGAAGTGGCCGAGGCCGTCGGGCGCATTGCCGAGCAGAACCGGCCGTTCTCCGAAAAAGATGGCCCGGCGGCGACCGGCGACCGCGTGTCGGTCTCGTTCACCGGAACGGTCGACGGCGAACCGCTCGATGGCGCCACTGGAGAAAACGTCCAGGTCCCGATCGGCTCGGAATCCTTCATCCCGGGCTTTGAGGAACAACTCGTCGGCGCGGTAGCCGGCGAGAACCGCACGGTGACCGTCACCTTTCCGGAGACCTATCGCGCCGAGAGTTTCGCCGGCAAGACCGTCGACTTCGCGGTGGAGGTCAAGTCCGTCGAGACACCCGGCGTGACATTGGCCGGCGACGAGCTCGCCACGGCGCTCGGCGTCGAATCGATCGACCGGCTCGAGGCGGCGGTCGAAGAGCGCATAAAACAGGAGGTGACCCAACAGTGTCGCCTCAAGGTCAAGCGCGCGCTGCTCGACCGGCTTGACGCGCTGCACCAGTTCACGGCGCCTCCTTCTCTGGTCGAGGAGGAGTTCAACAATATCTGGAAAGCGACGCTCGACGACCTCAAGGCGCGTAACCGCACCTTCGCCGACGAAGAAACCAGCGAGGAAAAGGCGCGCGAGGAGTATCGCGGGATCGCCGACCGGCGCATCCGGTTGGGCCTGGTCTTGGCCGAAATCGGCGAGAAGAACAGCATCAAGGTCACCGAAGACGAGATCACGCGCGCGCTCTATGAGCGGGTTCGCCAGTTCCCCGGCCACGAGCAGGAGGTCTGGGACTATTATCGCAAGAATCCGGGTGCGATTGCCTCGGTGCGTGCGCCGATTTTCGAGGACAAGGTGGTGGATTTCATCCTTGAACTCGCCCAGGTCACCGACAAGCCTATGACTCGCGAAGAACTGTTCAAGGAGGATGACGAGGACGCAAAGTCAACGACGTGAGTCGATTGAACATGTCGGTCATAGGGTGCCGGCAAAGAACACCGACGGCTCCGGGAGCAGGAGGAACGCAACGTGATCGGGATCAGTTCGCGAATCCGCGCTGCAACATGGCCTGTTCTGCGCTGGCCGCGACGACTGCGGTGTTCTTTCTGCGGCAGGCCGGCTGCAAGAGGTCGACCGTCTTGTCGCCAGCGCATCAGCCCATATCTGTGACGGGTGTTTAACGAAATGCGTTGCGGTTCTTGACGAGCATGGCCGCTTCGAGCCGGCGCGACGGAACTAGAGCATGATCCCGAAAAGTTGGCAGACTTTTCGGACAAGATCATGCAACCAAACAAAGAGAAACAGAGCGCGGTTGAATCAATCGACCTAAAGCAATCGCGCTCTCGTGTTCCGACTTTGACGGTCCGATCCCGGACCGTCAGGCAAGGAACACCAGCTAATCCGATGTTTTGCGATGCAGCACCAACACGATGAGACGAGCTCAAGCGTTGGCGCCGCATCACGAGTGACAGGTTGATTCAATGCGCGACCCCGTTGATACTTACATGAACTATCTCGTGCCCATGGTGGTCGAGCAGACCAATCGTGGGGAGCGGGCCTACGACATTTATTCGCGGCTCCTCAAGGAGCGCATCATCTTCATCACGGGAGTCGTCGAGGACGGAATGTCGACCCTCGTGGTCGCGCAGCTTCTGTTCCTGGAAGCGGACAATCCGAAGAAAGAGATCGCGATGTACATCAACTCGCCGGGGGGCGTCGTCACCTCCGGGCTCGCGGTCTACGATACGATGCAGTTCGTGCGGCCGGCGATCTCGACTTTGTGCGTCGGCCAGGCGGCCTCGATGGGCTCGCTTCTTCTCGCCGCCGGGCGCAAGGATATGCGTTTTGCACTGCCGAACGCCCGTATCATGGTCCACCAGCCCTCCGGCGGATTCCAGGGCCAAGCCACCGACATTATGATTCATGCGCAGGAAATCCTGAACCTGCGCAAGCGCCTGAACGAGATTTACGTCAAGCATACCGGGCAATCGATCAAGAAGATCGAGGATGCGCTCGAGCGCGATATGTTCTTCACGGCCGACGGAGCCAAGGAATTCGGCCTCGTCGACAAGGTGATCGAGCGCAGGCCGGAAGATGTAGACAAGTTATAGACTGAGCCAGAGCGGCGGGCAGTCTTGTTCGGGCGCGCGCAGGTGCCGGATCGGGATTCTAAGGCAAGATGCGGGAAGGTCGATCCAAGTCGTTGTCCCGCTTCGTTTTTGCCGTTTTTGCGAGTCATCAAAGGGTGCGCATGATCTCCAACCGGCCATATTGGAACGAGGCTTGCAAGCTCGATCGCAGACGCGATGATAAAGGACACCTGGTGCCGGGATCATCGTTAATGAATTCTTGATTATCCTGGCGCTAGCTTTTTGTTAGACCTAACAGCCGTGATGACGGCTGAAACCACTGGCGGGATGCGACGGGTTTGCTACGCTTCTGCAAGACGGGTCCTGTTCACTTCAATCGCATCGGCCGAATCATGCGGTCTCGGCCGTGCGGACCTGTGGAGACTAACGGATGAGCAAAGTTGGCGGCGGCGACTCGAAGAACACGCTGTATTGCTCTTTCTGCGGCAAGAGCCAGCATGAGGTGCGCAAGCTTATCGCCGGGCCGACCGTCTTCATTTGCGATGAGTGCGTCGAGCTGTGCATGGACATCATCCGCGAGGAGAACAAATCCTCGCTGGTGAAATCGCGCGACGGCATCCCGACGCCGCGGGAAATCCGCAAGGTGCTCGACGATTATGTGATCGGCCAGGATCACGCCAAGAAGGTGCTCTCCGTCGCCGTTCATAATCACTACAAGCGGCTCAATCATCAGAGCAAGCACAACGATGTCGAGCTCGCCAAGTCGAACATCCTGCTGATCGGTCCGACCGGTTCGGGCAAGACGCTGCTCGCCCAGACGCTCGCGCGCATCCTCGACGTGCCGTTCACGATGGCCGACGCAACGACGCTCACCGAAGCCGGCTATGTCGGCGAGGATGTCGAGAACATCATCCTCAAGCTGCTGCAGTCGGCCGACTACAATGTCGAGCGGGCCCAGCGCGGCATCGTCTATATCGACGAGATCGACAAGATCAGCCGCAAGTCGGACAATCCCTCGATCACCCGCGACGTCTCCGGCGAGGGCGTGCAGCAGGCGCTGCTCAAGATCATGGAAGGCACGATCGCCTCGGTGCCTCCGCAGGGCGGCCGCAAGCATCCGCAGCAGGAGTTCCTGCAGGTCGACACGACCAACATCCTGTTCGTGTGCGGGGGCGCGTTCTCCGGGCTCGAAAAGATCATCTCCGGGCGCGGGCGGTCGACCTCGATCGGCTTTTCCGCCAAGGTGATGGCGCCGGAGGACCGCAAGGCCGGCGAGATCTTCCGCGACGTCGAGCCGGAGGACCTGCTGAAATACGGCCTGATCCCGGAATTCGTCGGACGCTTGCCGGTCGTCGCCACCCTTGAGGACCTCGACGAAGCCGCGCTCAAGCGCATCCTGCTCGAGCCCAAGAACGCGCTCATCAAGCAGTATCAGCGTCTCTTCGAGATGGAGAGCATCGACCTCACGCTCGCCGAAGAGGCGCTTGGCGCGATCGCCCGCAAGGCGATCGAGCGCAAGACCGGCGCGCGCGGGCTGCGGTCGATCATGGAGAGCATTCTGCTCGATACAATGTTCGATCTGCCCAGCCTCGAAGGCGTCGAGGAGGTGGTCATATCCAGAGAGGTCGTGGAAGGCACGGCGCGGCCGCTCTATATCTACGCCGATCGCGCCGGCGACGCGGGCGCCAGCGCCTAAAGCATGATCCCGAAAAGTTGGAGACTTTTCGGGATCATGCGACCGAACGAAGAAACGCATGATCCAAGAGCATGATTCCGAAAGGTCGCGGGCTTTTCGGAGAGGGGCATGCCGAAAAAGCGAACAGAAAGAGGGCGCCATTGGCTCGATTCGAGGCAATCACGCTCCAACGACAACCGGCGAACGAACGGTCGCCGGGATCGAAACGGATTGCTGGGAGCACGGGGGGCTCGCCGTTCTTGACACGTTCCTGTTGGGTCGCCACCTATAGGCCTGCGGACGTTGAAGTGTCGAGTCAGACGGTCCGAATTTCTTCCCGGGCAGGGGCTCGTCCCTCGCCGCGGCGCGTGGCAAACTCGGTGACGGGTTCAGTCTAGCTCCGTGCTCCCTACTCGGTCTTCGCACTCCGCCGCGACAGCGCATTCCGCGGGTTGCGGGGGAGGGGCTCACCAATAAGGATGATCGGACAATGACAACGACATCGAAGCCGCGAGCGCTGCCCCAACCGGGAGAGGTCCGTGCCTATCCGGTGCTGCCGCTCCGCGACATCGTGGTCTTTCCGCACATGATCGTTCCGCTCTTCGTCGGCCGCGAAAAGTCGATTCGCGCGCTCGAGGAAGTCATGCGGTCGGACACGTTCATCCTGCTCGCAACGCAGAAGAACGCATCCGACGACGATCCTGCGACAGACGCCATTTATGAGGTCGGGACGCTGGCGAGCGTGCTGCAGCTTCTCAAGCTGCCGGACGGCACGGTGAAGGTGCTGGTCGAGGGCGCCGAGCGCGCGCGCGTCGCCAAATACACCGAACGACCCGATTATTACGAGGCCGAGGCCGTCGTCCTCGCCGACAGCATCGGCGACAAGGTCGAGGCCGAGGCGCTCGCACGCTCGGTCGTCACCGAGTTCGAAGGCTATGTGAAGCTCAACAAGAAGGTCTCACCGGAGGTGGTCGGCGTCGTCCAGCAGATCGACGATTACGCCAAGGTCGCCGACACCGTCGCATCCCATCTCGCGGTCAAGATCCCGGACAAGCAGTTGATCCTGGAAACGACGGTGGTGACCGAGCGGCTGGAGAAGGTGCTCGGCCTGATGGAGAGCGAAATCTCGGTTCTCCAGGTGGAAAAGCGCATCCGCACGCGCGTCAAGCGCCAGATGGAGAAGACCCAGCGCGAGTACTACCTCAACGAACAGATGAAGGCGATCCAGAAGGAGCTGGGCGACGAGGACGGCCGCGACGAGCTCGCCGAGATCGAGGACAAGATCAAGAAGACCAAGCTCTCGAAGGAGGCGCGCGAGAAGGCGCAGCACGAACTCAAAAAGCTGCGCCAGATGTCGCCGATGTCGGCCGAAGCCACGGTCGTGCGCAATTACCTCGACTGGCTGCTATCGATCCCGTGGAACAAGAAGACTAAGGTCAAGAAGGATCTCGGCAACGCGCAGACGATCCTCGACAACGACCATTACGGGCTCGAAAAGGTCAAGGAACGCATTGTCGAATATCTCGCGGTGCAGAGCCGCGCCAACAAGCTCACCGGCCCGATCCTGTGCCTGGTCGGCCCGCCCGGCGTCGGCAAGACCTCGCTCGGCAAGTCGATCGCGCGTGCCACGGGCCGCGAGTTCGTGCGCGTCTCGCTCGGCGGGGTGCGCGACGAGGCGGAGATCCGCGGGCACCGGCGGACCTATATCGGCTCGATGCCCGGCAAGATCATCCAGTCGATGCGCAAGGCCAAATCGTCGAACCCGCTGTTCCTGCTCGACGAGGTCGACAAGATGGGCGCCGATTTCCGCGGCGATCCGTCCTCGGCCCTGCTCGAAGTGCTGGACCCGGAGCAGAACCACACCTTCAACGACCATTATCTCGAGGTCGATTACGATCTTTCCAACGTGATGTTCATCACCACGGCGAACACGCTCAATATCCCGCCGCCGCTGATGGACCGCATGGAGATCATCAGGATCGCCGGCTACACCGAGGATGAGAAGGTCGAGATCGCGCGGCGGCACCTGATCCCGAACACGCTCGCCAAGCACGGGCTCGATGCCAAGGAATGGTCGATCGACGACGACGGGCTGCTCCTGCTGATCCGCCGCTACACGCGGGAGGCCGGGGTGCGCAATCTTGAACGCGAGATCGCAACGCTCGCCCGCAAGGCCGTCAAAGAACTCATGATGGTCAAGAAGGAGAGCGTGCACGTCACCGCCGAGAACATTGCCGACTATCTCGGCGTGCCCAAGCATCGCTTCGGCGAGATCGAGACCGAGGACCAGATCGGGGTCGTCACCGGGCTCGCCTGGACCGATTCCGGCGGCGAGCTGCTCACGATCGAAGGCGTGATGATGCCCGGCAAGGGCAAGATGACGGTTACCGGCAATCTGCGCGACGTGATGAAGGAGTCGATCTCGGCCGCCGCCTCCTATGTGCGCTCGCGCGCGGTTGCGTTCGGCATCGAGCCGCCGATGTTCGACAAGCGCGACATCCATGTGCACGTGCCGGAGGGGGCGACGCCGAAGGACGGCCCCTCGGCGGGCGTCGCCATGGTGACGGCGATCATCTCGGTCATGACCGGAATTCCGGTGCGCCGCGATGTGGCGATGACCGGAGAGATCACGCTGCGCGGCCGTGTGCTGCCGATCGGCGGTCTCAAGGAGAAGCTGCTCGCCGCGTTGCGCGGCGGCATCAAGACGGTACTGATCCCGGAAGAGAACGCCAAGGATCTCGTCGAGATCTCGGAGAATGTGAAGAGCGGGCTCGATATTGTGCCGGTCGGCCGCATGGACGAGGTGCTGGCCCGCGCGCTGGTGCGCCCGCCCGACACGCTCGACTGGGACGAGACCACAGCGCCGGAGCCCGAGCCTGCGGCTACCGAGCAGTCGGTCGAAGACGAGCCGCCGGCGCTCACCGCGCATTAGTGTTCGGATTGTTACCTCTCCCCGCTTGCGGGGAGAGGTCGACGCGCGAAGCGCGGCGGGTGAGGGGGATGCGGCGCTGCCAAGGCGCGCGAGTTCGTTTCGAGCACACCAGTCGTATTGCTCTAGAGCATGATCCCGAAAAGTTGGCAGACTTTTCGGACAAGATCATGCACTGGCTCACCGATCCGCGGAGTGCTACCTCTCCCCGCTTGCGGAGAGAGGTCGACGCGCGAAGCGCGGCGGGTGAGGGATGCGGCGCTGCCAAGGCGCGCGAGCTCGTTTCAAGCACACCAGTCGTGTTGCTCTAGAGCATGATCCCGAAAAGTTGGCAGACTTTTCGGACAAG
>JANQIP010000264.1 GCA_028282095.1 Xanthobacteraceae bacterium | reverse complement strand
TGCGATCCATTCAGATTGAATCGATCGCACTCTGTTTCTCTTTGTTTTGCCGCATGATCTTGTCCGAAAAGTCTGCAACTTTTCGGGATCATGCTCTAGTCAGCCGGAAATGGCATGAACCGCCAGCACAACCGCCAGCGCACCCTCATGTCCCGAACCTGACTTTCGCCCATACCTTTCCGCCGATACCGGCGCTGTCGCCGCCCTGTGCATTCAGGAAGGTCCGGTAGTCCTCGTCGAAGACATTGTCGATCGTCCCGCCGAAAGTGAAGTTCTCGTTCGGCTCATAGAATGCGAACAGGTCGACCGTGCTGTGCGCTTCCGACTTCAGGTCATCGCTTGCCACCCGATTCTGCTCTGCGACCGCGTGCAACGTCGCACCGATCGTCAGGGTCTCGTTGATGAGCCGCATACCGAGCGTCGTGGAGAGCTTGTCCGGCGGAATGGAGTTCAGATACTCGCCAGTATCGGCGTCTTCGCCGCGAATGATGTGGCCCGACAGCGATGCAAACCAGCCCCCGGTGTCGTAGGTTGCTTCGAGTTCGAAACCCTCGATCTCCGCATTGGCAATGTTCTGGTACTGGTACGGCCCAAATCGAGCCATGGGGCTCTCAGGAGGCAGCCACACACCACCGATGTAGTCTTCGACGTCGTTGTGAAACAGCGCCGCCTTCAAACGGAACGCATCGCCTTGGTAGAACAGATCGTCGCGCTTGTAGTTCAGACCGAGCTCTAATGTCTTGCCGACCTCTGGCCGCAGATCCGGGTTCGGCAGAAACTCGAACCTGGCCGGCGGGGGGTGAAATCCCGATACCAGCGTCTCGGTGATTGCCGGCGCGCGGTAGCCCTCGGCATAGGTCCCATAGACCTGCAACCCGTGCAGCGCCAGCCCTTGGAACGGTGACAGCCCGATCGTGATCTTCGGCGAAACGCGATCACCGGAACTCTCGATCGGCAGCAGGGTGTCGCCGTTTACGCCTTGGAGCTCGTAGGCGTCGAAGCGCAGCGCGCCGATGATATCCAGCCACTCGCCGTGCTTGATCTGGTGCTGGATGAAGCCGCCATAGACGCGGCGCTCGCCGGACGGCGTGAGCACGTCGCCGGAGCCGGCCGGGTCCTCTGTCTCGACGGTGTCCTCAAATCCATCGAGGCCAATCGTCAGCGCGTGATCGAAGCCATACGCGAAGAATCCCGACGTGTTGTAGACGTCGATGCCGATGGTCTCGATGTCGAAGAAACGTTCAACGCCCGAATCGAGCCGGACCTGCTCCGCGCGAGTACCCGTCCAGTAGGCATTGCCGGTCAAGTTGATCAGGTCGGTCGACGAGGAATCCCAGGTGAATTTCCCAGTGGCCGTGCGGTTTTCGACCTCATTGTCGCGGAACGGGCTGAATCTGTTGCCAGCCCCGGATCTGTATTTGGAATCGTTGCTCACATAGCCGATGACAAGTTCGGTCTCTTCGTTAAAGCGTAGTTGCGCCTTGCCGAGGCCAGACAGGATCTCCCGGGCCGATCCGATGATCTCGTTGCCGTCGCCGTCCTCATAGTTATCCTGGTCGCGGTAGACGACGTTCGCGAGCACGCCGAATCGCTCCCAGAACCCGGCCGCGCCGGTGGCGCTGGTCATGTAGCCGTCACCGTTGAAGAGCGCCTGTCCCTTGGCGCTGGCGGCAATACGCTCGCCGGGCTTGAGGAAGTCGAACGGATTGATGGTCTCGAAGGTGACGACGCCACCGATGGCGCCCGATCCGAACACATTGGCGACCGGTCCGCGGATCACGGTCACTTTCTCGACCAGTTCCGGATCGATGTAGAAAATGCCGTTCGCGTTATGGCCAGAGCGCTGGAAGTTCTGGCGTGCCCCGTCGATCGTCACATTAACGCGTCCGAAGTCCTGCAGACCGCGAACGTTGATCGCCGAACCGGTGTCCCGTGCATCCTGCTGCACCGTCACCCCGGGGACGGCCCGCAACATGTCCTCGACCGTATCGGGCTGAATGCGCTCCAACTCCGCTTCTGTGACCACACTGGTCGACGACAACTGGTCAATCGGCGCGTCGTCTTCGCGGGTTGCCGACAACGTCAACGTGTCGAGTACGGTGTCATTTCTTGCCAACGCGGGGTCGCCCACGCCAACAGTCAGCGCAAGGGCCGACACGGCCCCCAACCAGTTTCTGTTCACCTTCATAGCCCCCAACCAATTAGTGACATTTCTGTCGGGTGGCTGGCTGGCGGCAAAAGCGTGGCTGGCTGGCTTCCCGTACGGCGCACATTGGCACCTACGTAACGATCCTAAACTAACTTGATTTACCCAGTCAACTTACCTAACTAACACTAGAGGGCCGCGATAGTATTAGATTTTTTCTAAATACAGAGTTTAATACTGAGATTCGCGCCATTTTTTGAGCTTATTGGAGGGTCGCGTGACAATCGAGACGGAGGGCGGACGCGCCGCCGCGGGCGGGACTCAGCCAGTTGCCAATGATGCGCCGACGAGCGCGATTGATGCCGAAGCCCTTCTGGCAGGGCGGCGCGAAATCCAGATCGAATTTCGCGGCCAGGTCTACCGGCTTTCGATCACAAGCGGCGGCAAGCTGCTGTTGACGAAGTAGCGTCGGGTCCGCGGGGTCCCGACCTGGACGATGGTGCGACATCATGCCAAGGCCATGAACTGAACGTCTGTTCTCTTCGCGGACGCGCGCCGTTCGATGAAATCGAAAACTAATACGTCGTTCCGATATCTAACAACTCTACAGCTTGAACCTTTAATGGGCGCTCTTCCATACATCGTCACTCTATGCTGGTCTTGTGAGACGGGACCACTAACTGACGCGATACCCACTCGCATCGCAGCGTGAAAAGAAGACATATGCCGCACCAGAAAAGCGAATACCGCTCCTCTGTCTTCTGAACAGCAATGTGCCGCTCTCTACAGGAAGACCGTGACAGAGTGCATGGTAACAGAATTTTCTATTCTTGCCGTTCGCTTCCAATATGACACTTGAACCATTGTGGTCCCAATAGCTTTGCGCTAACGCCGCTGTCGGGAATGAGAGCAGGACAATCAAGACAAACGGTTTCACCGCAACCGTCGGATGGCCGGCCCACCCGAAGACAACTTCATATATCGAATTTTGAATACGTCAACCAATAACGATCACCGTCAGCGGCGCGAGCCATCATAGCATCGTTTCCGTTTGGAGCGGGCGTCACCCACCTCCATACATCGTGCGCGGCAACCACAAGACGATTTCCGGGAATTTGAAGGTGAGCGCCAAAGCGAGAAGCTGCAGGAACACAAAGGGCAGGACACCAACATAGATATTCTGGATGGTGATGTCCTTGGGCACCACGCCCTTGAGATAGAACAGCGAGAAGCCGACCGGCGGGGTGACGAACGAGGTTTGCAGGCCGACCGCGAAGATCACCACGAACCAGATCAGATCAAAGCCGAGCTCCTGCACCACCGGCGCCACCAGCGGCAGCATGATCAGCGATATCTCCAGCCAGTCGAGGAAGAAGCCGGCTATGAAGGCGAGGAGCAGGATGAACACGACGATGCCTTCGGGGCCGAAGGGCAGCCCCTTGAGCAGGTTGGCGATGAACTCGTCTCCGCCGAGCGAGCGCATCACCAGCGCGAATGCGGTCGCCCCCAGAAATATGCCGAAGATGAAGGCGGTGGTGAGCGAGGTCTCGATCCCGACCCGCTTGATGGTCTCGAAATTCAGTCGCCTGTTGGCGGCGGCGAGCAAGGTCGCGCCGAATGCACCGACGCCGGAGGCCTCGGTCGGCGTCGCAAAGCCGAAGAAGATGCTGCCGAGCACGGCGATGATCAGGAACAGCGTCGGCACGATGGCGACGAGGACGCCAAGGATTTCGCGGAAGGTGAGCTTTGGCGTGTGCTGCGGCGCCGGCGCGAGATGGGGCCTTACCTGCGCGATCCCGACGACGTAGATGAGGTAAAGCGCCCCAAGGAGAAGGCCGGGAAACATCGCTCCCATGAAAAGGTCGCCGACCGACAAAGAGAGCTGGTCGGCCATGATGACCAGCATGATCGAGGGTGGAATAAGGATGCCGAGCGTGCCGGAGGCGGCAACGACGCCGGAAGCGAGCGACTTCGAATAGTTCTCCCGCATCATGATCGGGATCGACAAGGTCGCCAGCAGCACGACCGAAGCGCCGACAATGCCGGTCGAGGCGGCGAGCAAGACGCCGATCAACACCACGGTGATCGCAAGGCCGCCGCGCAGCCGGCCAAAGACCCGGATGAAATTCGTCATCATCAGGTCGGCGACGCCCGAGCGATCGAGCATCAGGCCCATATAGATGAACATCGGGAGCGACACGAGCACCCAGTTCGACATCAGGGCGAAGATGCGGTCGACGATGATGGCGAAGTCCTGCCAGCGGTCGAGCAGGAAGGTATCGATTTCGAAGAACTGACTGAGCACAATACTCAGCGCCGTGAACAGCAGCGACAGGCCGCCGAGGATCCAGGCAATCGGATAGCCGGTGAACAAAAGCCCGATAAACGAGCACAGGAACAGGACGACCAGGATTTCGTAGGCTTCCACGACTCCCCCAAGAACCGATCGGCCAAGCCGGAGATATAACTTTCCTTAGTAATGCTCTGGAGTGCGATCCATTTGGTTTGAATCGACCGCACTCTATTGATCTTTGTTTTGCCGCATGATCTTGTCCGAAAAGTCTGCAACTTTTCGGGATCATGCTCCGGAGTGCGATCCATTCAATCGAAATTGATCGCGCTCCACTTCTCTTTGTTTTGCCGCATGATCTTGTCCGAAAAGTCTGCCAACTTTTCGGGATCACGCTCTAAGCGCGGGTGGAATGGCTCAGGCGCAGAGCCGCCCATACCCGCGACAGCCGCGATACCCCCACCATGGCAAGCAGCAGGAACGCGACGGTGATGACGCCTTTGAGCAGATACCGGTAGGGCAGGCCGCCCGGCGCTGCCGACACTTCGTTGACCTTCCACGACTCAAGGACGTAAGGCACCGACCACCAGATCGCGAAGATGCATAACGGCAGCAGGAGGACGAGGATTCCGGTCATCTCGATCCAGAGCCTTGCGCGGACCGGCAGGTTGTCGGCGAGCACGTCGATGCGGACATGGCGCTCGCGCAGCTCGGCGAGCGAGAGCCCCAGCATGAATCCGATCGCGAAAAGGTGCCACTGCGCCTCCTCGATCTGGATCGAGCCCAGGCCGAGCACGTAGCGCTGGATGACCTGAGCCACGATCAGCAGCATCAGGACCGTCCAGATCCAGGATGAGCCCTCGCCGATTGTCTGGACGATCTTGTCAAGCACGCGCGACAGGCGCGTGTGAGGCAATGCAAGCCCCGACGGCCCCACGGGGGGGCCGCCGGTGTTTGTTTCGGCCGTGGTCATACCTTACTCTGCCGCTTTGAAGTCGCGCGGCAGATAACCATATTCAGTCCATTTTTGGGTTTTCTTCTGGAACGCGGTCATGCTGTCATAGACCTTCTTGAACATCGGGTCCTTGGCCGACTCTTCTGCCATCACTTCGGCTGTTGCCTTTTGGAAGGCGGCGAGCAGCTCGGGTGACACCTTCACCAGCTTGACGCCTTCCTCTTCGAATTTCGCCAACGTCTCGCCCTGGATGGCTTCGGCCTTGGCGAGCGAGATCGCAACCGCGGCGGTGCAGGTGGTCTCGATCATGCCCTGCGTGGTTGGGTTCAGGGCGTCCCAGACCGCTTGGTTGATGTAGAGATATTGGTTGGTCGAGGGCTGGTGCCAGCCGGGCAGCATATAGAACTTCGCGACCTTGTAGAAACCGAGCTGATTGTCGACGCTCGGCAGGGAGAATTCGGTGCCGTCCAGCACGCCCTTTTCCAGCGCCTGGAACAACTCGCCGCCGGGGAGAAGCGTCACCGAGGCGCCGACCTTTTGATAGACCTTGCCGCCCAGCCCGGCCGCGCGGAACTTAAGGCCTTTAAGCTGGTCAGGACTGGTGATCTCCTTACGGAACCAGCCGGCCGCCTCCGGGCTGATCGTGCCGCAGAAGATCGGCACGACCTTGTAGGGCTTGTACAGCTCTCGCAACAGCTCGTTGCCGCCGCCGAAATACATCCATGCGATGAACTTGGCGCTGTCCATGCCGAACGGCACGGCGCCGAACAGGGCCGATGCCGGCAGCTTGCCCACCTCATAGCCCATCCAGGTATAGCCGGCCTCGACCTTGCCGTCGGACACCGACTCGAACACTGCAAGCGCCGGGATCAGCTTGCCGGGCTCGAACACTTTCATCTTGACGCGGCCGCCGGAGACCGTCTCGAGCTGCTTTGCTACCCAAGGCATGGTGTCCCCCAGCGCATATAATGTGGAGGGGAACGACATCGGCACGCCCCAGCGGATCGCGTCGGCCTGCTGGGCCTGTGCCAATGACGGAGCCGCAGCGAGGGTGGCGGCAACCAAGGCGACCTTGAGATGATTCATCGTGTATTCTCCCTGTTACGTTTCGTCCGAGCTTTTTTTCTTTGGCAAGTGCCGGCAGTGCTGCCGAATGCAAGGCAAACAGCCCAGCTCGACAAAGTTAGGCCCACAAAGCGGCTCCCGCCGGAGCAGCCGCTTGCAGAAAGCCACCTCAACGTTCAGCCAACTCTCGCGGCCGAGCCGCCGGAGGCGATCAGTCTTCACCCCTAGGGGCGATGCCATCCTTATGCGCGATCCGTTCGGGTTGAACCGATCGCGCTCCGTTTCTCTTTGTCTCTTCGCATGATCTTATCCGAAAAGTCTGCGAGCTTTTCGGGATCATGCTTGTTTTGTCGCATGATCTTGTCCGAAAAGTCTGCGAGCTTTTCGGGATCATGCTTGTTTTGTCGCATGATCTTGTCCGAAAAGTCTGCGAGCTTTTCGGGATCATGCTTGTTCTGTCGCATGATCTTATCCGAAAAGTCTGCCAACTTTTTCGGGATCATGCTCTTTGTTCTGACGCATGATCTTGTCCGAAAAGCCTGCCAACTTTTTCGGGATCATGCTCAGAAGCGCGATTGCCTCAACTCGAACCAATCGCGCTCGCGTTCGTTTTGTCCGGCCGCATGATCTCATCCGAGAAGCGGGCCAAACACTCCGGATTATGCTCTATTTGCGCATACAATACTGGTCCGAAAAGCTATCAACTTTTCGGGATCGTGCTTTGCCTTTCCGCATGATCTGATCCGATAAGTGCCAACTACTCGGGACCATGCGTTGGGTCTAAGCCTTGGCTTGGGTTACCGTCCGACAGCAATAACATTTGCGGCCGCGACGTTCGCCGAATCGAGGCGCGAGTGCTTGCGCGATTGGATGATCTATGCGGCGCCGTCTCTCCCTCACGGCAGGGGGACGAACACATCCATCATATCCTCCCTGTTTGCTTGCTTCCCTTAGAGCGCGATAGCTTCAGGTTGAATCAATCGCACTCTATTTTTCTTTGTTCTGCCGCATGATCTTGTCCGAGAAGTCTGCCGACTTTCCGGGATCACGGCGGTATTCCTTGGCCTTTTGGCTAATGGTCTAATTTATTTCCCAATCTGTCAATAAGGAATATGGCGCTGTCCATTCGAAGTCCTTGACATGTTCGGTTTACCGCTTTCCAGCATGGACACATGCTTCGGACCATGCATGATCATGGAACGAGGAGCCAACCATGCAAGACGCCATTCGACCGCCCCGACTCGCCGATGCCATTGCCGGCCATATCGAGCGGATGATTCTCGAAGGGGTTCTCCGTCCTGGCGAGCGCCTGGCATCTGAGCGCGACCTCGCCGAGAAGCTCAACGTTTCGCGTCCCTCGCTGAGAGAGGCGCTCGACCAGCTTGAAAAGCGGGGCCTGCTCGTATCCAAACGGGACGGAACGACGGTTGCTCAGTTTCTCGCACCGCTTTCCGTACCGCTTGCCGAATTGTTCCGCGACAAGCCGCGGGTGACGGCGGACTATTTCGAGTATCGCTGCTTTGTGGAGGCGCAGGCGGCCAAGCTCGCCGCGTTACGTGCGACCGATCTCGATCGCCAGACCATTGAGGCAATCGTGGAACGTATGCGGGCTGCGCATGCCTTGGAAGATCCATATAAGGAAGGCGAGACCGACGTCGACTTGCATCTGGCAGTCTACGAAGCCTCGCACAATGTCGTCCTGCTGCATATCATGCGGGTTCTTGCCGAGCTGTTGCGGGAGGGCATTTTCTTCAATCGCGAAAAGCTCTATTTGCGGCACGGCGCGCGCCCGATCCTGCTCGAACAACATCTGGCCATTGCCGGTGCGGTGTTGAGCGGCGACGTCGACCGCGCGGCGCAGGCGGCTGACGAGCATATTCGTTATACGTTCAACACCGTCGAGGAAATTCGCCGCGACGAGGAGCGCCTGGAAGCATCCCTGCGGCGCCTGGAACGCTCCGACCTCATATCATCACGCGATGGAGGGCCAACCGTCTCTGTGAGCGGTCCGAGTGATTGATGAGAGACGTCTTCGTTATCCGTGCCTAGAGTATGATCCCGAAAAGTCTGCCAACTTTTCGGGATCATGCCCTAGCGCTGTCCGCGATCATGTCGAGGGCCGTCTTTCGTTCGGCCGTGCCGGTGGCCCGCATCAAGCGCGCATCGACGATGGGGCCGTTGCGGTTCTCTATCATGAGATGCCCTGTGTGGCAGAGTCTGGCCTCCTTGCCGGCGCCCTTGCGGAACGGCCAGGGCGTCGCGGTCGGTGGTCCAGCGGAACAGTAGGTTATAGTCGAGTTGTTGTGGATGGTGTTATTGTTCACCATTCCGGTAAGATGTAACCTAGCGAGAGCATGGTTTCATCAACCGGTGATAGAAGTTCTTCGGCGCTATCTAATAAAAATGGTGACATAACTTTCGTATCAAGAATACAGATTGAGAAACTAACTAAGTGACTACGACATCTCTTGCAAAGATATCGCGACCGCTATAGGATAAACACTCGATAGGAGTGTGCAGATATGTTGCGAAAGAGGCATCACTCAGAAGAAATAGCAGCAAAGCTGCACGAAGCCGAGGAAATGGCAGCGCAGGGAAAGACTCAACAAGAGATCGCGCGTGCCCTCGGCGTGAGCGTGATGACCGTGCATCGTTGGCGAAAGCGGCGCGATGATCACCCGGCTGCGACTATGCTCGTCCGCTCCCTGCCGGACGGTGCTGCTGCGGCAGGAACCGGGATTGCTGCGAAAAAAGAACGCCGAGAAGAGCATATTGTACGCTTGGAGCTCGAGAACTCGCGACTTCGACGGCTGGTGGCCGACCTCTTGCTCGAGAAAATAAAGCTGGAGGAAGAGCTTCAAGAGGAGCAGCAAACGGCGATCCGGCTGTCACGTTAAAGATAGTAGGAAAGGTCCAACGAACTGCGCACTCGCGAGTCTGCGGTGTTCGGCGCCGACCGTTGGTTATAAAGTCGCTGTTGCTACATAGAGCGACTTGAGCATGCGCTTGTCTGGACGAGAAGCAGGCCGCATCACCCAGGAATAGGCGCAGAGATTGCCGCTCGTGTCGATCTCGGTATAAACAAGCAATATCATTTTAAAAAAATATTGCTATAATCGAATCCATTCTCTCTGTGGTATTGCGTTAATGGGCGATTTACAGCGGCTTTTTTTGGAGCGTGGACGGCCGATGCGGGTATCGGCAAATAGCAGTCTATTGTCGAGAGGTCACAGCGCAGCGGCGCTATTTCAGGTCAAGTCCGGCAGGGTTCTTATTCACACCACATCAGCAAACGGCCGCGAGATCGGTATCGATATCATCGGACCGGGTGGAATCTTCTGCTTTACGGCGTTCGTTCCGACCGCGAACGCCATAGTTGACGCGGTAACATTGACCGAGTGCGAACTCCTCACAATTGATAGAGAGAGCGCGCAGAGGCTACTGCTCGAACCCGGCTTTGCGGTCAGCGCATTCGAAGCTATTCTCACTCTGTTATCCAATTACATCCTGAAGATCGAGGAACTTTCCGCGTATAGTCTTAAGGCGCGGTTGGCGCGATGGTTACTGGAGCAATTTCATGTTCAAGGGATCAAGCCGATCGCGGGAGCCACCATCGAGATTGAAACGAGTCAGCGGCTGATCGCGACGATGGCCGGCGTGTCCCGCGAGACGGTGAATCGGCAGCTCAAGAAGTGGCAACAAGCACGAGTGCTCGAGCTCAACGCGGGAACTTTGCGGCTTTTCAGGCCGGAAGATCTTGAGCAGTTCACCGTCAATCGTCAACCACGACAGTAGACCGCATCCGTTGTCCATGGTTGTGGCATTTGTCCCGCGTCGCCGATTCACTATCAGCACGACCCGGTGCAAACGACCAAGACCAGCGTACACGGCGCGATCAGTATGCTGGGGCTGCCAAAGGCGGGCGGGCGGAAATCCTCCAGGCATCAGCCGCGGAGGTCTATGATGATCCGACGGTTCAACCGCAAACAGAAGACTATTGGAGTAATGTCAGGGCGGACGGCTGTAAGCTTGGCGGCGATCGTGAGAACAGATATGGAGCAAGAGCCAAAGTGCGGTTCTTCCGCGCTGAAGCGATCGAGCGCCAGCCGCACAGCTTGTGGCCCTACACCCCTATTCCAGAGAGGGCTCTGTTGCCTGCGACATTTCCATCGCGTCGAGATGTTAGGTGCGTTGTGCTATCGGTTGGCGAGAACCTTTAGATCGTCCGCTTCGATCAAGCGCTGGTCGCCCGTGACCAGAGTCGCCTCGAGCAGGCGAGCCGTTGCGGCAATGAAACGGTCGGCAGGATCCCAGTGATCGAGCCCGAGTCGTTGGCTTTCTAGCGCTACGGCATAGGTGATGGGCGCCTCGCGCACTGGCGCGCAGCCAAGCGCCCGCGCCAGCCACTGGTCCACATCACCGGTCACCCGCAAACGGCCTTTCCGCACCAGGACAAGGAACTCGAAAACGCTGATCGCCGACAGCCAAAGTTCGTTTTTCGGATCGGAGAGTTTGGAACGGACATCGAATGCGAGGCGGTCGGGATTGGTCAGGCTCCAGATCCAGATGTGCGTGTCGAGCAGCAGCTTCACTCTTTGAACGCCTCCCAGGTGCCCGCGGGCTCGGCGGGAGCGGTGACGATATCGCCGACGACCTCGACGGTACCCGCCATCGCGCCTAGCCAGGCGCCAGCCTCCGCCGCAGCAACGGGCGCAACTTCGGCGACCGGCATACCACGTTTTGTGATCAGCACCGGCTTGCGAGTCCGACGCACGCGCTCGAGCACGGCAAGGCATGTGGCCTTGAACTTCGAGATCGGGATCTGTTCCATGAACAAATATTACTATGGTCAATGACCATAGTCAATTACCCCCCGTCTCTGACCCGCTGCTCGCGCGCGGTGGTGTGTTGTCTTGAAGGAAGTTCGACAATTCCAGCGCGGTGTCAGCCGCCACGAAACCTCCTTCGACCAACTCGGCTTCGTTCTTGATCCGATTCAGTGACGTTCACCAAGTTTTCGTCGCTTTGCTCGCGCGCTGCATGTGCCGGACATTATTTGCAGCATGATCCCGAAAAAGTTGGCAGATTTTTTGGACAAGATCATGCGACAAACAAAGGCAAGCATGATCCCGAAAAACTGGCAGACTTTTCGGGCAAGGTCATGCGACATAACGAGGAGAAACAGAGTGCGATTGGTTCAATCCGAACGAATCGCGCACTAGGTTTCTTGAACCCTCGCCACCCGAATGCACTCATGTATCCGATCCCAAAGCACGCCCTCTCGCCCAACACCTATGCCTACGAGTCCGAGCCGTTGGTGAAGCCGACCGGCTTTCGCGAATATGATGCGCGATGGTTGTTTGAAAAAGAACTCAACCTGATGGGCGCCCAGGCGCTCGGTCTCGGTCTCGGCACCTTGATCCGCCAGTTGGGCGTGCGGCCGGACATCGTTGTCGGGCATGACTTCCGCAGCTACTCCGCTTCGATCAAGTACGCGTTGGTTACCGGCCTGCTTGCCACCGGCTGCAAGGTCTACGACATCGGCCTTGCGACGACGCCTATGGCTTATTTCGGCCAGTTCGCGCTCGATGCACCGTGTGTCGCCATGGTCACGGCGTCCCACAACGACAATGGCTGGACCGGCGTGAAAATGGGGGCGGATCGTCCGCTCACCTTCGGTCCCGACGAAATGGCGCGGCTCAAAGACATCGTGCTCGACGCCGAGTTCGATATCGCAGGCGGCGGCGCCTTTGAGTTCGTCCCGGATTTTCCGGCGCGCTACATCGCCGACCTCACCGACCGGCCGAAGCTCAAGCATCCGCGCAAGGTCGTGTGCGCCTGCGGCAACGGCACCGCCGGCCCCTTCGCCGCGAAAGTGTTGGAGCTGATCGGCTGCGAGGTCATCCCGCTCGATACCGAGCTCGATTATACGTTCCCGCGCTACAATCCCAATCCCGAGGATATGGCGATGTTGCACGCCATGCGCGACGCCGTGCTGGCGAGCAAGGCCGATGTCGGGTTCGGCTTCGATGGCGACGGCGACCGCTGCGGCGTCGTCGATGATGCCGGCGAGGAGATGTTCGCCGACAAGGTGGGTGTGCTGCTCGCGCGCGACATGGCGGCGCTGCATCCGGGCGCATTGTTCGTCGTGGACGTCAAGTCGACGGGGCTGTTTGCCACCGACCCGGTGTTGCAGCAGCTCGGCGCCAGGACAGACTATTGGAAGACCGGCCATTCCCACATGAAACGCCGCACCCAAGAACTTGCCGCGCGCGTGGGCTTCGAGAAGTCCGGGCACTTCTTCTTCAATGCGCCGTTCGGGCGTGGCTATGACGACGGGCTCGTCTCCGCGATCGCGATCTGCGACTTGCTCGATCGCAACCCCGGACGACGGCTGTCCGAGCTCAAGGACGGGCTGCCCAAGACCTGGCAATCGCCGACCATGTCACCGCACTGCCCCGATGAAGCAAAGTATGGTGTGGTCGAGAAGATGGTGCAGCATTTTGCGGCGGCGAAGGCTGCGGCCGAGCCGGTCGCAGGCCAGCCGATCCGCGATCTCGTGACGACCAACGGCATACGGTTGACGGCCGACGACGGGACCTGGTGCCTCGTGCGTGCCTCCTCCAACAAGCCGGAGCTGGTGGTCGTGGTCGAGAGTCCGGTTTCCGAGGCGCGCATGCGCGACATGTTTCACGCCGTGGACGCGGTGCTGCGCACCAATCCCGAGGTCGGGGCCTACAACCAGACGATCTGACCTTCGCGCTAGTGCCAATTCGGCTGACCTGAACAAGGGTCGAGCAGAAGCCCAGATTGGTCCGTTCCTGCTCGGCGATAGGGCCATCGTCGACAAATGCATCACCCTGCGAAACTGTGATATCGTGAAAAACATCACAGTTTCTGTGGACGACGAGACCTATCGGCGTGCGCGCATGAAGGCCGCCGAGCAGGATACGTCTGTGTCGGCCTTAGTCAGACGGTTCCTCGCCGAGCTGGCCGGCGGAGAAAGCGACAACGAGCGCCTGAAGCGCGAGGAACGAGTTATCCGGGAAAAGATCAGCGCCTTCCGGGCCTCCGACCGCTTGGCGCGCGACAGTGTCCATGAGCGGGACCTGTGACCGCATCGCGTTTCATCGACACCAATGTCCTGCTCTATTCGATCAGCCGCGATCCTGCTGAGGCACGCAAGCGCGCCATTGCGATCGAGCTCCTTGACCACGACGATTTGGCGCTCTCCGTGCAGGTGCTTCAAGAGTTCTATGTGCAGGCGACCCGCGTCACGCGGCCGGATCCAGTCGCTCACGATCTCGCGGTCGGGCTGATCCGCACATGGTTGCGCTTCGAGGTACAGGCGATCACCGTGCCGGTGATGATCGACGCAATTGAGATCAAGCGACTCTTCGCTTTGTCCTATTGGGACGCGACGATCGTCGCAGCCGCCCGGGCCATCGGCTGCCGCGAAGTCCTTTCGGAAGACGTCAGCGATGGGCGCACGTTCGAAAGCGTCGCGGTCGTGAACCCCTTTCGCTGACACGCCGGATCGCGCGCGAGAATTGCTGGCCGCCGCGACCTGTGACCTTGAGGTCTGCACGGGGCAAGCCTTAACAAAACTGCTGGCGATGTCGTGGTAGACGAGGGCCGAGGCGTTATTGGCGCGTGCGGCGGATATCGTCGCGATGGGCGACAAGAAAGGCTGACTCAGGGAGGTCGTCTTCTGTTGCTTCCCTTGCGATAACTGTATCGAAGAACCAAACACTCGCCGCCTTGACCGCACCCGCCATTTCGCGGACGGAATTGAGCAAAGCCTCTCGCGCAATGTTAAGATGACAGCTCATGTTCATCCAACGCGATTATCAGAGATTTGTTCCCAAATAAACAAGCGGTGTTGTTGCACCTTCGGCGACGATATCGACGATCGCCGCACTGTAAGGTCACACACGCATTCAATACCGCAAGTTTGTTGCGGTTAGTCTGACAAGTTGCGGACAATCTTAATAAATCGCCATCGGCCTCGGCGAGGCGAGGTGCGGTCCGGCGATCGGGCGGTCGGTTGAAACGATTGTCGGGTTGTCGCCGCTGCCGTTCGGCGGCGATTGCTCTCACCTCATGTGAGTAGGCCGCGACTAGAGTGCGATCCATTCAGATTGAATCGATCGCCTCTGTTTCTCTTTGTTTTGTCGCATGATCTTGTCCGAAAAGCCTGCAACTTTTCGGGATCATGCTCTAACTCTGATTGGTGGCACGGATAGGATCGCTCTACTCGCAGGCCGAAACCAGATCGCGCAGCGGCCCTAGATCAAGGGTCAGTTCATGGTCTTCCAGGCCGAATGCCGCTTTGAGTTCGCCCATCCGGGTTTCGAGCTTGAGCAGGGTTTCACCCAAGCGCTCGATCTCTTCTTCGCTGAGAGCACCACTCTCGACGCGCCGCACCGCCTGGCGCTCGAGCAATTGACGTAGCAGTTCGACGACACTTAACACCAGACGTGCCAAGTCGCGTTCGACGCTCTTGGGGTCGGTAACGATACGCCGCGGCGTTTCTTGCCGCCCGTCATCAAACGTGGCGGCGAACCGCAACAGCATCGCCTCATCATCAGGGGCATGTATGACCTTTTGCCTACGCCCATGTGTTGCGTCACTTTGCATAGCGCTTATCCCTACAGCATAATCCGATAGGTTATGGAGCCTTGCGACAAGATCATGCGACAGCAAGAAGAAAGGGAGCGTGCTTGATTCAAGCGCAGCAATCACACGCTTATAACGCTGCGCGCTCGCGCATTCACAAAGGAATAGGGGGGCCATGGTCCGGTGCAGAGTAGCGCAAGCTCCGGGTGGGCGTTCGCCACTTCGCCAACCAGCTCCCGAAAGGAAACGAGGCGATCGCTGGACACGAGAAAGGCCGCCGAGGTCCCATGCCGATCATCCGGTTTGTCGTCGTCCAGCGAGCTTTCCTTCGCGTGGCTTGCCAGCCTTTCGTAGACCTTTCGAACCAGTCTTAGCCTTGCTTGCTGTCGATTGCGCAGCTTCTGTTCGTTGGCGAGCCTCGCCCGCAAATAGGCGGAGCCGGGCCCGGTTTCGGGCGGGGCGAGGGCGCCGGACGGAGCGAGTGTACGACCATCGCCGTCAGCACCCGCCAACCCAGATCCAACATCGGGCATGACCGCTGTTTCGGCTTCCGCGCCACGTTCGATGGTACTGATGAATCTGAGGCCGATCTCGACGTGACCGCGCACGCGTTCGACATCCTCAGCGAGGGCGCAATAGTTGCGGCATAATTGGTCCCGCATATGCTGCGGCGACGGCAAGAGAGTTCCGAATCGCACCGGGAGCACGGCCCGATCGCACATGAGCTGCTCCAGCACCTCTTCGTGCCGCCACAGCTCCTCTTCGCTCTGCAAGGGGTGTGAGCCGTCCAATGCGCTGACGATGGCTGCGAGATCGTGCCAGATGACCTTTGCGAGTTTCGTGTCATGCAGGCCGGATTGGCTCGGCAAGGGCGCCTGCGGCCGATCGGTGATCGCATAGACATAGATCATCGGGCGGCGTCCATGTCTGCCGGCGCCGTCGCGCGGGCGTCTTGCTTCAGGCCTTGCGCGGTATCGACCGAGGCGAGCAGAACCTTGAGCCCCACATAGACAAGATCGACCCCGGCGACCGAGATGGTGGCATCGCCCCATAGAACGACGCCCTTGTTCAGCGCACGATCCAAGAGCTCGGACAGCGCGAGCTGATCTTTATCGATCGGACGCGGCTCCATCCGGCTTGCCTTCTTGCCACGTTGTCACGAAGTGATAGGGCGGCCATGGACCGGTAACCTCAAAGTCGAACCCGTGGTCGGCGAACTCCTCCTGCAGGGCCGCGATCACCTGCTTGAGTTGCCCAACAGAGTCATCAGCCACGAGGTAGGCAGCGTTCATCACCATCTCCGCGGACCTGCCATGCGCTGCAGCAGGTTGGAGCTCGATCCTGGTGGACTCGCAGGCGCAGCGATCGAGGCGTTGGCGGATTCGCTTGACCGAGCTTGCGATCGACGCGGCCGTTTCGCCGTCGAGCGCCTTCACGTATTTCTTCTGCAGGAAGAACCGAGCCCCCGGCGAAGCGCGCGCGAGCGTGTTGCGCAGCTCTTGGAGCGCTTCGGATTGGGTTTCAGTCCGGCGACGCAAAACGTCCCGATCGCAGAAGAGCTTCAGGCCCCACTCGGAGGCATCCCGGATGCGATCAAGCGCCTCACACAACGCGGCGCGGTGGCGCGCAAGGGCATTGGCTGCTCGCGCGGGCTCCAAATAGATCGTGCCGAATCTGAAGGGCACGACATCGTAGCTGGATCTCAACTCCTCAAGAACCTTCTCGTGCACCAGGATTCGGTCCTTCAGCCAGTCCGTATCATTCATCGCTGAAGCAAATTCGCGCGCGCCGAACTGAGCGGTGGGAACGGCGCTCACAAAAGCTACCAAATCCGCATGCACCAGCGGGATGACCGGTGCGCCCGGAACAATGCCCTCGATGCGGGGGAGGGCGGAGATGCGCCGACGCGGAGCGCGCGCGACGCCGTACACGTAGATGACACGCGGAGCGGCGGCGCCGCCCTCTGGTTTGGCGGCTATCATGGGTGGGCTTCCGCGCGCGCCATCGTCAACTCCTGGCGGCGCACCATCACCAGGATTGAACCCTCGACCGCGCCGCGGTCGAAGCGATAGTCGGTTTCGCCACGGCCGGCGGCGCTGCCGGCCAAAGGCAAGGCTTCGGCATAATTGAGCAACGTCTTATAGGCGTCGTTCAGCCTGGCCGCGTCGCCGCTCTCAGGGCGCGGCGCCGGCGTGAGATCGGGATGCAATTGCCGAATCTGCCGATGATAGGCGGACTTGATTTCCGCAAGCCCGGCGCGTTCGCCGAGGCTGAGCGCGCGGCGGGCGCGGTCGATCGCTTCGAATGACGGCAGGCTGACCTCGACAGTGGCAAAGCTGTAGGGCGCCAACGGACCAATGCAGCGGAAGTTGAGCCGCTGGCCGAATTCCTCGTCGAGCTCGGCAAGCCGCCGGTCGAGCGCTTCGCTCGCATCCTTTGGCAACAATAGCGCCAGATTGGCGACCATTCGGTCGTCGATCAAGGCGTTTTCCACCACGTCGACCGCGGTAGATCGCAGGCTCGTCTCGATGCGGCTGCGATAGTTTTCGCGGTAACGATCGATCGATGCCTTCACCAGTTTCCCGATCGCGAGCCGCTCATCGCTGGTGGCGCCGTCCGCGCGCGCGGCGATCTCGGCTTTGCGCTTGATAATGGCATCCTCGGCCGCGACCTCTTTGAGGATATCGTCAATGCTCCACGAGACGATGAGCTCGACCTGAAACTGCTGCGACAACTCGGCAAGGCGCGGCGCGAGTATTGCCGCCCCACGCCTGAGCAGACTGACCACGGCCGCGTCATCCGGCAGAGCGGTGCCGAACTTGACCGGCAACGCCGCCGATATTCGCATAACGGCCTCGACCACGCGCTGATGGGCGAGCAGGTAGTGAATGGCTTGTTCGCGGGGCAAGGCGTGAAGATCGACCGGTGGCATCGCGCCGACGACGGCGGCAAGATCGCCGCCGCCGATCGTGCGCACCCTCGGGTCCGTCGGCGACAGACCGGCGACATCGAGCACGCATTCGCGCCCGGCCGGTATGATGGCATAGACATAGGTTCGGCTCACGGCTCGCTCCTCGTTCCATCGCGCTCGGCGAGTGCCAAGTCGAAATGGCGCTTGGTGACCGACAGTTTGCGTAGAAACGTTTCCGCCCGCTCGCCCCGGCAGTTTTCCTCGGCCGGCAGCTTGGCTGGGGCCGGCTCGATGATCTCGCGGATTGCAAGCAATGCGGCTTGGCGGCAGATCCCTTCGATATCGGCGCCGACCAGTCCCGCGGTGTCCTTCACCAGCGCCTCGATATTCACGTCTCTGTCGAGCGGCATGCGCCTCACATGGACCTGCAGGATCGCGCGCCTCGCCGCTGCATCAGGCGCCGGCAGCTCCACGTGAAACTCCAACCGGCCCGGACGCAGCAGGGCGGGATCCAGTCGATCCAGGCGGTTGGTTGCGGCCAGCACCACCACGCCTTTAAGGTCCTCGATGCCGTCGAGTTCGGTGAGCAGTTGCGCAACGACCCGCTCGGCAACCTGATTGTCTCCTCCGCCGCCGCGGCGCGGCGCCAGCGCGTCGATCTCGTCGAAAAAGATGATGCAGGGCGTGGCCTGGCGCGCCTTACGAAACACCTCGCGTATGCCTCGCTCGGACTCGCCGATCCACATGCTCAGAAGCTGGGGGCCCTTGACCGCGATGAAATTGGCCTCCGTCTCGCCGGCAAGCGCCTTGGCCAGCAGCGTCTTGCCGGCGCCGGGCGAACCGTGCAGCAGGACGCCCTTGGGCGCGCGAACACCCGCCTGTCGAAACAGGTCGTCGTAACGCAACTGCCAGAACACGACCTCGGTCAGCAGGCGCTTGGCCTCGTCCAATCCGCCCACATCGTCCCACCGCACGTCCGAGATCTCGGTCGCGACCTCGCGCAGCGCCGACGGCGCAACCTCTGCCAAGGCGCTGTCGAAATCCGCCCGCTCGACCTTGAGCGCGGCCACCTTGTCATAGGGGATCTCGGTGGTGTTGAAGTCGATATCCGGCATCAGCCGCCGCAACGCGCTCATCGCAGCTTCGCGGCACAGAGCGGTCAAATCGGCGCCCACGAATCCGTGCGTGATGGCGGCGAGCCGATCCAGATCGACTTCGTCGGCCAGCGGCATCCCGCGGCTATGGATCTCAAGCGCCTCACGGCGTCCTTGCCGGTCGGGAACGCCGATTTCGATTTCCCGGTCGAACCGTCCGGGGCGACGCAGCGCTGGGTCCACAGTATCGGGAATATTGGTGGCGGCGACGATAATCACCTGGCCGCGCGCTTCGAGACCATCCATCAGGGCGAGGAGCTGGGCGACGACGCGGCGCTCAACCTGCCGCTGACCTCCCATTTCCTCGCGCTTGGGTGCGATCGCGTCGATCTCATCGATGAAGATGATGGCCGGGGCGTTGCGTTCGGCCTCCTCAAACAGCTTGCGCAGATGGGCTTCGCTCGCGCCATAGAGCTTGTCGATGATCTCGGGCCCGTTGACGTGAATGAAATGGACGTTGGATTCGTGCGCGACGGCACGCGCGATCAGGGTCTTGCCGGTGCCCGGTGGACCGTAGAGAAGCACGCCCTTGGGCGCTTCGATGCCGAGATGCGCGAACACCTCCGGATATTTGAGCGGTAGTTCGATGATCTCGCGGACACGGTGCACTTCCTTGTGCAGGCCGCCGATGTCCTCGTAGGTAACCGCCTCGCTCCGCCGCTGCCCCGTGCCCTCGCAGGTGGTGGACGTCGTCGGCGCGATGATGACCGGCCCGGCCGGCACCGCTTTGGTCACGACATAGTTGCGCACTTGGGTGCCGAACGGATTCACCCGGACCCGGTCGCCCGCCACCATCGGCATGCCGTCAAGCAGGCGGGTCAAGTAGCGGCCCTCAAGCCCGCGCGTTGCGCCCGTCACCGGGTCGGTCGGCGCCAAGACGATCGATCGCGCTGTTTTGGCAGCCGCACGACGGATCGTCACCTGCTCACCCAAGCCGGCGCCGGCATTCGCGCGTGAGATGCCGTCGATCTGGACCGAGCGCTTGCCGCGCAGCTCGGCATGAGCCGGCATGATCCGCGCCACCGTCGTTTGCTTCGACGTGACCTCGATGATGTCGCCGATCTCGACGCCGAGTTCTGCCATGTCCTTTGGATCCAAACGGGCAAGACCACGGCCGACATCCTTGGGGAGCGCTTCCACCACCCGATAGGTTGAACTGACGGGGCCGCTATCCATGTTCGAATCTCTTGATGCTTGAAGCTTCCGGGCCGATGCGCATTATGTCTTCAAGGTCTCATCGGCTGCGCCTCGCGGCGCGAGCATTCCTTTGGCGCTGCCCGATCGAGGCCGCCGGCGCTGAGCGCCCCGCGACAGGGATTTCGGTTTTAGTTGCGTTTCCAACTGATCCAGGCGCTGCCGCAACAGGCGGTTCTCCTGCTCGAGGGCATCTGCCCGCGACGTGAGCTTCGGGTCGGTCTCCCACCAGTTGATGCCGAGTTCTTTGGCCTTGTCGACGGAGGCCACCAGCAAGCGCAGCTTGATGTTGAGCAGGTCGATCTCGACCAGCGAGATCGTGATGTCGCCGGCGATCACGATACCCTTGTCGAGGACCCGCTCGAGAATGTCGGCGAGGTTTGTCGTTTGCAGCGAGTGTTCCATGGTGCGGTCGATCCGACTTGTTCAGCCTCCCTCGTGTCCGCGCTTATGCGTGGCGCCTTTCATGCCGCCGCAGCATTTGGTGCCGCATTCGCGACCTTCGTCGGTGCTTCGACCTTGACCTTTAGAGGCTCGACAAGGTCGATCGAGCACGGGCTTTCGGTCTTGGCGTGCATGCTGCTCATGGCTCTTCCAACATTTGGTCGCGAAAATACCGTCGCGTGCGGCGGTAGCTCATCAGGATGCCAGCGGGGGTGAACACGGCTTCGTAGGCGGCCAGCACGTCGGTCGCCGCCGGTATTCGCCTGAGCTCGATAAGGTCAACGGTGACGTGCCAACCATCTGATTCCAGCAGCACGCTGGAAACGTGATCGGCATCGAGGCCGGTGACGCGCGAAAGCTCTCCCTTGGCGCGCTCGGCGATGTCCGCCGCACCGATTGTTGGCGGTGACGTGGTGTCCGACTTGAGCCGGGCGCCGCGGCCCGGATTTTCCAGCAGTTCCGCCCTGACACGATCGGCCATTTCGGCCGGCTTCAATCTATCGCTCTTGTCCGCTGCGCCGGCCGCGGGCGGTGGCCGCCCTTCGGCGTGGGTGACGCGCTGTGCCATTGTTAACGTCCTTCGTTCATTCTGCGGGCCTGGTTCAAGCGCTCCAGCAGCTCGCTTTCAGTGCGTTCGAATTCCTCCATGGTGAGCTTGCCGAGCTCGAATTGCTGCTCGAGCGCCACGAGTTCCTTGCGGATATTGTCCTCGTCGTAGAGCTCCCGGTCGGCGTGATCGGCAATTGTCGCGACGACCCACAACACGCCCTTGAATGGGGCGAGCACCGGTGCCGTCACGATCGTGCTAAGCAGGCCCATCATCGACCTCACTGTTCATTTCGTCATTTCGATCGCCGACCGGCTCGGATTGCGCGCGTCATCCCGCCCACCGCATTGCGACATTCACGAAGTTGTAGGGGGCGACGGGACCGACGCATTTGATGAGCAGCCGGCTGCCCATGTCCGCGTCGAGCTTGCGAACCGCTTTGTCGAACTCCGCTTCGTGCACGCGCCCAATTAGAAACGCGGCATTGACGACCATGTGGTCGGCAATGGTGGCATTGACCTGCATCTTCTCGGCAAATGGCCGTAGCCGTTCGAGGATGCTCTCAGCATCGCGCACGCGCCGTGCCTGAAGCTCCGCCCCGACCAGCTCGCCGAGGCGAATCCGATCGTAATAGGTCTGTTCGAGCGGGCGACCTGCGAGGCCGTCGCGCATTCGACGGATCGTTGGATTGTCCCGAACGATTTCCTGGAAGACGACGTCTTCGTACCAGAATGCCTTGAGCCCGGTTTCGATACGGCCTTCCATGCCGTCGAGCAGCGCGCTGAGCTCTCGATAGCGCGCCTCCAGCAATTGTTGGCGAATCGCATCGGGGCTCGGCGCAACGCTGTCGAAGCGAATCGGCAGCACGGTGTAGCTCGCCATCACCTCGTCGAGCACCCGCATATGGGCCGTCATGTTGCGACGCGTGTTGTCGTAGCGCGGGTGGGGGGAATCGCTCGCGACCGCCGCCAGGTCGGCGAAATTGATGGTGCGAACGAGGTCGCCCTGCTCGCCGATTCCACGCGTCTCGAAGGTCTGCGGCTCGCGGCAGCGCACGATGCAGTAAAGGTATTGCGGGACCTCGCGCTCCGTATGGACGACCGGTTGCCGTGCCGCTGCCAATTTCATGACGAGCCCCTGTGTTGATCCATGGAGCCGTGCGCCCGCGCGCTGCGTGCCATTCGAGCCTGGGATCGCGGCGCCTTACCGCAGTTCCGCCGAACCAGCGTGAATTCCACCTCTAAGTGCCGTTCCTGGAGCGCCTTGCCGAGAAAGCCCAGCGCCATGCTGCACCAGTCCTCGATTTCGGCGGCCGTTAGGTCGTCTCTTAGTTCGAGATAATGGTCGCGGAGTTTGCCGTAGAGCGCGCGCGCGACCGGATCGACATGGACCAACACGCTTTCGTTCCATGCCGCCTCGAGCGCATCCGCGTGCTGTCGCCGTCCGACGCGCCGGAACGGGGCGGTTTCCAGCGCAAAGGCCAAGTGAGCCTGCAGATCTCCGACCAGAAGCAAGGCAGCGACTTGATCGGCGCTTAGCTTGCGCTCCAAGACCTGCTGCTCGAGGCTCTTGACCAGGGATGGTCGCCGGGCAACGCCCTGGCGGGCTTTGTCGATGACGCCGTTATCGAGGTGAAACAGCGCATCTGCGAAGCCGGCCTTGATCGCAATCTCGTTGGCAAACACCTCCTGCGGGGCGTGAATGCACAGCCGATCGGCCAGGAGAAGAAGAATGGGGCCGATCTTTGTTTTCGACGCCTGCGGGTGCAACTCGACCTCTACGGCCAGCGCACGCGCGGCGTGAACCGTCTCGTTTTCGGTGAGGGGGTGGCCGTGCTCATGCGCCAACATGGCGCGTAGCGCAAGATCGTTGGACCACACTCCGTCCCGTTTGAGCGCGCTCCGATTCACGAAGACGGCACATTCCGCGAGATCGGCGGCGTCATAGACATTGACCATGGGACGGTGATCGATGTCATCGGCGACGACCGAGGACGCCGCGGTCGCGCTCTTGATCTGCGAAACGAGCGGCTTGAGATCGTCGAGCACAAACAGGTTGACCCGCTTGTGGGGCCAATTGCCGAACCGCGCATAGTCGCGAATGACCGAGCGCTCCTCTTTGATCAACCGATCGAGATCGCGCCGCGTGTCCGCAATCACCTGCAGCGTCGTGTCGTCCACGCGACAACGCGAGAAGTGCTCGATTGCGCTTGACATGACTCAAGTCTTCTTAAGCCGCAGCTCCAGGAGCCCGTTCTTGAAGGAACGCCGCATCCCGGCCGGATCGACCGGACACGGCAGCAACACCTCTTTGGTGTAGCGGCGCTCGCCCGTCGAATTGAGCGCCAGAACGTCGCCACGAATGTCGATCTGGATCGCATCCTCGCTAACGCCCGGAAGCTCGGCGGCGACGACGACTTCGCCTTCTTCGTCAAAAACGTCGATCAGCGGCTCACGCACGTCGACGATTTCCGGCCCTTCTCTCGTCGCGCGGATATTGCCGAAGCGTTCGACCTGCGGCTCGCCGCCGAGGCCGACCCGTACGCTGACGCCGTAGACACCGCGCGCTTTGTCGCCGAGACCCTTCACCTTGAACTCGCCGGTCTGGCTTGCCTGCTGCTCGCCGGCCTCGACCAGCTTGCCGAGGACGTCGACAAAGTCGCCGAGCCCCTTGAACAGGGAACCAAGCCCGATCTCCACGGTCGCATGGCCTTCCCCCGCCCGCGCGCGGCTACGTGAACTCGCCCTCTGACTTGACATGATGAGACCTCCGATAGGGCTTCGTGCAGCCGGCAGCGGCCGGCTTAGAGCATGATCCCGAAAAGTTGTCAGACTTTTCGGACAAGATCATGCGACCAAACAAAGAGAAATAGAGCGCGATCGATTCAGTATGCATGGATCGCGCTCTAATACTCGAGACTCACGTCTTGGTGCCGCAGGGGAGCGGCGCCACCGTCAATTTGCTCACCCGGTGCAATCTTGCCCGTCCGCTTGCGCCTGTTGGCTGCACGGTACGGGCCGCCGAACTGGCGGATCAGTCGCCCGATCTCCGCCATCTGCTTTTCCACCTGGCGCAAGCGGTACCTCGTCACTTGCTGCTTCTCGGTCCACACCGCGAGCTGGCGCTCCAGCAATGCTCGCTGATGATCGAGGCGGGCGAGCTTTGTCGTGAGCTTGCCGGGCTCGGCTTTGGAGCGCACGACACGGAGGACTTGAAGCCCACTGGTCTCATGGAGTCCCCTGATATGTGCCATTGCCTTGCCTCCTCGGCGATTACCCGAGAACCGCCTTGTTTCGACCTTGGATCGGGAACGCCGGGACTATGCGTCCGTCAGCTCGTTCCGAGGACGCGATGGCCTGCCGGCAGCTCCGTTCCGCGTCCGCCCCGCCGGGCAATGATGGTCGATCAAGCTCATCAGCATCTTGCGCTGCTGGACTCGCTCATCCTTCGATCGGCTGTTGAACGAGGCCTTTGCGCCGAGCATATCGATGCATGTTTGGACAAAGCGGGGATCGGCGGACGAGATTTGCAGATTCTGGTCGGCGGCGACCCGGGCGATCATGACGCTGGTGCGCAAGGTCGGCGCCTGGTCGTATTCGCCGGATGCCCGGTAGTCGCGCACCAAGTCGACGATCTGAGCGACCTTTGATGCGGTGAGGCCGGAGCGTGCAACGGCGATTTCGCGCTCGGTATCGCGGTCGAAATAGTCGACGTCGATCATCACCATCCGGTCGCTCAGCGCATCCTGAGCGTCGTGAACACCTGAATACTCCTGCGGATTGCTGGTGAAGATCGCGCGGAATTCGGGATGGACCCTGACATAGCTCTCGTTTCGATTGGGAACCGGCAGGACCAGGAGCCGCTCCTCCAGCACGCCGAGCAGAATGTTGTTTGCCTCCGCGCGCGAGCGCGTGAATTCGTCGTAAATGAGCGTGTAGCCTTCACGGCATGCCGTGGTCAGGCGATGATCGGACCAGTGGCGGGTCGCATCCTCCTCGTATTTCCGAACCGTGTGGATGAAACGATCGACCACCTTGCGGTATTGGTATCCAAACTGCCCGCCCACCAGATTGGAGGTCGTCATCTCGTCATCGCCGGTGAGAAACACGACGGGTCGTCCAAGGTGGGCGGCCACATGAAACGCAAGCGTCGTCTTGCCGGAACCGGCGGGACCGCGGAAATGGACCGGAAGGCCGGCGCGCAAATAGCCGAGCGCACGATCACTCAGCTCCTGGACCGCAGCGGTCTCCACGAAGTTCGTGCTTGGACGCAGCGAGATCGTGGTTCCTGCAAGGTGGGTTGGCGAACGCGGCGCCGCTGGCATGATCAGATCTCCACGTCACTCATAGGCGGTGGCACACTGATCGGCGCGACCGGGAACGTTTTCACATTGAATCGCGCGATACCATCGCCGTCGAACCGCCTCGTATTGAGCAGGGTTGGCCTGCCAAGAGACAAACTGGGCGTAAATGCGCCTGAGCACCGGTTCGCACTCCGACCAGAACTCATCGTCGAACGGCGACACGGGTGCGCGTGGACTGAATTGCGCGCGGCGCGACAGGTCGGCCGCCATGCTGCGCTCGAAATCGGTGCCGAAGCCGGTCGATATCTGGGTCACCACATAGGCAACCGCCTCGCCGAACCCCAAAGCGAACGCGTGCTGGAGGCCGAAATCGCGACCGGCAGCCGCGCCCATTGCCGACAGGACGCGGGCCAAGGCCTCCAAGTCGCCGATGGATGACGGCTGAGCACTGCGGGCGACGGAATAGAGATCGGCATAGGCGAGCGGAAGGCCGCGCTGCCAATGCCGTGGCGGCAGCAGCGTCAGTATGAAAGTGCCCGGCGCGAAATCTCCGCGTGTTTCGCTTGAGCCCAAAGCAAGCGACAGCTTCTCCCACAATGTCCCGAGGACCGACCACGCATCAGCAAAATCGGGCTGCAGGACGATCTCCGGCCGCAGTCCGTCACGCACCACGACGCGACAGCCAAGCCCGGTAAAAGTATGCAGCGCAGGCGGCAGCGTGACCTCGATGCTACCGCTCGTGCGTCCTGCCGATCGGATCTTGCACATGCCCAGATACATGACGCGTAGGTCCATTCGTGATCCGGCATCTGGTGTCGGGTGCTGTCTGGAGCGCGACCGCTTCACACGATTGCTTGAATCGAACTAACCGCGCTCTTTCCCCTTTGTTTATCCGACAGGTCTGTCGACCTTTCGACCTTTCCGATCATGCGCTTAGTTTGGCGGCATGGTCTCATCCCAAAAGCCTTCCTACTTTTCGGGATCATGCTCTGGAATGCGATCCATATTAAATTGAATCGATCGCACATGATCTTGCCCGAAAAGTCTGCACCTTTCGGGATCACTCATGCTCTAGCGCGCGATCTAGCAGCGCATCTAGCAGATCACTCGGCCGCGAATCTGACGTCCGCCCGTCTTCAGCGAAGCGATCAATCCGGGCGATTTGTTTCATTTCCATCCAGCTCTTGGTAACCCTCAAGCTTCCTATTTCTTGATCCTAAAGTCCGACTAAAACTGAGCTTGCCGAGAGCGCGATTGTTTCAGTTGAACAATCGCGCCCTCTCTCTTTGTTTGCTCGCACGATCCTGTCCGAAAAGGCTGCCAGTCTTTCGGAATCACGCTCTAAGCCGCGCTGCCGAGCTTGAAGGCCGACCAGATGCCATGGGCTTTCATGCGGTCCGCATGCATCGCATTGACGAATCGTGCCGTGTCGGCGCGCAATTTGCGACGGTCCGATTTGAGCGCCGCCCTTTGCTGCCTGGCCATTCTTCGGTGCGTGTCCGCAAGCCCGGAGACGGCATCCGCCGCAGCGTTACGCAGCTCCGAGGCCTTGTTCATGATGGAGGTGACCTCACGCGCGAGATTGCCGCGCATCTGGTTACCAGCCTTGGATCGCGCGGCCGTCGACCGTGCGATCTGGTTCATCGTCGCCCGCCGGCGGGCCGCCACGTTCTTCGCCATGGAGCTCAAACACTTCCTGGTCTGAGCGACTTTGTGCGCCGTGGCTCGACGGTGAGCGGCAACCTCCTTTGTCAGGGAAGCGAGAAATCTCTGGGTCTGTGCCCGGTAATCACGAGCGTTTTCTCCGCGCATCGTTGCGCATGCCATCAAGGTGGCCTGCGTGCTCTCGCGCATGGCGTCGAGTGCCGACTTGCGAAACTCCGATGCCTGGCGGAGTTCCTTGGTCAGGCGGCCCATCTGACGTGATTGAGACATCGGTGGCGCCCTCCTGTGCACGGCTCCGCGTTCTTCCACCGTTGAGTCCGATATTCCGATGGAAGCGCTTAGGAGCGAAGTGGCCGCTTGCACGCGATTGGTTGCAAGAGCCGCTTCGCCTTTCGTTGTGCTGCCGCCCGCAATGCGTCGTTCGGGCAGCTCAGGCCTCGGCCGCAGCCGTAAGACCGATGGCCTCGGCGTATTTCAGATAGGTATCAACGCCGGCGACGACGACGCGGGCTTCGATTGCAAGCAGCTCGATCCCGACCAGCGAGACGCGAGCCCACGCGTCAATGACGACGCCTTTGTCGAGAATGCGATCGACAACCTCGGCGAGACTGGTCGAGGCGATGGTCTTTTCCACTGCCATGGCTCTCTCCTCATGTCACATGGAGCAACAATGACAGCGTGACGAAAGCACACTCGCCGCGGCAGCATAAGTTGGGTTGAACATCAGGTGGGCGACGGGTTTTCCCAACCAACGATCGCGCCGCATCGGGCTGGAGTTGTTTTTGTCGCGTTTTCTGCGGCGAACCGGTTTCCACTTCGCCTGAAAACGCGCCAAAGCGGATCACGAAAGACTCGCGACTATTCGGACACGATCATGCGGAAAAACAAAGAGAAAGAGAGCGCGTTTGATTCTATCGGAAGCATCGCGTTCTAGTACCCGGACTCACAGCTCACCGATACGGCGGTCTTTGCCGCGATGCTGATGCATAGTCGCCTCAACATCGTTCCCGTGAATCACTCTCCTGCGAAAGCGGGTATTAGACCGCCCGTCGTCCTGACCGGTCGACGACCTCTTCCAGCTCCGCTCGATCAAGGCATGGAGGCCGAATCCCGGAGTGGCGGGCGCCTTTCATGCAACCGGCAACCTGCAGAACCAACGAGACGACGTTGCCCGCTTGCATCTTATGCATGAGATGCCCGCGGTAGATCTCGATCGCCTTTGGGCTGACGCCGAGATGGCGTGCCGCCTCTTTGTTCGACATGCCATCGAGCACGCATTCGAGAACCTGTCTCTCCCGACCCGACAATCGC
Organism: Xanthobacteraceae bacterium; assembly: GCA_028282095.1. Lineage (GTDB taxonomy): Bacteria > Pseudomonadota > Alphaproteobacteria > Rhizobiales > Xanthobacteraceae > Rhodoplanes. The sequence goes on along the minus strand of JANQIP010000264.1, from coordinate 848 downwards.
GCGAGCCGATCCAATGTGACCTGTCGCTGCGACCAGTTCCGATGGGCGGCGACGTCGTGGCGAATCCAGTACTGAACCGTCTCGATCAGCAGCTCTTTGTTGAACGGCTTTTCGAAGAAATCGACTGCTCCCAGCTTCATGGCGCGAACGACGGTTGCCACATCGCGGTAGGCCGACACCAAGATCACTGGGACGCCTCGAGCATGCGTTCGCAACTGGCCGAGCGTCTCGATGCCATTCGCCTCCGGCATCCGCAGGTCGAGAACGACACAGCAGGGTCGATCGGGAACAAACTTTTCGACGAACACGGACGGTAGAGGATAGGTCGCAACGTCCAGCCCGACGGTGTGCAGAAGCAGCCGCAGCGACTCGCGCGCCGTTTCGTCATCATCGACCACGTGAACCACCGCGCTCGGCATGATCGGGCTGCCGTTGACTTGCTGATGATGGTTAGGTGACAAGGATACACCCTCGGTACATGATGTCGACAATAGCGCGCATAGGTTGCCGTTCAATAGCGTTTAGCCCGAACAACAGATGAACCACAACCGATCTGTGCATCGATCCTTACGGGGCTATGAAAAACAACTTGAAAATGCCGCGCTCAGGCTTTTGCACGGCTAGAGCGCGATCCATTCAGATTGAATCGATCCCGCTCTCTTAATCTTTGTTTTGTCGCATGATCTGGTCCGGATTACCTAGTGTTCCTCACCTGACGGTTCGGGATCGGACCGTCAGAGAAGGAAACACTAGAGTGCGATCCATTCAGATTGAATCGATCGCACTCTATTTCTCTTTGTTTTGCCGCATGATCTTGTCCGAAAAGTCTGCAACTTTTCGGGATCATG
>JANQIP010000263.1 GCA_028282095.1 Xanthobacteraceae bacterium | reverse complement strand
TTGAGCATGAGAATATCCCCGGCGCGCAGAACGCGCGTAAATGCGGCGTCATCTCGCCTATCCGTTCATCTGGTCGCGACGCCGGTGTGAACTCCTCAGTGCATGCACGCGTGATCCTCTGTGCAGCGCACCTATCATTCATTCACAGTCAAGAATATTTGTCATTTTCGGCTGCTTCTATGATGCAGCGCAATGTTTTGCAGCGATGATGCAAAGCAATTTTTTGATACACCGCAATTTTGCGGCGCGGCAGCGGCCCGGAGCGCGATTGCTTCAGGTCGATTCAATCGCGCTCTCTTTCTCTTTGTTTAGTCGCATGATCTTGTCCGAAAAGTCTGCCAACTTTTCGGGATCACGCTCTGAGGGCCGAGCGAGATCAGTGCCGCAAGGGGAGCGCGTCGTGGCGCAAGATTTTTTTGGCCACCACGCCGCGTTGCGGATGGCCGGCGCTATCGTACCAGACAATGGCGCCGGTAGCGCAGCGATCGATGGCTTCGCGAGCCTCGCCGACGCGCGAAGGGTTGATCTCCACCAAATTGTTGCGCACGGTCAAAAGACCCGGCGCGGCGTCGATCACGCACTTGCCGCAGGCGGTGCAGGCCACCTCGCAGGCGGCCTCGGCCAAGTCGCCCTCGGCGCGGTTGCGGCAGGCCACCCACAGCCTGTGCTTCACCGGCTGCAGTGAGAACAGCCCCTTGGGGCAGACATCCACGCAATCATTGCAGGCGGTGCATTTGTCCATGTCCACCGTGGGCAGTCCGTGCAAATCCAAGGCGATAGCGCCGGGCTCGCACACGGTGACGCAATCGCCGAGCCCCAGGCAGCCCCAGGCGCATTCCTTGCCGCCGCCGCTGACCACCGCCGCGGCGCGGCAGGTCGACAGGCCCTCGTAACGCGCGCGCAGGAAGGCCACATGGCGACCGCCGCCGCAGGCCAGACGCGCCACGCGCTTTTCCACCTCGCCGGCCTCAACGCCCAGCAGCGTCGCAACGGCGGCGGTATGCACTGGGCTCGCCACGGTGCAGCGCGCCGGCGCCACCTCGCCGGCCACCACCTTTTCCGCGAAGTTGCGGCAGCCCGGCAGGCCACAGGCCCCGCAATTGCTACTGGGCAGCAGCGCCTCCACCTCGTCGATTCGCGGATCCTCATAGACGTAGAGACTGCGGTTGGCCACGGCCAGCACCGTGGCGAGCAAGGTGCCCAATGCGGCCATGAATCCGCTCGCGACGCCGACGATTGCAACCTGCTCCACCCGATCGCTCCCGTATCGATCCGCCACAACGCCATGGCGTGAACCGCTGCGGACGGTCAAAGCTCCGCGGGACAGCCCCGAATAGTCATAAGCGCGCCGCCCGCGGCGCGGCCGCTATCGAGCGTGATTGCGTCTCCTTGAACCAAGCACGCTCTCTTTCTCTTTCTGTCTCTTTCTTCCTGTTTCTTTCTCTTTATGGTCGCATGATCTTGTCCGAAAAGCCTGCCGACTTTTCGGGATCATGCGCTTGTCTGGTCGCATGATTTGCCCGAAAAGCCTGCAACTTTTCGGGATCATGCGCTTGTCTGGTCGCATGATTTGCCCGAAAAGCCTGCCGACTTTTCGGGATCATGCGCTTGTCTGGTCGCATGATCTTGTCCGAAAAGCCTGCAACTTTTCGGGATCATGCGCTTGTCTGGTCGCATGATCTCGCCCGAAAAGTCTGCCGACTTTTCGGGATCATGCTCTAGGCGTCGCACCGGCCCTGAACCCATCGACCGCAGCGCGGGTGCGACGCGATTCGTCAGACTGCCGCCAGACGATTGAACGATGATAGTAACCCGCGCCAGGGAGACGTTGAGGTTCGTCAAAAAGACGCCCGCTCCGGAGCGGCGCGGCGGTTCGAGCCAATTCGACACGTCGCTGCGAATTGCGCATGCCCGATACATCAATGTCCCGAAAGGCTGGGCGCGGGGATTGACGCGAGCAGCTCGCTCTCATGATGGACGGGGCCGGACCGCGCGTTGAGCCAGCACGATCGCCACGCCGCCTCGTTAAGGTTAACAAGCCGTTTAGTATAGTAAACGGTAACATTTTATTGACCTTAACACTTCGTTAAGCCATGTATTCGGCGCGGCAAATGGGTATGAGGGGGCCATTATGCGTTACGAGGACGTGATCGGAGTCGTCCGTCCGACGTCTGTGTCCGTTGAACAGAACACATCTCAATCAAACGAAGTCGTTGCTGAGAGCCGTTCCAAGAAGCGATCTGGGGGACGGCCCAAGCAGAACAAAGTTTGCTCCGACAAAGTCCTGCAGACTTTCAATACTTGGGCGTTCAAGCGTGAGCAGCCAAGTGACCTCGATTTGTTGCGGTGTTTCGTTGCGAGCGCCATCGCACGGAATGAACCGATTTCGTTCGTTCTCTATTGGGGCAAGGGTCCACGCCGTAGGGTCGCCCAGCCCGAACTGGAATGCCTCGACTTCTTGACCGCGCTCACCAATCGGGTTGGCGGTGGCTACGGCGAAGGCGCAAAGATCACGCTGATCTTCACCGACACACATGCCCGCCTGAACGGTCACTGCACTGAGAGCGCGCGCGACTATTTCGGCGCGGTGGAAGAGTTGGCCCGTGAACGTGGGTTCGAGACCTGCCTGCTGGGGGACCTAACACGTGCATCCAATATTCATGTTTCGACTGAAATGGCGCAAAATCCAGCATCGGATGAGGTGCTGCGCGACCTCACGGCGTGCGCGACCAAATGGTATCGGGGCGGTGACACGGTAGAAGCCGGCGCGCTCAAATACTATGAGATAAACATGGTCGAGCGGCGCGCGGTCGAAATCGCATTTCCCCACTCGATCTTTGTGACCTTCAACGGCAGCAAGTTCCGCTGCCTTTTCCCCGATCGACTGCCGATCTTCTACATGTATTCGCTACGACGCGGGGTGGCCGTCAAACCTTGGTTCCTTCCGCAGATCGACCCGTTAGCCGAGGTTCAGTTCGCCGGTTAGCTCGTCGCGCATACGCAGTCTGCAGGAGACGGGTAATGAACGGCTTCAAAGTGTTGCCGGCCGGCGACACGGCGCTTGTCATCGAGTTCGGCGAGGGCATTGATCAGCACACGAATGGGCGCGTATTGGCGCTCGCGCAACACCTGCGCGAGGCGAAGATCGAAGGCATCAGTGAAACGGTGCCGACCTTTCGTTCCCTGATGATCTACTTCGATCCGCTCGTTCTGTCGGCCGAGTCGCTCACGCAGCGGGTCTCAGTGCTCACCGGCGAGCCGCAACCCGTTGAGCAAGCGGCACGGCATTGGCACCTGCCCATTTGCTATGATTCCGAGCTTGCACTCGATCTCGAAGAGGCAGCGGCGCGGCTCGACCTGTCGCCCGCTCAGCTCGCCGAGTATCACAGCACCACGAGCTACCACGTCTACATGCTCGGTTTCCTGCCGGGCCAGGCTTATCTCGGGGACCTTCCGCCCGATCTTGCGCTGCCGCGCCGCGAGATGCCGCGCCAGAGGATCCCAGCCGGCTCGGTCGCGATCGCAATGTCGATGACCTGCATCTTTCCGATGGACACGCCGTGCGGCTGGCATCTCATCGGACATTCGCCGGTCTCGCTGTTTCAACCATGGCCGGACCCGCGCGCGCTATTGGCGCCGGGCGACAAAGTCAAGTTCACGCCGCTGTCGCGGCGCGAGCACGACGACCTTCTGGCGCGGAACGACGATGTTGCGCTGCCATTCGATCTCCCCGCGCAGGGGCAGGGAATGGCGCTATGAAGCCTGCGTTGCGCGTCCTCTCTCCCGGCCTGATGACCACGATCCAGGATTTCGGTCGGGTCGGCCTGCAGCATCTCGGAGTTCCGGTGGGCGGAGCGCTCGACACCGTCGGGCTGCGCGCGGCCAATGCGCTTGTCGGCAATCAGCCGAATATGGCGGCGCTCGAAGTTGCGTATTTCGGACCGACGCTTCGTGTCGAGGCGGACGAGGCAAGGCTGGCGATTGCCGGCGCCGACGCCGAGCTGACCGTCTTTCCGGACGAGACGGCGGCGGGCGGACGGCGCATCGCAGGCAACCGCAGCATCAAGTTATGCCGGGGTGAGGTGATCCGCATCGGATCGCTGGAGCGCGGCGCCGTGCTCTATGTCGCCGTCGAAGGCGGTTTCGACATCACTCCGGTCATGGGCAGCGCATCGACTTATGTTCGCGGCGGATTTGGTGGCTGGCAGGGACGCGCTCTCGCCGCCGGCGACGGCATCCCGCTCTGCCGCAACCAAGTCGCTGAGCGCGCCGACAGGGAGCTTGATGGATTGGACCTCCGACCCCGAAAGGTGATCCGCGCCATTGTCGGGCCGCAAGCCGATTACTTCCGCGATGAAGAAATCGATGCGTTCTTTCAGGCAGAGTATGCCGTGGGCCATGGCTCCGATCGGATGGGTATCCGGCTGAGCGGCCGCGCGATCAGGCATTCGCGCGGCTTCGATATCGTCTCGGATGCCATCGCGCCGGGCGCCATCCAGGTGCCGGGGAACGGCCAGCCGATCGTGTTGCTCGCGGACCGCCAGACGACCGGCGGCTATCCCAAGATCGCCACCGCTATTTCGGCCGACCTGCCGGCCTTGGGGCGGTTGGCGGTCGGAATGCGCTTGTCTTTTGTTCGGGTCACGATGGAGCAGGCGCAAGCCGCGCGCCGCGCGCATATCGCCATGCTCGACGGGATCAACGCGAAGATCAGACCCAGGGCTTGCACGATCGAGGAACTGACGCAGCGCCTAAACGACAACAATCTCGTCGACGGCTTCATCGAGGCGATTGCCTAAAAGCATGATCCCGAAAAGTTGGCAGACTTTTCGGAAAAGATCATGCGACCGAACAATGCGTAACAGAGCGCGATTGTTTAGATCTTAAAGGATCGCGCTCTCTAGTCCGTTCGTCCCCGCGAAAGCGGGGAACCAGATGCATCGCCAAAGGGGATTCCCGCTTTCGCGGGAATGAACGGAAGGTGGAGATGATCCCGAAAAGTTGGCAGACTTTTCGGAAAAGATCATGCGACCGAACGCTAAAGCATGATCCCGAAAAGTTGGCAGACTTTTCGGAAAAGATCATGCGACCGGACCAAAAGAAATAAAGCGCGCTTGATTCAAGGCGAAGCAATCGCGCTCCAAGAACGAGCGGGAATTCACCGAAATGCCAGCAGCAGATTGCGAGCCGAAACCGCCGGTCGTCGCGGGCCGAAAGGACAATGTTCCGCTCGGTATCTTGTGCATGATTGTTGCAACCATTCTGTTCGCGCTGATGCATGCGCTCGCCAAGCTGCAGGTTGCCTCCTATCCGGTCGGCGAGGTGATGTTCCTGCGCTCCTTCTTCTCGCTGCTGGTCTGCGCCGTCGTCGTACTGCCCTTCACCGGTCTTAAGGTTTTTGGGACGCAGCGTGTCGGAGCCCATCTCGGGCGCGGCCTGTCGCAGGCGACCTCGCAAACCTTTTCGGTTATCGCCTTTAGCCTGATGCCGCTCGCCGGCGCCATTGCCATCAACTTCTCGGCGCCGCTATGGGCAGCGCTGCTGTCGATTATCTGGCTCAAGGAACGCGCCGGCCCGGCTCGCTGGAGCGTGCTGCTGACCGGGTTCTGCGGCGTGCTGATCGTCGCCAATCCGGGCATCGACGTTATTCAGGTCGGTGCCCTGTTCGCGCTCGCCAATGCGATCATGTATGGCAGCGTGACCGTTGCTGTCCGCGGCATGAGCGCCACCGAATCGACCAACACGCTGTTGATGTGGCAGATGTTGACCGTCGCGGTCTTCCACTTTCCGCTGTTGCTGTTCGGATTCAAATGGCCGACCAGTCTTGATTGGACGATCTTCGTGGCGAGCGGTGTCGCCAATGCGACGGCGCAGTATTTCTGGACGCGCGCCCTGCAGCTCGGACCAACGACTGCCATCTCGCCTTTCTACTATCTCACGCTCGCCTGGGCGCTCGTCATCGGGTATGTCGGCTGGGGCGATGTCCCAACCCCTTCGCTGCTCGTCGGCTCGGCGGTGGTCGTCTTGTCCGGACTGTTCCTGCTGTGGCACGAGACGCAGCGTCGCGAGCAATCGACGGACACGCCGCACACTCGGCCGGTTGCGCGTATAGTTGGAATCTGGCGACGGCGATTTGCAACGGCGCGTTCGGCTGCTCCTTCGCAGTCCGAGGGCAAGAGCGCGGTTGCTTCGAGCTGAATCGATCGCGCTTTATTGCTCCAATACTATTTCCGGCTGGTTAGTTCGGTGACGAACCGTGCTGTGGCTTGAGGACCGCTTTAACACCTCTTCCCGCTTGCGCCCGCTTGCTCACGCGAAGCGCGGCGGGTGAGGGGGCTCGCTACGAAAAACGGTCTCGATCGAGCACTGTTGCTCATCCTCCCCCGCTACACGGGGGAGGATGAACGGGGCCTGACCGGGTAGATTGGTGACAGAATAGACCGGCGACTTGGGTAACAGGTCCGATTGTCGCTAGCAGGCTGCTGAAAAAGTCGTTTTGCGATGGGTTTGGGGTGTGATTGCGTTCATGTGGATGATTCCCTTGGAATGAGGCATTGGATGCGCGGCGA
>JANQIP010000198.1 GCA_028282095.1 Xanthobacteraceae bacterium | reverse complement strand
AACGTCTGCCAACTTTTCGGGATCATGCTCTAGTGTTCCCTACCTGACGGTCCGACCCCGGACCGTCAGGTAAGGAACACTAGCTAATTCGATGCTTTGTGATGTGGCACCAACACATTGAGACGAGCTCAAGCGTTGGTGCCGCATCACCAGGCCGGTCCCGCGACGCCGAGCGGCGGCAGGACCGGCTGCCCGCACCTACTCGTTCGCCAGGCCAACCTTCTTGAGGATCTTGCCGTAATTCTTGAAATCGCTCTGGATCAACTCGCCGAAGCGATCGCGACCAAGATAGACCGGCAGGACTCCAAGGTCCTTGAGGCGGCTCTTCACGCCCGGATCCTGCAACGCCTTCTCGATCGCGCGGCTCATGCCGTCAACGGCTTCTTGGGATGTTCCGGCGGGTGCCACGATCCCGAACCACGAGGCGACATTGAAGCCCTTGACGCCGGCTTCGGCCATGGTCGGAATCTCCGGCAATCCCTCCCAACGGTCATTGTTTAGAATAGCAAGCGGCTTGATCGTGCCGGCTTTGGCCTGCCGCAGCACGACCGGATCGAACAAGGCATCGATATGTCCGCCAAGCAGGTTGTTCATGGCCTCGCCGGAGCCCTGGAACGGGATGTGGGTCAGCTCCACGCCGGTCGCGTCAGCGAACACCTCGGAGTAGAGATGGGTGATCGTGCCGATACCCGCCGACCCGACCGTGACCTTCCCCGGATTCTTCTTCGCGTAGTCGATGAACTCTTGGAGCGTGTCAGCAGGGAATCCTTTGCGGACCGCGAGCGCGCCGTAGCTTTCGGCGATCCGTCCCACGGGCTCGAAACTCTTGGCCGGATCGTATGCAACTGCGTTCATATGCGGTGCGATCGTCAATGTGGCGGTCGGCACAAAACCGAAATTGCTGCCGTTCGCGGGCCGATTGGCAGCCCGTGTCACGCCGATGGTCCCGCCCCCGCCGCTGACATTCTCGATCACCACCTCCTGTTTGAGGCTTGCTTCGAGCCCGGGCTCGATGGCGCGGACGATGTTGTCGGAGGTTCCGCCGGGCGCATACGGCACGATGATCCGCAGCTGTCCCTGGGGCCATTCCGCCAGCGTCGGCGTCGGCATCGCCAGCAGGCCGACGGCGAGAGCCAATACGAGTGCTTTGGCGCCGCCGCGCGTCTCGATACGTTTAGACAATGAGGGGTTACATTCATTCTTCATAGCGACCTCCCTATCTTGATCTTTGCAGCTCAAACTGTTTCAGCCGAACACGTGGCTGGTGTGGGTGAAACATCCGCCCGCTCGCTCATCGCCCCTGAAAGGACGGAGAGCGGTTCTCGCGAAACGCCGCCAGCCCCTCCTCGAGATCCGCGCTGTTGCGGACGACCTCCAGGTCACGTTGGGTCAGCGCAAGGCGCTCGGCCGGCGTGCGCGGGAAGGCGTGCTCATTGACGAAGCGCTTGAGGGTGTGCAGCACGAGGGGCGCCATCGCTGCGAGGCCGCGCGCCATGTCGAGCGCGGCCTCCAGATGAGTCCCGTCCGGGACCACCGCATTGGCCAACCCCATCTCGTAGGCGCGCTGGCCGGATATCGGCCGCCCTAGCAGCATGATCTCCATCGCCAGCTTGTGCGGTATCCGCGTGGCGAGCGCGGCGATCAGGCCGCCCGTCAGCCCGACCCGGCCCTCGGGGTAGCAAAAGCGCGCATCTTCAGTGGCGACGCACAGGTCCGCCGTCGCCGCCATCACCACTGCGCCGCCCACGCACCATCCGCGGACGGCGCAGATCACGGGCTTGTCGGTGACGATTCCAAGCCCGGGCACGCAACGCCAGAACTCGGGAATGTCGGTGACGTCGGCCCCGGAAGAAAACGCGCGCTCGCCGGCCCCGGTGATGACCGCGACGCGTTGGTCCGATCGATCGAACTCGGCGAACCGTCGTTGCATCTCCTCGGCCATCGGCCGGTTGATCGCGTTGAGCTTTTCGGGACGGTTCAAAGTGAAGATCGTGATATTGCCGTCGTCGCGCACATCCAGGCCACTCATAGCGAACTCCTCATGGTTCGGGTCTCGCCGGCGCCAGGCGAACTCAGGCGCAATCGCGCATCAACGGCAACGACGCTCTCGTGCGGATCACCGACCAGCACCGGGTTGATATCCAGCTCTTCGAAGCGATCGCCGAGATCGTGCACCAGCCAGCTCGTTCGCGACACCGCGTCGGCCACGGCGCCGGCATCGAGCGCCGCTCCGCGATAGCCATGAAGGAGCCGCGCGATTGCGAGCTCATCGAGCAGCAAATGCGCGGTGGCGGTGTCGAGCGGCGCCCGCGCTACCGCGACGTCGCGGATCAGCTCGACGAGGATCCCACCGGCGCCGACCAGGATGATCGCTCCGAACTGCGGGTCCCGGCGGGCGCCGATGAACAGTTCGAGCTTGCCGGCACGCATCTCCTGTACGAAGTACCCGGTGATCGTCGCTCCGGGCACACGGCGCTCGATCGTGCGGGTCATGTCCGCAGCCGCGTCTCGGACATCCTCGGCCGTCTGAAGACCGAGGACAACGCCCCCGACGTCGGACTTATGGACGATCTCGGGCGAGACGATCTTGAGGACGAAGGGACCTCGCAACCCGGCGGCGATCCTTTCGGCGTCGTCCGCATCACGTGCGACCTCGCCGGGATTCACCGGAATGCCGTAGGAGCTCAACAGACGTTTGGCGGCGGCCTCGTCGACCGCGCCATCAAGCGCCTCAACAGCGGGCCTAGCGGGCAGCACGGCCGGTTTGAGGGCTTCCGGCAAGAGCCTGAGACGGCTCAACCGTTGCCAGGCGGCAAGTGCACGGATCGCCTCATCGAGACTGTCCGAATAAAGGCTGCGCGCCGCACGAAGGACTTCGCGGGCTTGGTCGCCAGCACGACCCGGCTGCATGATGACGATGTAAGGCGTGCTGTATCCTGCCGCGGTCGCCCGCTGCGCGCCGGCGACGAGGTTCTCGCAAATCTTTGTGATGTCCGGCGCCGTCGTGATGGGCGCGAGCACGAGGCCCGTGCGGCCGTCGCGCATGACGGCATCCATCGTCTGCGTCTCGACACCGGTGGCAAGTCCCCCAAGCGCGGCGCCCATGTCGACCGGATTGGCCCCCGCAAGATTGGGCGGATACAGGTCGCGCAACGCATCGGTGGTCGCATCCGTGAACTCAACCAGCGGCACGCCGGCGTCGCTCAGTCGATCGACAGTGAGCGCGCCGCTGCCGCCCGAGGTCGTGACCACGGACACGGCTCCCAGACTGCGCCTTGGGTCGTGGCTGAGAGCGGCAGCCAGCAGGATCATGGCATCCGGGTCGTCCATGATGAGGACGCCGCATTCCCGGCACGCGGCCGCGAATGCTTCATAGCTGCCGGCAAGGCTCGCCGTGTGCGAGAAGGCTGCGGCGGCACCGGAGGCGGTCCGTCCTGCCTTGACGATCAGCCAGGGCTTGCCGGCGCGATAGGCGCTTTGCGCCGTCTGCAGGAAACGATCCGGGTGCTTCACGCCCTCGAGATAGGTGCAGATGACCCGCGTGCGCGGATCGGCGATCAGGAAGTCGACGAAGTCACAAAGCTCCATGTCGGCCTGATTGCCGATCGAGAAGCAGTGGGAAAAGCCAACGCCGCGCGCCATGGCGCGATCGAATATCGTGGCCATCACCGCGCCGCTCTGACTGACGAGACCCAGAGCGCCCTGGGGCAATTGCGGCACGAACAGCGCCGGCGATGCACAGAGCACAAGGTTGTTGGCCGGGCTGATCAATCCGAGGCAGTTGGGACCGATGATCCGCATGCCTGCGGTGCGGGCCGCGGCGAGCATCTGGCTTTCCCGTCGTGCTCCGGCGGGACCGGCATCCGAAAAACCGGCCGTGATGACGATGACCGCTCCGGTGTGCACGGCCGCCAGCGCCGCGATCGTGTCGATCACTGCATCGGGCGGCACGGCCACGACCGCCACGTCGGGCGGCGCCGGCACGGCGGCGATGGAGGAATAGCATTGGATTCCGAGCAGCGATTGACGCGCCCGGTTGATCGGAAAGATCGCGCCTCCAAAGCCGTGTTGTACCAGCGACTTGAGGATCCTTCCCCCGAATTTCGTCAGATCCTCTGAGGCGCCGACCACAGCAACCGACCGCGGCGACAGAATGTCGTCGACGGTATACCGGTCCCGGATCGGCGATCCCGCCGTGCCCGTTTCCCTGTCGCGTTCCACAAGCCCCTCGCGCCTACGCGAATTATTAAACTCGCGCCACTCGTCACCGGGCCAATAACCAGGCAACGCCTACTCAAGCGCGAAAGAAGGACACCTCGCCTGCGCAAGGGGCTGTGTCTCGACGTTCGCTGTTCTTTCGGCCGGAGTGCGCTCGTTCGTTCGCTTACATTGTCGCGACGTCATCACTAGGACCCCACGAAGTGGCGTGTCAATAACATCTGATGGTCAGCACAATCGGATAATGAGCTTGGGCGGGAGCATGGATGAGGGTCGGGCCGATGTGTAGGCCTGTGCTCGTCGTCGCAGATCGCGCCACGACGATCCGGGGCGGCCCGGCTCACCGGCCGCGCTGCCTTCCTGTTCGGCAAGGTGCAGTCCGGCGTCGTCTGCGCCCCGCTTCGGCTTTGCGACTTGCTCGTAGGCGACACCGTTGCGGGGCTTCGAGTGCGTCGCGCGCAGGGCTCTCGCCCACGGCCGTGAGCACCATCGCTATGAGCGAAGCGTGCCCAACGCTCGCGGAGCCACCCCTCGGGACCAAGGTGCTGAAAGAACGGATGAAGGCCTCGCGCCCATTCGTGCTAGAGTGCGATCCATTCAGATTGAATCGATCGCACTCTATTTCTCTTTGTTTTGCTGCATGATCTTGTCCGAAAAGTCTGCAACTTTTCGGGATCATGCTCTAGCTGCGCGCGACGGGAAAGCAGCATGCAACTTGCGTCTTCCAATCGCTGCCGTACCTAAAGCGCGAGCCACCGGAGGTCGTCTCGGTCACGGTTCCGGCGACCTCGTCCTTGAAAAGCACCTTCACCGCCCGTTATCTCGGCGGCGGGAGATAGGCGCTGCACCACGCCTTGAGCGGGGCGAGCGCAGGATGGGAGAGTGCCCGCTTCAGATAGGCGGCGACGCGCGGGATGTGGCGCAGGTAATGCGGTTTGCGATCGCGCCGATCGAGCCGGGCGAAGATGCCGAGAATTTTTGAAGCGCGCTGGGCCGCGAGCGTCGCGTAGATTTGCACGAAACTCATGGCATCAAAGCTGGGATCGGTTTCGCGGCGAGCGCCGACATAACGGCCGATCAGCTCGATCTCCAGCGCTTCGGGCACATCCACACGCGCGTCCTGGAGGAGCGAGGCGAGATCATAGGCGGCCGGCCCGATCAAAGCGTCCTGGAAATCGAGGAGGCCGACGCGGGCAATGCCTTCCCGCTCCGGCAGCCATAGCAGGTTGGGGGAGTGGACGTCGCGCAGCACCCAGGTCTTCGGCGCGGCGAGCGCCGGTTGGAGCGCCTCGCGCCACAGGGAGAGAAAGGCATTGCGTGCGGTCGTGCTGGGCGTCGCCCCGAGATGCGGCAGATACCAGTTCAGCAGCAGCTCGATCTCGATCATGAAGGCGTCGAGATCATAGGGCGGCAGGCGGTGCACGATGTCATGCGCGACTGGAAGCTCGCCGGGAAGGTCGAGACGGTGCAGCGCGATGAGAAGGTCGACCGCCGTGCGATAGCAGTCGGCGATCGGCGCGGGCGGATCGCCCTCGACCAGCAAGCGATCACCGAGATCCTCAATCATGAGGAAACCGTCATCGATACTGGCGGCGTAGATTTCCGGCGCCGATAAGCCGCGCGCGCGCAGGGCGTTCGCCATCGCGACGAACGGCTTGACGTCCTCGGCGAGATGCGCGATCGCGCTATAGGGCCGCCCATATTTGATCGGCGGTCCGTCCGGTCGGCGCGGCGCGTTCATGAAAATGGCGGGCCGCTCGCCCATGGCGAGCCGCTCGTAGCAGCGCGTCGAGGCATCGCCTGCGAGCCGCATCCTCCTCGCCGTGCCAAACCCTGACTCCGCCAGGAACGCGCGCACCTTCGGCAGCCGCTCGGCCCGCGACGCCGAAGCCTTGAAGCCGGTGATGCGGACATTGCGGTGTTCGAGCCCCTGCTTGGGATCGAGCTTGATCTCGACATCGAGCCGGTCGGCCGGCATGAGCTGCGGCGCCCGATCGGCCCATTCGATCAGCACGACAGCGCCCGTCGGCAAATCCTCAAGTCCGAGTTCGGTGAGGTCCTGAGGGCCGCCGAGTCGATAGAAATCGGCGTGCACCAGGACGAAGCGCGGCAGTTCATAGCTCTGCAGCAGCGTGAAGGTGGGGCTCGGCACGTCGAGCGTTTCGTCTTGGGCGAGATGGCGGATCATCGCCCGCGCGAGCGTCGTCTTACCGGCGCCGAGATCGCCCGAGAGCGTGACGACGTCTCCGGGATCGAGCGCGTTGGCGAGGTCCACGGCAAGGTGCCGCATCGCCTGTTCGTCGGGCAGCGTGACCATGATGCTTGATCTGCCCGCCGGCGTAGGGTCCATCATATCTCTTGGTTGACTTCGGTTTACTTGGGGCACCATCGCTTCAGGTTGAATCGATCGCGCTCTTTTTCTCTTTGTTTTGTCGCATGATCTTGTCCCAAGAGTCTGCAGTTTTTAAGGATCATACGAAGAGCAGTTTTCGGCCAAATGGAAAACGGTTCCGGCTTCAGAAAGCGCCGTTAACTTATTAAGGAAACAGAGTATTTCGGCCTGAGCGAGGCCGGAATTCGCGCTTAGGGTGCGCATGATCGTTTGGTCCAGCGCACCGGCCTTTCTCCCCATTCATCATCACTCGGCTGCCGTGCGTGTCGCGGCGTTCGGGAGTGGCAAGGTGCATATCACCGTCGTGCCGTGTCCGCTCCCCGAGTCGATTCGCACCTCGCCCCCGTGCAGCTCGACGAAGGAGCGCACGATGGAAAGGCCGAGTCCGGCGCCGCGGTGGCCGGAGCCGCGCGGGTCGGTCTCGAACAAGTCGAACACGCGGGCGACCATTTCCGGCGGGATGCCAGGGCCCTGATCGGTGACCGCGAAAACCACCGCGTCCTCCCGGCGCTCTGCACGCAAGCGCACCTCGCCCTGCGGCGGCGAGAAGCCGATCGCGTTGGACAACAGGTTGAACAGAACCTGACGGACGCGGCGGCCGTCCCCGACGAAGCTGCCGATATCGGGATCGGCGTCGAGGTCGAGCACGATCCCGTCTTTGACCAGGCGGTCCTGCACGCCCTCGATGGCGGCCTCCATGGTCTCGCGGATATCGACCGATCCGAGGTTCAGCGTCATCGCGCCGGCATCGATCGTCGCCAGGTCGAGAATATTGTTGATGATCGCCAGCAGCGCATTGGTGGACGTAGTGATGTAGCCGAGATACTCGGCCTGCTTCTCGTTGAGCGGGCCGGTCGAGGCCTCGCCAAGGAAATGGGCGAAGCCGATAATATTGGTCAGCGGCGAGCGCAGCTCGTAGGAGACATGATGGACGAAGTCGAGCTTGATCTCGTCGGCGGCCATCAGCGCTTCGTTGCGCTCGCGCAGCGCGCGTTCGACATTCACCGAGTCGGTCATGTCCTGGAAGGTCACGAGCGTCGCCCCGTCCGGCAGGGGCACGGTGGCGAAATCGACCACGCTGCCGTCATTGCGCTCGATCCGGCCCGAGACCGGGTCGCGCTCATCGAGCGCGGTCACCGCGGCGCGCAGCGTGCTCCAGGTGCGATCGTCGCCATGCAAGGGGCGGCATAGGCCGATCACCGCCTCGATATGCGGACGCTCGGTGAGGGCCGAGACCGCGATCTTCCAGCTCTGGGCGAAGGGCGGATTGAACAGGCGCAGGCGCCCGTCGGTTCCGAACACGGCCACGGCTTCGGCAAGATTGTCGAGGGTCTCGCCCTGCACCCGGATCAACGCGTCGGCGCGCCGCGCGAGTTCGAGCCGTTCGGTGATATTGTCGAACAGATAGGTCACGCCACCCTCAGGATTGGGCGTGGTGACGACGCGCAACGTGCGGCGGTCGGGCAGGTGCCACTCGTGCTGCTCGGTTGCCGTCGAATGATAGGCCCTGTGCAGGTTGAGCTTCCATTGGCGGAAGTCCTGCTGCTCCGGCAGCCGCCGTGCCGCCCGCAACCGGGCGAGGATCTGGCCGTCGCTCGGCCGCTCCTCGAGAAAGGCGGAGTCGAGGTCCCACAGGCCACGATAGGCCGCATTGTGGAAGGTGAGCTTGCGGCCGGCATCGAAGATGGCAACGCCGGTCGCGAGCTGGTCGAGCGTGCGGCGATGCGCGTCCAGCATATGCGCGAGCTCGCATCGCAAGCGTTCGGACTCGCTGGCGTCGATGCCCATGCCGACGCGTCCGCGCGCGACGGGCAGCTCGACCACGTCCATCAGGTGCCGGTTGCCGGCAATGGTCGCGGGCAGCCGTCCGTAGAAGCGTCCGGTCGTGTCGTGCCGGCGGATTTCGTCGCGGTCGCCGCGATCGAGCAGTTCGAGCCCGTCGGCGACCGCCGTCGCGGGATCGGGAACGCCGACGGCGCGCGCATAGGCCGGGTTCACGAGCGTTAGCCTGCCGCCGGAATCGCGCATCCAGACCGGCGAGGGCAGCGCCTCCACCAGGTTGTGCAGGGCGTCGGCCTCGTTCTGCAGCCGCTCGCAGCGGGCGCCGAGTTCGGCGACGTCGCGCTTCGTTCCGGTGACGTCGCGCAGCTTCATGACGCCGAATCCGCCGACCGCGCGCCCGTCCGCTTCGATGTAACGGCCGGCGGATGTGATCAGCGGGATGGAGAAGGCCTCGCCATGGACCCGAAGGCGCTTGATCGTCTCCGCGAGCGTGCTCGCCGCGTCGGGGCCGAGCCAGCGCTCGAACACCATGATATCCGACGGGGCAAGCCCCGGCACGATGAGCGAGGCCTCGCCGATGATGTCCGGTTGCTCGTTGCCCGCCGTCCACACGACGAGGACCAGCGGATCCGACATGACCAATGTGGCGAGCCGGTCGACATCGGATTGCAGCGAGGCGATCTCCGCCCGCGCCTCCTTGTCCCGCTCGGCCGCATGTCGGCGCGTTCGAACCAGCATGATCGCGGTCAGCACCGCAAAGAAGACAACGCCGAGAAAGAGGGCGAGTGCGACGAGCTCATACGGTCCGACGGCGGTGGGCGCATTGATGGGGGCGGAACGCGAGGCAAGCGCGCTTGCCGTCTCTGCCATGGCCGCCGGTGCGGCGAGCAATGCGATGACCATCGCGAACACGGTAGAACCGCCGGCGCCGCGGTGGAATCGGACTCGGTCTTTTGTCGTTCCGGCGGCACCTTGCATTGCATCGCCCCTGCTCGGCCCGGCTTCGATGTCGAACGCGCCGAATCGAATCTTAAGAGCACACCGCCACCCGAAGCCGGTGCACCCGAAACGGATACTGACGCGGAGAACTTCACCCTGAACGACAGCGGGTGCCGTGGCCGGCGCCGGCTCGATGACCGCGGGCCGCCATCGCCGGCGGCGGGCGCGAATCAGAGCCATCTACTCACATCCGGACTCCGACCGAAAGAGTCCAGAGGGTGAACGTATGGCGGCATGGTTAAATAACTCTGTACGCCGCCTCTGCCGGTATGGGGTCGATGAGGGTCAGACGCTGCCGCCAGCGATACCGGTCGAGCCGAAGCCATCGCTCCCCCGCGACGTCGGATCGAGCGCATCGACCTCGCGCAGCGCCGGCCGCAGCACCGGTGCGATCACCAGTTGGGCGATCCGAATGCCGCGGCAGACCGCAAACGGCGCCTCCCCGAGATTGACGAGCACGACAAGCACCTCGCCGCGGTAATCGGAATCGATGGTACCGGGACTATTGAGCACGGTGACGCCGTGTTGCGCGGCAAGTCCGGAACGGGGCCGGATCTGGCCTTCGGTTCCCTCCGGCAGCGCGAGCGCGCAGCCGGTCGGCACCATCGTGCGTCCGCCCGGCGGGATGACCAGCGGCTCATGCGCCGGCACCGCGGCGAGCAGATCGAGACCGGCGGCGCCGGTGCTCTGGTAGGCGGGAAGCGGCAGATCGGCGCCGTGGGGCAGGCGCAGGATGCGGACCTCCGCAGCGCTCATCGCAGCAGCGCCGCCGGCGCCTTGAGCGTTTCGGCGATGCGGGCGACGAGCGCACGCGCCACCTCTTCCTTGGATTGGGAGGGCCAGGCCTCGACCCCTTGTGCGGTCACGAGGTGCACCGTATTGCGGTCGCCGCCCATGACCCCGGTCTCTCTCGACACGTCGTTGGCGACGATCCAGTCGCAGCCCTTCTTCACAAGCTTGGCGCGGGCGTTTTCGATCACGCGTTCGGTCTCCGCGGCAAAGCCGATGACAAGACCCGGGCGCTGAGCCTTGCGCTTGGCGACCGTCGCAAGGATGTCGGGGTTTTCGACGAATGCCAGCGTCGGGGGGCCCGCGGCTGTCTTCTTCGTCTTTTGCGCGGCCATTTCGGCCACCCGCCAGTCGGCGACGGCGGCGGCAAAGATGGCAGCATCGGCAGGAAGTCCCGCCTCGACGGCTGCCAGCATCGCTCGCGCGCTCTCGACATGGATCACCTTGATCCCCGGTGGATCGGGCAGCTTGACCGGGCCGGAGACGAGCGTGACCGTTGCGCCCGCTGCGGCAGCGGCGCGCGCGATTGCATGACCCTGCTTGCCGGAGGAGCGGTTGGCGATGTAGCGCACCGGGTCGATCGCCTCATGGGTCGGCCCCGACGTGACGAGGATGTGCTGGCCGGCGAGCGCCTTCGGCGCGGCGTTGCGCCCGGCGAGCAGGCTTTCGATCGCGGCCGCGATTTCGATCGGCTCGGCCATGCGCCCGATGCCCGCTTCATCCGCCTCCGCCATCTCGCCGGCATTCGGGCCGACCGTGGCGACGCCGTCGGCGAGGAGCTGGGCGAGGTTGCGCTTTGTTGCCCTGTGGCCCCACATCTGCGGGTTCATCGCCGGCGCGATCAGGATCGGCTTGTCGGTCGCAAGCAGCACCGTCGAGGCGAGGTCGTCGGCATGGCCGCCCGCCATCTTCGCCATCAGGTCGGCGGTGGCGGGCGCGATCACCACGAGGTCGGTCTCGCGCGCGAGCCTGATATGGCCGATGTCGAACTCGGTCGTCGCATCGAACAGGTCGGTATAGGCGCGCTCGCCGGCGATCGCCCCGGCCGAGAGCGGCGTGACGAAGTGCTGTGCGGCCTTGGTCATGATCACACGCACGCCGGCGCCGCGTTCCTTCAGGCGGCGGATGAGGTCGAGCGACTTATAGGCCGCAATGCCGCCGGAGATGATGAGCAGGATACGCTTGTCGGAAAGGGACATAGGCAGCTCATAGGGACCATGGATCAATAACGTCGATTCCGGTTTCTTTGAAGTCCGTCCTATTTTGCGTCGCGACGGTCAATGCCGTCTTCCATATCAGCACGCAGATCGCGAAAGTCCGGAAGGGCTCGGTCGATCGGGCGCATGGGAATGTCGAGTTCGATCCCGCCGATCAGATCGACTAGAGCGGCGATCGCGTTCGCAAGGTTCGTTTGCGTTTCCGGCTTTGCCTGACTGTCCATGTTCCGGCTCGTCAAAGTCGCCATCGGCGGCTTTTGGAACGTTTGCAATCACTGTGCCGGCGGGGGACTTAACGTCCGATTGCAGTGCAGTCAATGCAGTCAGTGCGGTCGCTCAGCGCAAGATCGCTCAGCGCAAGACCAGCAGCGCCAAGAGCGCAACGATCACCCACAGCGCGACCGTGCTCCAGCGACTGCGGCGCGCCTGCGCTTCGCCGATCCCGGCGACGGTATCGGGGGAGAGCGCGATGCCCTCGCGAGCCGCCTGCTCGATCTCGTCGGCAGCCCGTCCGGCGCGCGTGAGCAGCGACGGCAAGGTCGCAAGGAAGCGGCCGAATTCGCCGACGCCCTCGGCAGCGTTCTCGATCCGGGCCGCCGGACCGAGATTACGGGTGAGCCATTCCCGCACCACCGGTTCGGACGTTTGCCAGATGTCGAGCTTGGGATCGAGCATGCGCGCGACGCCCTCCGCCACCACCATCGTCTTCTGCAGCAGCAGCAGTTCGGGCCGCGTGCGCATATCGAACAAGGCGGTCACCTCGAACAGCAGCGTCAGCAGCTTCGCCATCGAGATATCCTCGGCCCGGCGATTGTGAATCGGCTCGCCGATGGCGCGTGCTGCCTGCATGAAGCTCTCGACCGAATGGTGCCTTGGGACGTAGCCGGCCTCGAAATGCACCTCGGCCACTCGGCGGTAGTCGCGGATGATGAACCCGTAGAGGATCTCGGCGAGGAACCGGCGCTCCTTCGGGTTGAGCCGCCCCATAATGCCGAAATCGACCGCGACCAGCTTTCCGTCCGTGTCTGCGAACAGGTTGCCGGGATGCATATCGGCATGGAAGAAGCCGTCGCGCACTGCGTGAAGCAGGAAGTTCTGGATGACCGCGCGACCGAGCTGCGGCAGGTCGAGCTCGCGGCCGACCAGCGCCGCGCGGTCGGACAGCGGCGTGCCGTCGACCCATTCGAGCGTGAGCACCTCGCGCGCGGTCCATTCCCATTCGACCGTCGGCACGCGGAATTCGGTGTCGTTCTTGGTGTTCTCCGCCATTTCGGAGGCGGCCGCCGCTTCCAGCCGCATGTCGAGCTCAAGGGCGACCGAACGGGCGAGCGTTGCAATGACCGTGGTCAGGCGCAGGCGGCGCGCCTCGGCGGAATAACGCTCGGCCCAGGCGGCGGCGAAACGGAAGGCATCGATATCGACCTTCAGGCTCGCTTCGACCCCGGGACGCAGCACCTTCACCGCAACGCTGCGGCGGCCGTCCGCTGTTTCGACCTCGGCGCGATGCACCTGGGCGATCGAGGCGGCGGCGACCGCCGGGCCGAACGCGACAAAAGCGGACTTGAGCGGAACGCCGAGCGACCGCTCGACCACCGCTTCCGCCTCGGCCTGGGGAAACGGCGCCATCTTGTCCTGCAGGCTTTCGAGGTCGTTCGCGATCGCGGCGCCGACCACATCCGGCCTGGTGGCGAGGAACTGACCGAGCTTGACATAGCTCGGCCCCAGCGCGGTCAGCGCTGCCGACAGCCGGATCGCGCTCGACGCCGTGGTCGGGCGCTCCAGCAGGCGCGCAAGGCGCAATCCGGTCCGTGCCGCCGCGGGCAGCGGCGTCGGATCGACAAGCGCGAGCACGCCTTCCCGCGCGAACACGAATCCAGCACGGGCAAGGCGAACAAGGTGGGTGAGGGGAGGGATCACGGAACGCGGGCACCATTTTCGGATGACCCTCTCTCGCTTCGCGAGAAGGGCAATCGCCGCAGGGGTAGTTTCACAGCCGCCAGCCGGAATGCAGCGCGACAACGCCGCCGGTCATCGGGCGCACTGAGACGCGGCGAAAGCCCGCCGCCGTCATCATCGCGGCGAAGGCCTGCGGCTTTGGAAACTTGCGGATCGATTCGACGAGATAACGATAGGCTTCGGCGTCGCCGGTAACGAAGCCGCCAACCCGGGGAATGACGTTGAACGAGTAGAGATCATATAGCTTTTCGAACCACGGGATGTCGACGCTGGAGAGTTCCAGGCAGAAAAAGCGTCCGCCCGGCTTGAGCACGCGATAGGCCTCGGCGAGCGCCTTGTCGATGCGGGGCACGTTGCGGATGCCGAATGCGATCGTGTAGGCGTCGAAGCACCGGGACGGAAAGGGCAGGGCCTCGGCATTTCCGTCGACGAAGGTAAGTGCCGCTTCGAGCCCGCGCTCGTAAGCACGCTCGCGTCCCACCTCCAGCATGTCGCCGTTGATGTCGCACAGGGTGACGCTCACCCCTTCGCCCCCCGCCTCGATCACGCGGAAGGCGATGTCGCCGGTGCCGCCGGCAACGTCGAGCAGGTCGAAGGGTTGCCCGTCTCTCGGCGGGTTCACCAGGTTGACGAGCGCATTCTTCCAGGCACGATGCAGCCCGCCCGACATCAAATCGTTCATCAGGTCGTAGCGTCGCGCGACCGTGTGGAACACGTCATCGACCAGCGCCTGCTTCTCGTCGAGCGGCACCGTGCGGAATCCGAAATGGGTGTCGGCAGAAGAGTCGGTCATGGAAATCCTTCCTCTCAGCGGGCCGGACCATAGCGCGGCCCGATCGCGGACGCCATAAAACCCTAGTCGATTGTTTACGAGCGGTTGCCGGACCAGTGGTATCCGACCGTCAGAGTCGGAGCGCTAGAGCATGATCCCGAAAAGTTGCAGACTTTTCGGACAAGATCATGCGGCAAAACAAAGAGAAACAGAGTGCGATCGATTCAATCTAAATGGATCGCA
>JANQIP010000184.1 GCA_028282095.1 Xanthobacteraceae bacterium | reverse complement strand
GGCGGCAGACCGGAAAGGGCGTCTGGCATGGTTGCATCTCCATCGCATGCGGACCGGCCGCCGGACATCGGCGGCGTGCTGCGACGACAATGGCGAAGTTGTTCAGGGAGAGGGGATGGCGAAGTCGGGCACCCGCATTTCCGCCACCCCTGACAGGCGATCACCTATCGGTGGCGCCGCGTTGTGATGCGGAGCAAAGCGAGATAACCACCACGCATGAGGCTGAGGCCGGTGCGGACGAGGCGGATCGTGCTTGCGACGCCGGACGCCGAGGCAAAGAGCGAATCGGCGAAGGGTTCAAGGCGCGGCAAAGCGATGAAACGAAAAGCCACCAAGAAAATAGAAACAAGGCGGAAGAGCGTTCCGCGGCGGCTCTCGACGCGTGGCTTTGTTGCGCATATATTTACGCATGCCTGGACAGCGTCGCGGACCTCGCCGGGTCCTTGAGACGAACCGCAACAAGGTCGTCGCTCGGCTCGAACGGGAGGGTTGGGAACCGCGCCAAGGCGGCGACCATGATGTCTTTAAGCACGCCGGCCGGCATGGCCGCATCATCGTGCCGCGGCACCGGACCCTGTCTCCAGGCGTGGCACGGGTGATCGCCAAGCAGGCAGGGTGGCTCGATTGAATGGAGAATCGCAATGGCACGTTACGTGGCCCTCGTGGACGGCACGCCAGGAGCCTACGGCGTGACCGTGCCGGATTTGCCGGGCTGCACGTCGGCCGCGAGCACCACGGACGAAGCCTTGCGGCGCGCCGTCGAGGCGGTGCGGCTGTGGGCGGAGGACGCCCTTGCCGACGGTGAGAAACTGCCGAAGGCGCGCTCGATCGACAAGCTTCGCGCCGACCCCGAAGTCGCTGCGGCACTGGCGGAAGGAGCGGCGCTTGCCATCGTGCCGCTGATGCTCGACACCGGGCGTGCTGCGAAAGCCAATCTATCGCTCGACGGCGGTTTGTTGGCCGCGATCGACGAAGCGGCCGCGGCCCGTGGGCTCACCCGCTCGGCGTTCCTTGCGAGCGCCGCGCGCGAGAAGATCGAGAACGAGAGCTGATGTCGTTGTAAGGACGCGGCGCGGCTCGCATCTCGATATGAGCGTGATCCTTTTCGTCGCGAGCCATGGGAAACGCCCCGCTGTGTGGGCGGGGCGCCGTCGCAGGTTTGATCGCGCTCAGTCGGCGTTGCGGCGCGACCAGATGAGCGAGAGGTCGTCTTCGCCCTCGACTTCGACCAGCGAGGCGTAGATCGGCGCCGGAAAACTCGGATCGTCAAGCTTGATCGAGAGATAGTCGCGGCCTTCGTTCGAAGTTTTGCGCCACGCGGCGCCGAATTCGACTTCCCCGCGACCCGCGAAGATTCGGAAGTCGGGGGCCTTCTCGTTCGTCTTCTCGACGGGTGTGATCCGCGCCTTCACGTTGAGCGTGAGGGTCTTCACCGCGCCGGCATAGTCGCCCTTCTCGGACTTCTTGAAGCTGCCGATAGTCGCCATCGTCCTCTCCTGTTTCTGTTCGGGCCGCGCCTGTTGCGACCGCGATGGCGATCGACCGGCCGGGGGCGATCGAACCGCACCCGAGGCGAAGCCGAAGGGCCGCAGCGCAGCGGAGGACGGCGGGCCGGACACTTTTTGTCTTGCGCGAGGAATGCCGTCGGCCGGGGTCCCCGCGCCTGCGCGGGGTGGCCCGGCAGGGGAAAAAGTGGACCGGCCGCCGTTGCGGTCAGACGATCGAGGCGAAGCCGGCCCTCGGCCAGATTCGCCCATCCGAAGTCCGCGTGGCGCGCCCGGAACGGGCACAATAGAGACGTGGCACCAAGCTGCTGCATGATGCAGGGGTACGAACAGATGGCGCGTGGAAAGACTTGCGCTGGCGTATCAACGGCGGCGAGGCAGTACGGCCAGTGTGCTGCGACGCCCCTCGCTAAATCGCACGGACATCCGTGGCTTGCGCGCGCCGGGAAACCCGCACTGATGGTCTTTGTTCCTCGCAGCGACGTGGATGATTTCACAGGATACTAGGCCTTATACCAGCCATTGGAAGGTCTGACTCTGTTGTGGTTTCGCTTGGGCGGCTGGTGTGATTCGATCGCACGGATCAGGATTGATTCGGGAGGTCGAGATGGGCGCGGCGGTGGTTTTGCGGGGGGACTTTGGGGCGGATGA
>JANQIP010000175.1 GCA_028282095.1 Xanthobacteraceae bacterium | reverse complement strand
GGAGAAGGAAATGTGCAGGCCATGGGATTGGCCGGCATAAGGACAGCGCCAATGTTGGCGGTGGGTTACGCGCCTTCGGCGCTAACCCACCCTACGCGCCAAGCCACACCCTACGTGTTAGTTCGCGGCAGAGAATGCCGCCAAAATACCTCTCCCCGCTTGCGGGGAGAGGTCGACGCGCGCAGCGCGGCGGGTGAGGGGGCAGCACAGCATTGCGGAGAAGCAAGAGCCCCTCATCCGGCTCGCGGCATTGCCGCTCGCCACCTTCTCCCCGCACGCGGGGAGAAGGGAACGCTGAGACGCAGGCCTTTGGCCGCCTCCTCAGGATTCTGTTCGAGGATCCCGAGTGGAGGGCCTACCCACGATTCGACATCGATGGAGAATGCTCTGGCAAGGGGTCCCTTGCATTGCCGCCGATTCCGTCGGAGGAAGATTCGTTTAAAGACCGATATTGGGAGGGCACCATGGCTTGGCGCAGGCGACCCGTCATCTACGAGATCTCGACCTGGGCGTGGCTTGCCGAACTGCGAACGCGCTATCGCCAGCTTTTGACCCTGGGAACCATTCCCACGCGCGAATGGGATCTGCTCGCCGAGCTCGATATCGACGCGGTGTGGTTCATGGGCGTTTGGGAGCGCAGTCTCGCGGGAATTGCCGTGGCCAATGCCAACCGGGACCTGCAGGACGAGTTCCGCCGCGTGCTGCCCGATTACGGACCGGGCGACAATATCGGCTCGGCCTATTGCGTGCGCGATTACGTCGTCGCCGCGCCGCTCGGCGGGCCCGACGGGCTGGCGCGGGCGCGCGAGGAGCTTCAGGCACGGGGGATTCGGCTGGTGCTCGATTTCGTGCCAAACCATGTCGCGATCGATCATCCCTGGGTCGCCGATCACCCCGACTATTTCATCCGCGGCAGCGAGCAGGACCTGGCGCGGGCTCCGCAAGAATTCATCGACGTGCACGGCGAGGTTTTCGCGCATGGGCGCGACCCGTATTTCCCACCGTGGAGCGACGTCATTCAGGTGAACGCATTCAGTCCCGGCCTGCGGGCGGCGGCGATCAAAACCGTACGCGGGATCGCCGCCCAGTGCGACGGCATGCGCTGCGACATGGCGATGCTGATGCTCAACGACATCGTCGAGCGCACCTGGGGCGCACGCGCGGGCACAAGGCCCACGACGGAGTACTGGCAGGATCTCATTCCCGCGGTCAAAGCCGCCCATCCCGATGTGCTGTTCATCGCCGAGGCCTATTGGGACCTCGAATATGAGCTGATGCAGAAGGGATTCGATTATTGCTACGACAAGCGCCTGTATGATCGCCTGGTGCACGAGAACGGCGAGAGCGTGCGGGCGCATCTGACGGCGGGGCTGGACTATCAGGACCGGCTGGTGCGCTTCATCGAGAATCACGACGAGCCGCGGGCCGCCGCAACCTTCTCGCCGGCCAAGGAGCGCACGGCGGCGATCGTCATTGCCACGACGCCGGGCGCGACGCTCATCCACGACGGACAGATCGAGGGACGCAAGATCAAGCTGCCGGTGTTCCTGGCGCGCCGTCCGCCGGAACCCGTGGACGAAGCGCTGGTGGCGTTTTATCGCACCTTGCTGAAGACGATCCACGCCGATCTGTTCCACGACGGCGAATGGACCCTGTGCGACCGCCACGGCTGGAGCGACAATTCGAGTTTTCACGACATCGTCGCCTGGAGCTGGCGGCTCGGCGAGCAGCGCTGTCTTGTGGTCACGAACCTGACCGACCGTCGGTCACAGGCAATGGTGCGACTGCCTTGGAGCGACATCGGCGGCCGGGTCTGGCGCCTGTGCGAGACGCTGAGCTGGGAATGCTATGTCAGGGACGGCAACCATCTCGTTGCGGAAGGGCTGTTCGTCGACCTCGATCCCTGGGGTCATCACTTCTTGCGGTTCGAATGATCGAGCCGCTTAGAGCGCGATTCGCCTTGGTCGGATCGATCGGGCTCTATTTCTCTTTGTCCTGTCGCATGATCTTGTCCGAAAAGTCTGCCAGTTTTTCGGGATCATGCTCCACTTTCCGTTCATTCCCGCGAAAGCGGGAATCCCTTTGGCGGCGCATCTGGTTCCCCGCTTTCGCGGGGACGAACGGACCAGAGCGCGATGGCTTCAGGTTG
>JANQIP010000152.1 GCA_028282095.1 Xanthobacteraceae bacterium | reverse complement strand
GCTCGGGGTCAATGTCGACCGCACCATCTCCATCACCTTCATCATCGGCGCCGCCCTCGCCGCCGTCGCCGGCACGATGTATCTCGTCTATTACGGCGTGATCAATTTCGCCGACGGGTTTACGCCTGGCGTGAAGGCATTCACGGCGGCGGTGCTGGGTGGCATCGGCTCGCTGCCCGGCGCGGTGCTGGGCGGGCTCCTGATCGGCCTCGTCGAGACCATGTGGTCGGCCTATTTCTCCATCGACTACAAGGACGTCGCCGCCTTCTCGCTGCTCGCCATCACCTTGATCTTCCTGCCGCAAGGCATTCTCGGTCGTCCTGACGTGGAAAAGGTCTAGGCGCACTGATGCGAGCCCTACCCTCTCGACCGGCCGGCCCCACCTACCGCGTCGAGTTCGACCGCGCCCTTAAGGACGCGGCCATTGCCGGCCTGATCGCCTTGGGCCTGTTCCTGCCGTTGATCGGCCTGCGCACCACGCAGGACATCCGCAACGAGCTCACGCTGGAGACGCGCTGGCCCTTGCTGTTCACGATGGTGGGGCTCGTGATCGCCGGCAGTCTTATCAATTCGTTCGTCATTACGCCCTGGCGCGCCTATCGCCAAGAAAAGCCGCGCACGCCGAGCACCGCGGCCGCGCAATTTCGCCATGAGTTCCTCCGCTATTTCATCCCACTCGCGATCGGCTTCGTGGCGGTTTATCCGATGCTCTCCCTGTGGCTCGCGGGGATGCAAGGCTCGGTGAAATGGGTCGATAATTTCGGTATCCAGATTCTCATTTATGTGATGCTGGGCCTTGGCCTCAACATCGTGGTCGGGCTCGCCGGACTGCTCGATCTCGGCTATGTCGCCTTCTATGCCGTCGGGGCCTATTCCTTCGCGCTGCTCGCCGAGCATTTCGGCCTTTCTTTCTTCACGCTCCTGCCGCTCGCCGGCATTCTGGCGACCTTTTGGGGGGTATTGCTCGGTTTTCCGGTGCTAAGGCTGCGCGGCGACTATCTTGCGATCGTCACGCTTGCGTTCGGCGAAATCATCCGCCTCGTCCTAATCAACTGGGTGCCGGTCACCAACGGCTATGCCGGCATCAGCGGCATTCCGCGCCCGACTTTTTTCGGCATTCCGTTCAACGCCAGCGACGAGGGCTTTGCCGCCACCTTCGGCATCCCGTTCCATCCGGTCCACCGCGCGATCTTCCTCTATTACATCATTCTGGCGCTGGTGCTGCTGACCGCCCTTGTCACCGTGCGGCTGCGCCGCCTGCCGATCGGACGCGCCTGGGAGGCGTTGCGCGAGGATGAGATCGCCTGTCGCTCGCTCGGCATCAACACGACCAATACCAAGCTCACGGCCTTTGCGATCGGCGCCATGTTCGGCGGCTTCGCCGGCTCCTTTTTTGCCGCGCGGCAGGGATTCATCTCGCCGGAGTCTTTCACCTTCCATGAATCGGCGACCATCGTCGCCATCGTCGTGCTTGGCGGCATGGGCAGCCAGATCGGCGTCGCGATCGCCGCCGTCGCCATGATCGGCGGCACCGAAATCCTGCGCGAACTCGATTTCCTCAAAGCCCTGTTCGGCAACGAGTTCGATCCGACCCAGTACCGCATGCTGCTGTTTGGCCTGGGGATGGTGATGATCATGGTGTGGAAGCCGCGCGGGCTGATCGGGACGCGCCAGCCCTCGGTCGTGCTCGCCGAGCGCAAGGCGATATCCGGCACGCTGGTGAAGGAAGGGCGTGGATGACCGCCACCGCGCAGGCCCTGCTCGAAGTCGAGCACCTGACCATGCGGTTCGGCGGGCTCATCGCCGTCGGCGAGCTGACTTTCACCGCCTATCGTTCCGAGATCACCGCGCTGATCGGCCCAAACGGTGCCGGAAAGACCACGGTCTTCAACTGCATCACCGGCTTCTACAAGCCGACCGAAGGCCGGATCGGGCTCGTCCATGGCAGTGAGAGCTTGTGGGACGAGCTCGACACGCTCACCGCCTACGGCAACCGCAAGCTCGCACGAGCGGATGGCACGCTGTTCCTGCTCGAGCGCATGCCCGATTATCTCGTCGCCCAGGACGCGCGGGTCGCGCGCACCTTTCAGAACATCCGCCTGTTCTCCGGCATGACCGTGCTGGAGAACCTGCTTGTCGCGCAGCACAATCCGCTGATGCTCGCCTCCGGCTACACGCTGCTCGGCGTGCTCGGCCTCGGCGGCTATGCGCGCTCCGAGCGCGCCGCAATCGACAAGGCGCGCCACTGGATCGAGCGCATCGGCCTTGCCGACCGCGCCGACGATCCGGCCGGCGCCCTGCCCTATGGCGCCCAGCGCCGGCTCGAAATCGCGCGGGCGATGTGCACCGATCCGGTGCTGCTATGCCTCGACGAGCCGGCCGCGGGATTGAACCCGCGTGAAAGCGCCGAGCTCAACGCGCTGATCCTGTCGATCCGCGACGAGTCGACGACCTCGGTGCTCCTGATCGAGCACGACATGTCGGTGGTGATGGAGATTTCCGACCACGTCGTCGTGCTCGACTATGGCGTCAAGATCGCGGACGGCCCGCCGGAGATGGTGCGTAACGACCAGAAGGTCATCGCCGCCTATCTCGGCGTTGCCGACGAGGAGGTCGCCGCGGCCGAGGCGGAGGTCGGACTGTGACCGAACCGCTGCTCGCCGTGCGTGGCGTCGAAACCTATTACGGCAGCATCTGCGCGCTGAAGGGCGTCGATCTCGAGGTGCATGAAGGCGAGATCGTCACTCTGATCGGCGCCAACGGGGCCGGCAAATCGACCCTGATGATGACGATCTTCGCCAATCCGCGCGCGCGCAAAGGCCGGATCGTGTTCGCCGGACAGGACATCACCCAACTGCCGACCCATGAGATCGCCCGCATCCGCATTGCCCAGTCGCCCGAGGGGCGGCGCATCTTCGCCCGTATGACGGTGCTCGAGAACCTGCAGATGGGCGCAATCGCCGCCGGAATGGACGAGAACGACGCCCAGCTCACGCGCGTGCTCGACCTGTTTCCGCGCCTCGCCGAACGGCTGTCGCAGCGCGGCGGCACGCTGTCGGGCGGCGAGCAGCAGATGCTGGCGATCGCCCGGGCGCTGATGAGTCAGCCGCGGCTGCTGCTGCTCGACGAACCTTCGCTCGGACTGGCGCCGCTGGTCGCCCAGCAGATTTTTGCGATCGTACGCGAGCTTAACCAACACCATCATCTGACCGTTTTCCTGGTCGAGCAGAACGCCTTCCATGCGCTCAAGCTCGCCCATCGCGGCTATGTCATGGTCAATGGCGTGATCACCATGAGCGGCAGCGGACGCGACCTGCTCGAACGGCCGGAGGTGCGCTCCGCCTATCTCGAAGGTGGGCGCCAGCATTGACACGGCGGGCAGCCCGCGAACAAAGCCGGGGAGACTTTCCTGAGCGTCGCACGACCGCGCACAGTTCCACACCATCGCACGAGCGCTGACGATGCATCTTTATTTCTATGAAGAGGATTCCTTCTTCGTATTCCTTTTCGTGACCGTCATTCTCGGCGGCGGCTGCACGTGGCTCGCCGCGCGGGCCATTGCGCAGACCTGGCGGCCCTGGTGGCACCTCGTGCTCTACACGCTCGTGCTGGGCGGTGCGGTCCGCTTTATCCATTATGCGCTGTTTGAGGGCACACTGCTGTCGCCCTATTACTACGCCGTCGATACCGCGATCCTGATCGCGATCGGGTTTGCCAGTTTTCACAACACCCGCCGCCAACAGATGGCGCGGCAATATGGTTTTCTCGTTCGGCCCGAACGGCGGACGCGCGCTTGAACGATCTTTGCCGGAGAATGATCGCGGGAGGTTGCACCACTCACGCTTTTTTTGTTTTATCGCATGACCTTGTTCGAAAAAGTCTGCCCAACTTTTCGGCATCATGCTTTAGTGGAACGATACCAACGCTTGAGCTTATCTCATCGTGTTGGTGCCGCAACAAAAAGCCCCGGATTAACTGGTGTTCCGGGCTGACGGTCGGGGATCGGACCGTCAGCAAAGAAACTCTAGCGCGGCACAGGGCCGCGCCATAGGGGCGTGACATTCCCGCGCGATTTCGTATCAAATCGTGTGGGTCGGGGCGCTCATCTTCCAGGTGAACCTTCACAACATCGATGACGGGAGGAATTTTGAGATGAACAGCAGGGCTTTCGTCTTGGCGCTCGGCATCGCTCTGGCGATGGCGGGAAGCGCGCATGCCGATGTCAAGTTCGGCGTCGCCGGACCGCTGACCGGCGGCAGCGCCGCCTTCGGCGCGCAGCTTAAGCAGGGCGTCGAGCAGGCGGTCGCGGACATCAACGCGGCGGGCGGAATCCTCGGCGAGAAGATCGACCTCAGCGTCGGCGACGACCGCGGCGACCCCAAGGAAGGCGTCTCGGTTGCCAACAAGTTCGCCGCCGAGGGGATCAAGTTCGTGATCGGCCACTTCAATTCCGGCGTCACCATTCCCGCCGGCGAGGTCTATCACGACAACGGCATCCTTGCGATCACGCCGGCGGCCACCAATCCGCGTGTGACCGATCGCGGTTTTTGGAACGTCTTCCGCGTCTGTGGGCGCGACGATCAGCAGGGCGGGATGGCCGGCGCCATCATTGCCGACAAGTACAAAGGCAAGCGCGTCGCCGTCATCCATGACAAGACCACCTACGGCCAGGGCCTCGCCGACGAGACCCGCAAGGCGATCCGGGCCAAGGGCATGAAGGAGGTCATGTATGAGGGCGTCAACCGGGCCGACAAGGACTTCACCGCGCTTGTCTCCAAGCTCAAGGCGGCAAGGCCCGACCTCGTCTATTGGGGCGGGCTGCATGACACCGGCGGCCTCATCCTGCGGCAGATGCGTGATCAGGGCCTGCGCGCGCCTCTGATGGGCGGCGACGGCCTTGCCGACAACGAGTTCGCGTCCATCGCCGGCCCCGGTGCCGAAGGCACGCTGATGACCTTCTCGCCCGACCCGCGCACCAACCCGAAGAACGCGGAGATCGTCGAGGTCTTCCGCAAGCGCGGGTTCGAGCCGCAAGCCTATACGCTCTACAGCTACGCCGCGATGCAGATCGTCAAACAGGCGGCGGAAGCGGCGAAGTCGCTCGATCCGAAAAAAGTTGCCGACGTGATCAGCTCCGGCAAGCAGTTCGACACCGTGCTCGGCACGCTGTCCTTCGACAAGAAGGGCGACGTGTCGGATGACGGCTATATCATCGACGGCAAGAAGAAGGACCGTTACGTCCTCTATACCTGGAAGAAGGGCCCGGACGGTCGGATCAGCTATTTCGAAGACGCGTCGGAATAAGGTTTGAAGTTTGACCTCTCCCCGCAAGCGGGGAGAGGTCGGATTGTCGAAGCGTCAGCTTCGGCAATCCGGGTGAGGGGCAAACACGGGCGGCGCAAATCAGCCAGATCTGGTCTCGCGATCCCAGGGCTACCGCGTTCCGCCCTCTTGAGATAACGATGGTCTGACGAGTGCGACCGCTTGGTTTGTGCTCGAAACGATCGCAGGTGCCTTGGCAGCTCCGTAGCCCCCTCACCCGCCGCGCTTCGCGCGCCGACCTCTCCCCGCTTGCGGGGAGAGGTAAGAAAGCCTCAAGCTACGGCATGGTTCGTCACCGAACTAATCCGCCGGAAACAGTATGCCCCGCTCACCCGATGGTGCCGAGGGCGGGGAAAGCCTCAAGCTACGGCATAGTTCGTCACCGAACTAATCCGCCGGAAACAGTATGCCCCGCTCACCCGATGGTGCCGAGGGCGGGGAAAGTCTCCAGCAACCATGTGCTTGCGGTCGTCACCCAGCCGGTGAGGAACGCGATGCCGGTGAGCACCAGCAAGACGCCCATCAGTTTTTCGACCGTTCCGAGATGGTGCTTGAAGCGGGCAAGGAAGGCCGCAAAGGGCTCGACCGCAAAAGCCGCGATCACGAAGGGGATGCCGAGCCCCGCCGAATAGACCGCGAGCAGGCCCGCGCCTTCCAACACCGTCTCCTCGGACGCCGCCACGGCGAGGATCGCCGCCAGCACCGGCCCGATACAGGGCGTCCAGCCGAAGGCAAAGGCAAGCCCCATCACATAGGCGCCCCACAGGCCGGCCGGGCGCGGCATCGACGCGCGACGCTCCTGCATCAGGAACGGGATGCGCGTGAGCCCGATGAAATGCAGACCCATGATGATGATCGCGACGCCGGCGACAATCGACAAAGTATACGCATGGCTGCGTAGCATGGCGCCGATCGCGCTTGCGCCCGCACCCAATGCCACGAATACGGTGGAGAAGCCGAGCACGAACAGGAATGCCGCCGTCACCGTGTCGCGCTTGGCGCGCACGGTCGGTCCCTCGCCGGCGAAGCGCTCAAGCGACGTGCCGGTGAGATAGACGAGATAGGGCGGTACCAACGGCAGCACGCAGGGCGACAGGAAGCTGATGAGGCCGGCGAGCAGCGCCCAGTAGATCGTGACGTCGGTCATAGCGCTCAAATGCGATGGTCCGGCGCGGAAAACAAGCGCCTTGGCCGCATAGGTTACCATCGACCGCTGCAATTGGCGGCCGCGGCGAAATCGTTTTGGCTGCCGCAAATCTGTTGTAGAACAAGACGATGCTGCAAGAACTTCCAATCATCGGCGTGCTCGGCGCCGTCTCGCCGACGGCGTCCGTGTGGGCGGTGCTTGCGCTCGCCGAACGCCACCTGAACTGCTTTCTTCAGCGGAATGCTCTTTCGACTGATGGAGCAATCACGTGACAACCCGGCGCAATCTTCTCACTGATGTGGCGGGTGTCCGGGTCGGCCATGCCCAGGACGCCGGACTTGCCTCCGGCACCACCTGCATTCTGTTCGACGAGCCGGCGGTCGCCTCGATCGATGTGCGCGGTGGGGGACCGGGCACGCGCGAGAGCGATCTGCTCGATCCTGTAAGCACGATCGAGCGCGTCGACGCCCTTGTGCTGTCGGGCGGTTCGGCCTTCGGCCTCGACGCGCCGGGCGGCGTCCTTTCCTATCTGCGCGAACAGGGGCGCGGCTTTGCGATCGGCCCGGCGCGGGTGCCGATCGTGCCGGGCGCGATCCTGTTCGATCTTCTCAATGGCGGCGACAAAGGCTGGGGCCGGCATTCCCCCTATCGGGAGCTCGGCTATGCCGCCGCGGCGGCGGCCGGGAGCGCGGAGCCGGACTTTGCCCTCGGCAGTGTCGGCGCCGGCACCGGCGCCACCACGGTCGATTTCAAGGGAGGCATCGGCTCAGCTTCAGCATTAACCGAGGATCGGTTCACGGTCGCGGCGCTTGCCGCGGTCAATGCGGCCGGCAGCACTGTGGTCGCAAAGGGTCCGTGGTTCCGGGCCGCCCCGTTCGAGCAAGGGGCCGAGTTCGGGGGGCACGGCTCTCCTTCCCTCTGGCCGCCCGAGGCGCTGCTCCCGCGGACCAAGCAGGCCCCCGCCGCGAGCACCACGTTGGTCATCGTCGTCACCGATGCCCTGCTGACCAAGGCGCAGGCGAAGCGGCTTGCGACGATGGGCCAGGTCGGGCTCGCTCGCGCGATCGCACCCGTGCATACGCCGCTCGATGGTGATCTTGTATTCGCCGCCGCGACCGGGCAGCGGAGTTTGGCCGATCCCGTGATGGGGCTGATGCGCCTCGGCGACGCCGCGGCACAGGTGGTCGCCCGTGCCGTCGCACGCGGGGTTTATGAGGCGACCGCCCTGCCCCTTGCCGGCGCGTTACCGGCCTACCGGGATTGGTTCCGGGATTAATCGCATCACGGATTCGTTGGCTTATGATCGCGCGCCGTCTCCCTGACGGCCATTGCGCTGCCCAAGTTTTTGCGCTTGATTGCCTTGGTCGTGTGCGATCAGGCATCGAATTGGTCGCAGCAGCGCGCAGCGAGGATCCGAGATTTCCCGGCGACATGTTGCAGGCAGAAGCGGCCGCGGCCGGGTGACGATATCCCCAGGGAGCACCTCGCGTTATGGCGGTACTGTGGCTCGCACCGTATATTATTGCGCGAAATGGGAACCTGCGATCAACGCGGGTGAGTCGCCGCAGGCACTCTGGCCTGGAATCCGGCGGCGTTAACGGTTCGGCTCTGGGTCGGAAGCCGGCATCACGGAAAATGGACGAAGGAGTCGAGGGATGCGAGCAGGTTTGATTGCAGCCGGTCTGGTCGGCGCGGCCCTCGCGGGTTCGCTGGGTATCGTCTTTGCACAGAGGGGCGATATTCCCGATGTGCTTTCGCTTCTTCCGCCTCTTCCCTGGGCCGAATCCGAATCCACGGGGGTAGCGCCGCAGCCGATCCTTGAACCGCAAAGCCGCCGCAGCGTTCTCTCGTCGGGTTCGGACGCCGTGGTTGTCGCCGAGGTCGGCGGCGCCGCAAGCACCGCGGGGACCGCAACCAGTGCTAAGCCGGACACCCCCTTGATCCCCACGACTGCCGCGATGCCGGCGGCTGATCCCCCGCCGAAGAAGGTGAGTCAGTCGGCCGCGCAAGCTACCCCGGCACCCACGGCAGCTCCGCCACCCGCAGCAGCTCCGCCACCCGCGTCACCCCCGCCGGCGCCTACGCCTGCCGATGTCATGAAAGGCCCGCCCTGCACCAATCCGAACGCGCTCGGCGTGTCGCGGGTGGTGGAGATCGACACGACCGGGGCACCGGGATTTGGCTTCGAGCATTTCAAGCAGCACGACTTCCTGCGCGAGGGCGAAGTCGTCTTGACCTTCGACGACGGGCCCTGGCCCAGGAACACACCGGCGGTCCTCAAGGCGCTCGCAGACCAATGTGTGAAAGCGACCTTCTTCCCGATCGGCAAACACATCAGCTATCATCCGGAAATCCTGCGGCAAGTGGCCAAGGCCGGGCATACCATCGGCTCCCACACTTGGTCGCACAAGGACCTATCGAAGATGTCGCTGGAAGAAGCAAAGGTCGATGTCGAAAAGGGTGTCAGCGCCCTCAAGCTCGCGCTAGGCCAGCCCATTACCCCGTTCTTCCGTTTTCCTCTTCTAAAACACCCGCCCAAGGTCCTCGCCTATCTTGCCGACCGCAATGTCGGTGTTTTGTCAACCGACATAGACTCCTTCGACTTCAAGATCCGCAACCCGAACCGAATCGTCAAAGGAGTGATGGCAAAACTGAAGAGATACGGAAAGGGTATCGTCCTGCTGCACGATTTCCAGCGCGGTACCGCGAAGGCCACGCCCGAGCTCCTGGCCCAGCTCAAAGCCAATGGCTACAAGATCGTGCACCTGACTGCGAAAGACCGGATGGATTCGCTGCCGAAATATGACGAGATGCTTGCCAAGGACATGAAGCTCCCGACTGCCGGTGGCGGACGGCCGACCTCGAGCGTGGTCAAGACCGTCGCCGAATGATCGGGTCATAGGAATAGAGCGCGATCGAATTAACCTGACGCAATCGTGCTCAGGCTTAGCTAGTGGGAGTGGCTGCGCGTCGCATCCTCCCCCGCGCAGCGGGGGAGGATGAACTGATCCCAGTTTCATCGGCTTGCTGGAGTTTGGCGCCGGAACGCGCATGACCCACCACCGCCGTTTGCCTTCGCGCCTTGATCAGTTCGCGCTTTGAAGCTTGCGCAAGCGTTTTGAGCGGTGCTTCTGATAGGCGGCAATCTCGCGCGCGCAGGGCTGGTTGCGGTCGAAGGTGAGGTGCGTGATCGAGGCGACGAACTCGCGCCGGCCGGCCTTGCCGGCGTGATCAAGCCTGCAGACGATCCCGCCCTCCTCGCCGAGATAGTGGACGGCGGTCACCCGGCACTGCTGCGGAACATCCGCACCGGCCGCCTCTTCCCGCAGGGTGGCTGCCAGTTGCGGGGTGAGGCTTGCGAGAACGGGGAGGTTCTCCTCCAGCTTCACCAGCAAGCGATTGACCCGCCTGAGATCGTCGATCACGGATCACCTCGTTCTTTGCCGTTGTCGGCTGCGAACTCTTTGCTCTTCCGCATGATCTTGCCCGTATAGTCGGCAGACTTTTTGCGGGCATGCTCTCGCTCGCCGGCCCACGGAGGATTACCTCTCCCCGCTTGCGGGGAGAGGTCGACGCGCGAAGCGCGGCGGGTGAGGGGCGGCGGCGCTGCGAAAGCTACTGCGATGGTATCAAGCACAACAGTCGCGTTCGTCAGAGCAGGTTGTTCCAAGAGAGCAGCATGCGGCAGCCCTGCGATCGCGAGACCGGTTCTGGTTGATTTGCGTCGCCCAAATTCGCCCCTCACCCGGATTGCCGAAGCTGACGCTTCGACAACCCGACCTCTCCCCGCAAGCGGGGAGAGGTCATTTGGTTTTGAAACGAGATTGGTTCTTCTCGAATCAAGTGCGCTCCATTTCTCTTTGTTCGCTCGCATGAGCCTGTCCGAAAGCCTGCCGGTCTTTCAGGATCATGCTCTATCCGATTCGTGATCGCCGTGACCTGCTCGTCACACTGCTTCCACAGCCACGACGCCCGGCACCGCCTTGATGGCGCCGGCAATCTGCGGAGAGATCCGATAGCGGCCGGGCAGCTTCACTTCGACCTCGTTGGCGGCGAGCAGCAGCACGAGGCTGACCTCCCCATCGCTGCCGTCGGCGCCGTCGCTACTGCTTCCATTTCTTGCCTTCTCCGGCACGGCCCCCCTGGGCGCAACCGCCGGCACTTCCGCAGCGCCGCCCGCCCTGCCGTTTGCCGATGCGTTCTGAGAGGTTTTTGTGCCACGCGCCGGCTCCAGGCGCTGGACAAGCACCGGCAGCGGACTCTCGTCGCATAGAAACACGCGCAAACCAGCCTGCAGCTTGGCCGCGGCCGCGTCGAGCGGCTCGCAGGTCTGGATGCGCGCGCGAACCTCCTCGCCCTGCGCCTCCGCGGTGAGAAACAGGATCACGGCGGCCCCCGGCTCGAGCAGATCGCGGTATTGCTGCAAACCTTCGGCGAAGATCACCGCCTCGTAATGGCCGGACGGGTCGGACAGGCCGATGATCCCCATTTTGTTGCCGGTCTTGGTGCGCCGCTCGACGCGCGAGACGACGGTTGCGGCGAGCCGTCCGGCCGTCGCGCCCGCCTTCACCGCGCGGGAGAACTCCGTCCACGACTGCAGGCGCAGGCGTTTGAGGAGATGCGCGTAGTCGTCGAGCGGGTGGCCCGAGAGGAAGAAGCCGATCGCCTCATATTCACGCCGCAGCCGGTCGGCGGGCAGCCAGGACAAGACCTCGGGCACGACGAGCCGCTCCTTCGCCTCGCCACCGCCGAACAGTTCCGACTGGCCGCTCGCCGCCGTTTCCTGGGCGCGTTGCGCGGCGGCAAGGATCGCATCGACGGCGGCGGCTGCGCGGGCGCGGTCGCGTTCGAGCGGATCGAAGGCGCCGGCCGCGGCGAGGCTCTCGAGCACCCGCTTGTTCACCGCACGCGGATCGATGCGGCGGGCGAAATCGGCA
Organism: Xanthobacteraceae bacterium; assembly: GCA_028282095.1. GTDB lineage: Bacteria > Pseudomonadota > Alphaproteobacteria > Rhizobiales > Xanthobacteraceae > Rhodoplanes. The sequence goes on along the minus strand of JANQIP010000152.1, from coordinate 8,503 downwards.
AGGTCGGCGAACGAACGCGCACCGCGCGCCGCGACGATCGCCTCGACCGCCTGGCGCCCGACCCCTTTGAGAGCGGCGAGCGCATAGCGAATGGTGTCACCCTCGACCTCGAAATCGACGCCCGATGCGTTGATGGAAGGCGGCGCGATCTTGATACCGAGCCGTTCCGCCTCGGCACGGAAATCGGCAAGCTTGTCGGTATTGCCGATATCGAGCGTCATCGAGGCGGCGAGGAATTCGACGGGGAAATTCGCTTTCAGATAGGCGGTTTGATAGGCGACCAGCGCGTAAGCTGCCGCGTGGCTCTTGTTGAAGCCGTAATCGGCAAAGCGCGCGAGCAAATCGAAGATCAGATCGGCCTGCGCCTTGTCGATACCGCGCTCAACGGCGCCGGAAACGAAGCGCTCGCGCTGCTGGTCCATTTCTTTGCGGATTTTCTTGCCCATGGCGCGGCGCAGGATATCCGCCTCGCCGAGCGAATAGCCGGCGAGCACCTGCGCGATCTGCATCACCTGCTCCTGATAGATGATGACGCCGAAGGTCTCGCGCAGGATCGGCTCGAGCTTGGGATGGATGTATTCGGGCTGCTCGGTGCCCTGCTTGCGCGCGCAATAGGTCGGGATGTTCGCCATCGGACCCGGCCGGTACAGCGCAACAAGCGCTATGATATCCTCGAAACGATCGGGGCGCATGTCGATCAGCGCGCGGCGCATGCCGGCGCTTTCCACCTGGAACACCCCGACGGTCTCGCCGCGGGCCAGCATCGCATAGCTGCTCTCGTCGTCGAGCGGGAGGCGGGCAAGGTCGATCGCAACGCCGCGCCGGGCGAGCAGGTCTGCCGCCACTTCGAGCACGGTCAGCGTCTTGAGACCGAGAAAGTCGAACTTCACGAGGCCCGCCTGCTCGACCCATTTCATGTTGAACTGGGTCACCGGCATGTCGGACTTCGGGTCGCGGTAGAGCGGCACAAGCTCGCTCAGCGGCCGATCGCCGATAACGATCCCGGCGGCGTGCGTCGAGGCGTGGCGGTAGAGCCCTTCGAGCTTCTTGGCGATCGCGAAGGCGCGGCCGACAACCGGCTCGGAATCGCGCGCGGCCTGCAGGCGCGGCTCGCCATTGATCGCTTCGGCCAGCGTCACCGGCTTTGCCGGATTATGCGGCACCAGCTTGCACAGCTTGTCGACCTGACCGTAGGGCATTTCCAGCACGCGCCCGACATCGCGCAGCACGCCGCGCGTCTGCAGCGTGCCGAAAGTGATGATCTGCGCCACCTGATCGCGGCCATAGCGCTGCTGGACGTAGCGGATCACCTCGTCGCGCCGGTTCTGGCAGAAGTCGATGTCGAAGTCCGGCATCGACACCCGCTCGGGATTGAGGAAGCGCTCGAACAGCAGCCCGAAGCGGATCGGATCGAGGTCGGTGATGGTGAGCGCATAGGCGACCAGCGAGCCGGCACCCGAGCCGCGCCCCGGCCCGACCGCAATGCGCTGCTCCTTCGCCCAGCGGATAAAGTCCGCGACGATGAGGAAGTAGCCGGAATAGGCCATGCGCGCGATCACGCCGAGCTCGAAGGCAAGCCGGTCGCGGTAATCGTCCTCGGTCTGCCCTTGCGCTGCGCCGTGGATGGCGAGCCGTGCCGCAAGCCCCTCCTCCGCGCGCGCGCGTAGCGCGGCGTCTTCGTCGACGGGCGCGCCGTCCTCAGAAGAAAAGTGCGGCAGGATCGGTTTCTCGGTGCGCGGGCGGAAACTGCAACGCTGCGCGATCTCCACGGTCGAGGCGAGCGCCTCCGGCAGATCGGCGAACAGGCTCGCCATCTCCGCGCGGGTCTTGAAGCGGTGCTCCGCGGTGAGGTGACGGCGCTCGGCTTCGGCAAGCAGCCTGCCCTCTGCGATGCATAGCAGCGCGTCGTGGGCCTCATAGTCGTCGGCGGCGGCGAAGAAGGGTTGGTTGGTGGCAACCAGCGGGATGCCCGCCTCGTAAGCCTTCTCAATCAGGACGCCTTCGCTGGCCTGCTCAGCCGCCGTGCCGTGGCGTTGCAGCTCGATATAGAGCCGGCCGTCAAACAGGCGCCGCAAGGTCGAAAGGCGCGCCGCAACAAGCGGCATCTGGCCGGCGAGAATCGCCTGGTCGAGCGGACCGTCGGGTCCTCCGGTGAGCGCGATAACGCCGTCGCTCGCGCCGTCAAGCCAGGCAAGCTTGACATGCGGCGCTTCGCCCGCCGGCGTTTCGAGGAAAGCGCGCGAGGTCAGGTGCAAGAGGTTACGGTAGCCCTGCTCGCGTGCGGCGAGCAGCACGAGACGCGGCAGCAAGCGGGTGGCCTGGTGAGGCGCCTGGCGCGACCCATGATCATGGTCGTCGAAATCGACCGCAAGGGCGCAACCGATGATCGGCTGGACGCCGGCGCCCGCGAGTTTCTCCGAGAATTCGAGCGCGCCGAACATGTTGTCGGTATCGGTGAGCGCCAGCGCCGGCTGCCGGTCCGCCTTGGCGAGCTCGGCGAGCCGCGCGATCGTCAGCGCCCCTTCGAGCAACGAATAGGCGGAGTGCACATGCAGATGCACAAAGCAGGGGTCGGAGGCCACAGTTTCCTGAAACTCACCTCTTCGAGTCGCCATCACGCGAGCATTGCGGACCGGCCCTGCGCTGTCCATGGCCAACGCGGAATACATGCCGCTATGCACAGGCTAAACAGACTATTGAGCACGCGCCTGGTTTTTCTCGTCATGCCGTTGTGAAAGCTAGAGCATGATCCCGAAAAGTTGGCAGGCTTTTCGGACAAGATCATGCGACAGAACAACGAGAAAGAGAACGCGATTGAATCGACCTGAAGCAATCGCGCTCTAACAAAATCCGTTGATCCGGTCTGCGCCCGGCACGGATATGTCGACGATCCGGTTAAGCGATCGGCAACTGACATAATTTCTACTGATCAACACATTCCGAGCCTGGCGGCTCGTCGCGCGGAGGCCGATTATGGAAGAGCGTCGCAAATTCCGCCGTTCGCGCGTCCTCAAATCGGGCCAAATCGCGGTCAACGACAAGGCACGCAAGATCGATTGCACCGTGCGGAACATCTCGCCGGCGGGCGCCTGCATCGAGCTCCCCTCGAGCACGTTGGGCATTCCGCCGGTATTCACCCTCATTCTCGGCACTGGCCCGCAGCCGTGCCGGGTGATCTGGCGCACCGAGCAGCGGATGGGGATCGCGTTCGCTTGAGCTCCGCGCCCGATTATTTGAACCTGCAGGGCTCTCCCTTGGTCGGCGTCACATCCAACTGGACCACCATCAGCACCGCGGGCTCGTCACCAACCGTCCCGGATAGATGGCCGACCTTGCCGTCGGGCCCTTCTTCGGCGAGCTGATCCTCACCGAAGGATATATCGCCCGGGCCCATCTCGACGCGCACGCCGTCCATGGTCTCGACATACCAGCGCCCCGACAGCGGGATGATCCATTGGGGTTTCGGGTTGCGGTGCCAGGTGCCTTGCCAGCCGACCGGCTGTATGGCGAACGCCACCGAGGCGCCGGGCGCGTCGATCCGATCGAGCCATAGCGGTGGCGCCGGTGGGTCGAAGGTCGTCTTTTCGAAGGAGCGTAGAACGCAGCGCTTCTGATGGCTGACGCCGTCATTGTCGACCCAGACATGCCAATACGGCACCGTCTCCTGTCCTTCGGCCGTTCCAGCCATCGCCAGACCTGCCATTGAGATGATCAGCGCCCCTGCCAAAGACCCGAATGCCGATCGCATGCCGATGCCTCGCTCATGCCAACATGGAAAGTTCAGTTAGCTGTTCGGCATGACCGATGATGGCTAAGCCAGTCGGCACGCCTCTCGGCATTGGTCCGGATAATAAGATAGCGGACTTTGGCGAGCAATGATGGGCAACGCAGCGCGATTGCTTCATGTTGAATCAATCGTGCCCTCTTATTCTTTGTTTTGTCGCATGATCTTGTCCGAGAAGTCTGTCAACTTCTCGGGATCATGCGTTAGCTCAATGGCCCACGGAGCGTTACCTCTCCCCGCTTGCGGGGAGAGGTAACGCACGTAGCGCGGCGGGTGAGGGGGAAAGGCCCATCCGCTCGATCTCCCTCACCGACAATGCCCCCTCCCGGCGAGCTTCGCTCGCCGACCTCCCCCGCGAGCGGGGGAGGATGAAAATGGTCTCTCCCCGGGGCCGCCTTTCCTTTACCTCTCCCCGCTAGCGGGGAGAGGTTATTCAGTTCTGGAACGCGATTGTTTTGCCATCATGCTCCGCGATCACTCCATCTCCACGATGCGGCCGTCGCGGATGGTGACGCGGCGGTCCATGCGGGTGGCGATGTCGAGATTGTGCGTGGCGATGATGGCCGCAAGCTGCGAGGCGCGCGCGAGCTGGGTGAGCGCGCGGAACACATGCTCGGAGGTGCGCGGATCGAGGTTTCCGGTCGGCTCGTCGGCGAGCAGGATGCGCGGCGCGTTGGCGACCGCGCGGGCGATCGCGACGCGCTGCTGCTCGCCGCCCGAGAGTTCGGACGGACGATGGTGCAAGCGCTCCTTGAGCCCGAGATAAGCGAGAAGCTCGCCGGCGCGGCTGCGCGCTTCCTTGCGCGGCAGCCCCCGGATCATCTGCGGCAGCATCACGTTTTCGAGCGCGGTGAACTCCACCAATAGATGATGCGCCTGGTAGACAAAGCCGATCTCATTGCGCCGCAGCCGGGTACGCTCGGCATCGGATAGCGTCGAGGTCGGCGTGTCGTCGATATAGACTTCGCCCGCATCCTGGTGTTCGAGCAGGCCGGCGACATGGAGAAGCGTCGATTTGCCGGCGCCCGACGGCGCCAGCAGCGCAACCATCTGCCCCGACCACACCGCAAGCTCGGCGCCGGTGAGGATCTCCAGCGCGGCGTCGCCCTGCCGGTATTGTCGTTCGATCTGGTGCAGGAAGATGACAGGGCTTTGCGTTGCAGCCATGTCGGATCACTCGTAGCGCAGCGTTTCGACGGGATCGAGCCGCGCCGCCCGCCAGGACGGATAGAGCGTCGCGAGCAATGACAGCGCCAGCGCCATCACCACCACGGCCGCCGTTTCCGAAACATCCATTTCCGCCGGGAGCCGCGAGAGGAAATAGAGTTCCGGCGAGAACAATTCGGTGCGCGTTATGAGCGAGATGAACTGGCGGATCGGCTCGATATTGAGGCAGATCAAAGTGCCGACCACGAAGCCGACCAGCGTGCCGACCACGCCGATCGATGCGCCGGTGATGAGAAAGATACGCATGATCGCCCCTTGCGTCGCTCCCATGGTGCGCATGACGGCAATGTCGGAGCTCTTGTCCTTCACCAGCATGATCAGGCCGGACACGATATTGAGCGCGGCGACGAGCACGATCAGCGTCAGTATCAGGAACATCACATTACGCTCGACCTGCAGCGCATTGAAGAACGTGGCGTTGCGCTGCCGCCAGTCGACGAGATAGACCGGCCGCCGCGCTGCCTCGGCCACGACCTTGCGGTAATGGTCGATGTCGTCGGCGTCGGCGGTGTAGACTTCGATCGCCGTCACGTCGTTCGGTCGGTTGAAATAGGCCTGCGCCTCCGGCAAGGGCATGAACACGAAGGCGGTGTCGTATTCCGACATGCCGATTTCGAATACCGCGGCGACCTTGTATCCCTTGATGCGCGGCGTCGTCCCCATCGGCGTGACGGCGCCGCGCGGCGCGACCAAAGTGAGATTGTCGCCTGCGCGCAGCGAGAGCTGGTCGGCGAGCCGTTTGCCGATCGCGATGCCCTGCCCTTCGTCGAACCCCTCAAGCGTCCCTTGGCGAATATTGTTCGCGACCGAACCCAGCCTTTCGAGGTCGGCCGCGCGGATCCCACGCACCAGCACGCCGTTCGCGGCATAGGGCGAGGACGCCAGGGCCTGGCCTTCGACGATCGGCGCGGCAAGGCGCACGCCCGGCACCGCCGACACCCGTTCGGCCACTTGCTCGAAGTCGGTGAGTGGCGATTCCAGCGGCTGGACCAGCAGATGGCCATTGAGTCCGAGAATCTTGTCGAGCAATTCGGTGCGAAACCCGTTCATCACCGCCATGACGATGATGAGGGTCGCAACCCCGAGCATGATGCCGAGAAAGGAGAATCCGGCGATAACCGAAATGAATCCTTCCCGGCGCCGCGCCCGCAGGTAACGCAACGACAGCATCCACTCGAAAGCGGCGAAGGGCTTTGTCTTGGCGGCGGCTTCACTCATGAGACTTTGCCGACTAACCTTTTTGGGATTTCACCCGATTCTGGCGTATTCACGCCACCGCCATTCGACCATTTGGGCCGGTCACACACAGATTCTTTTCCTTTTTTTGCATCGTCGACACGCATCCGGGGATTAACACGAAGAATTTGTGACAGATCGTCACGGCCCCGCCATCGGTATGAGCCGCGCCAGCGCATCAGCGGGCGAGAGGAGCTCGCGTTCGCCGCCGGCGCGACGCTTCAACTCCACCTTGCCTTCCTTGAGGCCCTTCGGGCCGATCAGCACCTGCCAAGGAATGCCGATCAGGTCCATGGTTGCGAATTTCGCGCCGGGCCGCTCGTCGAGATCATGATAGAGAACCTCGATGCCCCGCGCACTCAGCTCGCGGTAAAGCACCTCGGCGGCCGCGTCGGTTGCCGAATCGCCCTGCTTCAGGTTGAGGATCGCCACTTCGAAGGGCGCGACCGATTCGGGCCAGATGATGCCCTCCTCGTCATGCGAAGCTTCGATGATGGCGGCGACCAGCCGGCTCGGTCCGATCCCGTAGGAGCCCATATGCACGGGCCGTTCGGCGCCATCGGGCCCGGCGACAAGCGCCTTCATCGGCTCGGAATATTTGGTGCCGAAATAGAAGATATGGCCGACCTCGATGCCGCGCGCCGATACGCGCGCATCGGCGCCGAGCGCCGCAAAAGCGGATTCGTCGTGCTTCTCGGAGGTTGCGGCATAGAGCGATGTCCAATCGTCAACGATCGCCTGCATGCGCGCGATATCGTCGAAGGGCACATCCTCCCCCGGCGGCTCGAAGGCGAGATAATCGCGGTGACAGAACACTTCGCTCTCGCCGGTCTGGGCAAGGATGATGAATTCGTGCGACAGGTTCCCGCCGATCGGCCCGGTGTCGGCCACCATGGGAATCGCTTTGAGGCCCATGCGCGCGAAGGTGCGCAAATAGGCGACGAACATTTTGTTGTAGGCATGCTGGGCCCCGGCGAAATCGAGGTCGAAGGAATAGGCGTCCTTCATCAAGAACTCGCGCCCGCGCATCAGGCCGAAACGCGGGCGTACCTCGTCGCGGAACTTCCACTGGATGTGATAGAGATTGAGCGGCAAGTCCTTGTATGAGCGGACATAGGCGCGAAAAATCTCGGTGATCATCTCCTCATTGGTCGGACCGTAGAGCATGTCGCGCTCGTGCCGATCCTTGATGCGCAGCATTTCCTTGCCGTAGTCGTCGTAGCGCCCGCTTTCGCGCCAGAGCTCGGCCGATTGGATGGTCGGCATCAGCAGCTCGATCGCGCCGGAGCGATCCTGCTCTTCACGCACAATGTTGCAGACCTTGTTGAGCACACGCAGGCCGAGCGGCAAAAAGGCATAGATGCCAGCCGCCTCCTGGCGAATGAGCCCGGCACGAAGCATCAGGCGGTGTGATACGATTTCCGCCTCTTTGGGGGTTTCGCGCAGGAGCGGCAGGAAGAATCGGGACAAGCGCATCGGGCAAAAACTCCGGCAGGATTAGATCGGCAGAAGAACTCGCATTGTCAAAAAAAAACAAGCCTGCTGCAGCGTTCTGCAAGCGCAGACGGCAGGTATGCGCAGGAATGGTCGTCCATTTTCCAAGATTAGCGGACCATGTTGCACCGCACGACAACTATGATGACAAGCCTAAGACATTCGTCTAATAAAAGGCGTCCGCGTCCGGTGCCGAGTTTTTTTTCAAAACTTTTTTGCCGGGGCGCTTGGTCCAGGTCTGTGGGAGGAACAAGCCAACGGCGCGTTTGATCGCTGCCGCTCCGACCGGGAAAATCTGCGGAGCAATGGCATAAAACTCAAAGTGATAGCAGCAGGACATTGTTCCTGCTGTTTTTTTTGGTGAGCGCGGTGCCGTCTTCCCTGTTCCGGATGACCGCCGCGGGTTCAACCTCCCTGACGTCCGATCTCACGATGCAGGTCGGATCGGACAGCGATGCCGAGCAGGATCTCGCGGCCATCGTCGACATTAGGATGAGTCGAAAAGGCAAATAGTTTGAATTCCAATTTCCCACCCAATGAAATGGACTCGGCGACCGTTCAGAGCGTGATCCCTAAGAGTCTGTCCGGGAACATTAGGTAGGATTGCAGAGTTTTCGCAGCATGAGGCGGATGGAGGCGAGGCGGAGGAAGGCAAGCGCCTTTCGATTGAGGTTTTCCCAATCCTTGGCGAGCCTGCGACAGCGATTGAGCCAGGCGATTGACCGTTCGACGATCCAGCGCTTGGGGAGCAATACAAACCCT
>JANQIP010000132.1 GCA_028282095.1 Xanthobacteraceae bacterium | reverse complement strand
CAGACTTTTCGGACAAGATCATGCGACAAAACAAAGAAAAAGAGAGCGCGATTGAATCGACCTAAAGCAATCGCGCTCTAGAGAATGATCCCGAGAAGTTGGCAGACTTTTCGGACAAGATCATGCGCCCAGACAAAGGCGTACAGAGCGCGATGGAGCCAGACTGAACTCATCGCGCTCTGGCTTTGATTTGCCGCGCCCGGACGGCGCCGACGGAGGATGACGTGAGCGTGATTGATGTCGCCCGGAATGGTCCGGCTGACAGGCCGGACCGCGCGGATCGGACTGAGATCGTCCGCGCCTATGAAGACGCGTATGCAGAAGCGCGCAGCCGCGCGAGGGCGCTCGCGCCAATGCTCCACGCCGAGCGCGCGGCGCTGGAATCCATCCCGCCGGTCGAGGGCCGTCCGCGGGTTTCGCCTGTCTTCCGCGGGCTCGCCCACGCTGGAGTCGTGGTCGCGGCCGGCGCAGGTTCCATGCTCGTCGCGCCGCCCGAGCCGCTGACCATTGCCTGCGGCGCCGCCTTCGGCCTCGCGATCACGGCTGCCGGCGATGCGCTGGGCACGGCCCTGCGGAGAATCGGCGCGCGCCGCGAGTGGCCGGCGCGCCTCTGCCTCGCTGGCGCAGCCTTTACGCATTTGGCCGAAACGGCGATCCTGGCCGGCGCGGCCGGCATCGTCGGCCAATCCCCGCTCGCCGCGCTCGGGCTGGGGATGCTCGGCGCGATCACCGCGGCCATCGGCCATGCTTCGCGCACCGACGACGCCGAAGTCGAGCTGCGCGCAGCCATGCGGGCCGCGGCGCGGCGCAATCTCGATGCGATCGAGCAGGCGGTCTGGCGCGACGTCGATAAGCTGCAAACGGCCCATGCGGCCGATCTCGCTCGGCTTGCGGCCGAAACAACTCCCCCGCTGGCCGGTCCCCAAACGGCCCATGCGGCCGATCTCGCCCGGCTTGCGGCCGAAACAACTCCCCCGCTGGCCGGTCCCCAAAACGCCGCAAGCGGTGCGGCGCAACCTGCCCCGAACGCCGCTGTGCAAATTGCCACGCCGGATCTCGCCCGTCCCCGTTCCACGGCGGGCGCATCCGTGCGATGATTCGATTGATGCCGCAATCCTTGCCCGATTTGGGCTCAAGCATTCACGCGGGCGGCAGCGCTGCCGCCCGCGGCCGATGTCGCTGTCCCTCGAAATACGGCCGAATGCCGGCGCCACGCCGGCTTTTTCGCGTCAACTCCACGGCTGAAATATTTCTTGGAATCGGCCTTCGCAACGGCCTGTTTTTCGGCCAGAATTTGCCGGTCACCTGTACTCAGCGATGCCCTGATGAAGAGGGGATTGAAACAAAAGTGAAAAGTATCGCTCCGATGGAATGGTACTCAGCGATGCCCTGATGAAGAGGGGATTGAAACCGCGCCGCGTTTCGCCTGCTCCGCCTGATTGGTACTCAGCGATGCCCTGATGAAGAGGGGATTGAAACCTCTGATATTGTCGGCCATTGCATCCGTTGCGTACTCAGCGATGCCCTGATGAAGAGGGGATTGAAACACCCTCTTGCGCTGCATGAGGGCGCGCTTGGCATACTCAGCGATGCCCTGATGAAGAGGGGATTGAAACATGATTCTATCAGCCTGCTTTATTTCCCAAGGGTACTCAGCGATGCCCTGATGAAGAAGGGATTGAAACCCCTTGCCATCCCCTGCATTATTTCGAGCCGTGTACTCAGCGATGCCCTGATGAAGAAGGGATTGAAAGCGCCTTTTCGCGTCGAAAAGAACTGTGGTGGAGCGAATAGTGAATTGCCGGGTTAAGCCCGGCAATGACAAAACGAGTATTTTAAGCCTCTGAGTGTCGGTATAAAACCTTTGTCAAAGTTTCGGTTTAAAACCTTTGTCAATCTGCCCGGGCTGGCCCCCGCGCCAGTGTCATTCCGGCCGGAGGCGGATCGCGCCCATGCCGGTCACTGCACCCTTGCCGGCGTGCACCCATTGGCTGAGCCAAAGATAGGGAAACAGCGCCTCGCGTCCGAGCATATTGAGCACGAAGCTGCCGACCACACCGTCCATATTCAACTCGTGCCGCTGGCGGCTGGACCAACGGGTCAGATCGGCATCCGCGAGCGCCTTCTGCTCGGCGGCAAGGCCCTCCCACAGCCCCTTCAGCGCGCGGAAGTCGGCGTCGAGTGGCAACTCGCCATAGAATTCGGACAGCATCGAGACCCGGCGTACGAGATTGGAGACGAGCGCCGCCGGCGTGAAATGACGGGCGTCCACGAGCTTTCCCTCGCGCACGAGCCGCAGCGGCGTCGCGAGCACGACCCGCAGCCGGGGCGGACACGCCGGCGTGACGGGCACCTCGGGCGGCGCCGGACGGAAGCCGGATGACTCGTCGAACACGACGAGGTCCCGCGCATCGGCGCGCCAGACCGCGCGCGCTTCGGTCAGGTGGGCGCGGCCGCGCTCGCCTGCCGGGCCGTCGGCATGCCCAATGCCGACCCGCGCGGCGAAATCGAAGGCCGCCAGAACCGCCTCCAGCGCCGATCCAGCTCGGCCCACCAGGGTCAACCCGATGCGTTCCGTCGCCCCGGCCTCCAGCCGCTCGTCCGGCCGGCCGGGGGCATCGACCACATAAGGGTGCGGCGTCGCCGTGTAGCGCCGCATTTTCGTAGCACTGGGCGGTGGCGGCGACTCGAAGAACGTGCAGTAGAGCGAACCCGGCGCGATCGCCCCGGTTGACACGCCCGGCAGCAGCCCGTCGTCGATGTGCTTGAGCGCCGGGCCGAGAATGCCGCGCCAGAGATTACCCCGGAACGGCGACAACGCCACCGGCTCGTCCATCGTGAAGACGAGTTCGAGGCGCAGCAGCGCGAGCCCGGGCGGGACAAGCGCCGTCGCCGACGGCGCAGGCGTCGAAGGATCGGGCGCCGTCGGCCCGCCGTCCTGGGCTGGAGTTCGTTCCGGGCCCGTCTTCATCCCCCGTCTCGCATCAACCAATGCGAACTCAGGTGACCCAGTTAACCTCATAGTCCGGGTTTCGGCCAGTCCCTTCGTCTCCTAATCTTCACGCACCGCGAGTCTTCCACCTTGACGCCGCGCGGCCTCCCCAGACGGTGTCGCGCGCAATGCCGGCTATCACGCCTTCGCCGGCTAAGAGTGATTCGCCACATCAATGCGATCGTGCAGTGGAGACCATCTCGCGCGGCGTTGTTCGGCACGACCATCGGGTACAACAAACACGGGCTCGTATGAGGTCGAGACGCCCGTGAACGCCGATTCGGTGATCATGAATCGACCAAACGAACCTCGATGGGAGTGTTTTGGGAGGGTATGGGAGGGTTTCTCGCGCGCGCGTCACGTGCGTATGTTGATAACAAAGATTGAGACGTTGTTTTTCTCATACGCGCACGCGTGGAAACCCTCCCAACCTTCCCAACTCTCCCAATGAGAAAATAACCATGCTTTTCTATTAGATAATTTCCGATGGGAGAGTTCTAAATCAATTGTATAAACTCTCCCAAAACCCTCCCGTAGTGAGAAAATAGCTAACTCGCCGGCTTTTTGCTTGGGGTAAACGGAAAATTGGTCTAACTACATCAGCCAGATCATTCGAAGGAGCTGATCATGGTGGCGACATCGGGGACGGACAATGCAGCCGCAAGGCTTGTGAACTCGCCGATGGGATATCCAGGGGAAACCACCTCAACTAATGGAGTTTCCCCATACGTCGCTTCAACGCGGGTTCCGGACGTAACGGAATTGGATCTGAACTGGCACGTGGCGCGTAATGTCGGCGAAAGCGGGCGACGCGTGCGCGAGTGCCTGAGGCGGGCGAACTTTGAGGTCTATTTTCCGCTGATCCGCGAGTTGCGGCCGGCGCCGAAGCGCCAGCTTTCGCATGCGCAGCGCGCCATTGGCCTGCCGCTCATGCGCGAAGTGCTGGCGCCGCTGTTTCCGCGCTACCTTTTCATCCGGTTCAGCCGGAGGGATCGCCGCTGGCGCGACATCTTCGCGACGCTCGGGCTGGTTGGACTGCTCTGCGACGATCGCGTGCCCGCGCCGCGGCCATTCCCGGATGCGATTATTCGAACGCTGCAGGCAAACGAGGTGGACGGCGCGCTGCCGGGCAGCATGCCGGTGCGAGAACTGACGTTTCGCATCGGCGAGCTGGTGCGCATCAGCGATGGCCCGCTTGCCGTCCACAATGGGATCGTCGAGCGCCTGCCGGATTGTCGGCTCGGCGAGCTCGACCAATCGGCGAAATCGAAGTTACTTGTTGCGTTGTTCGGCCGTCGGACCATGGTCGAACTGCCGTTGGCCGCAATCGAGAAGCTATAGGCTTGCAGTTCCAACAGCGTTGGCAATCACGCTTCGAGTCACGCGAGCCGCCACGTTTCGAGCCACACTCCGCGCCACGCGGAGTGCGCCGCTATCCAAAAATCTTCGATGTAGTGCTGACGAAGCGGCGGACGTTTCGACCGCCCAGTTCCTTAAGCCCGGTCGAACGCAAGCGCGCGCATGACACCGAGCGCTCCGTCGAGAAGCCGTGGCGGCCTGATAGAACCACCTGCTCATCTGGCGTCATTCGGGGCGCCGCCTGCTGGCGCAGCAATGCCGGCCAGCCCTTATGCGAGCCCGTGCTCTGCAGGCGATCTGCCGCGGGTGACAGCACGCGACGGTGGCCATCTCACTGCAGCGTCAGAGATGCAGAGCGCTCGGCAAATGCTGCAGCATCGCGTGACGCCCGCCGACTGATGGCGCTATCATGATCGGGTCTGTAAATTTGCAGACCCACACCCGGGGGGGTATCGAATCTTCGGCGACCTGGGGTCCGCGACCGGTGGGGCAAGCGCGCGCGTCTTTCCGCGAAATTCCAAAAGATTTTTTTTTCGCGGTGGTCCGATTCTCGTGATGATCCCTGATCATTGCTGATGAAGTCGCCATGCTGATCGTCTGGGGCACCCAATACCAAGAAGTCGAAAACGGCCAGCGCGAGCGCAAGGCGCCAATGCCGCAGCCTGCCGCCGGGAGCCAACCCTGATCACTCCGAACGGCCGCACGCCGTCTTTACCGGCGGACGAAGTGCCAAGCAGCTGTGTCGCAATCGAGATAGACCTGGACCATGCCGACGCCGCCGCTCGGCGTTGGGAGGCCTTCACGGGAAAACGCGCTTTCTCGCCGCCGGCGAGCTGACCATGGCGGCGGCTGCGAGGTACGCAGGGTGAAGCCGGCGCGGCGCTCCCCGGCCTGACGCTGGGCAACCACAGCGGGCGAGGGCCGGTCACGCCGCGGTCTAGCTCGGGCAGGTCGCGGGGCAGTGGTGACGCCTCGCAGGCGCTCGCGCTTGAAGGCCAGCGCACCTCCCGGGGTGCGGGCATCGGCGCGCGAGCCCTTCCTGCCATCTGCCCTGCGAAGGCCGCCACGACGCCTGCAGGGCGTGATCGTGTTCGAGACGGAAAGCCCCCCCCGGCCCCGACGCGGATCCGCACCACAGCGGCTCTACGGCCCGCAGACGGGTTTCCGAGCCGACTGCCGCCGACGCATCCAAGACCCGATGTCGCGCCGCACAACCCCCGTCCCGGTTTCCTGCCTCTACCCGTCCGAGGACGAGGTGGGGCGGTTGATCATGGGCGATCGCGCGAGGGAGTGGCCGGCCAAGGCGATCATCCTGGAACGCGAGGGCATGCCGAAGGTCGACGCCTTCATGGGTGGTCGATACCTGCCCGCCGTCCTGAAGTTTTTCGAGGCGCGGCATGGACTTGACGTCACCGTACCACCTGGAGCGACAATGACCACCCGACCGCGACCTCTGGTTGCTTTAGCGCCGGACGGCCCGGAGACGCCCGATGCCGAGAAAGAGGCAGCCCTTTGCGGTCGACGGCGTGACCGTCGAAATCGACGCGCCCGGGCTTAAGCTGCTCGCGCGAAGACCCGACCTCGTCAAACCAAGATGGGTCGCCTCGGACGTCGCCCGCCGCCATGGCTACCGGCCGCGGACCGTTCGTCTGTACGGCGACCTCGGCTCGATCACCGGCTTGCAAGCGATCGCGGCGCGCTGTCGCGTCCTGTGGGCTGAGATGGAGGAATGGCTCGCCACCGGCGGCGCCCCACGTCGGCCGGTTTACGACGGCACGCTTAAGTCGCTGATCGCCCTCTATCAAACCGGTCGGGAGTCGCCTTATCGCAGCGTCGCGGCGAACACCCGCCGCGGCTACGACGACTGGTGCCGCACCCTTGAACGGGCCTTTGGGGCGCGGCGGATCGATCGGCTGCGTGGGAGCTACCTGCGGCGCTGGTACGTCACGCTGGCCCAGCCGACATCGGAGGGCGGCCGGCCACGGCTGCGACTGGCGAGCGCGTGCGTGCGCTCGATGATGATGATCCTGCTGAACTACGGGGTGGAGCTGAATCTGCCCGGCTGCCTCGATCTGGTGCAAGCGCTGGAACGCATGACACTGCGGGTCCCGCAAGACCTGCTCGACCGGTGGAACGCCATGAAGCCGGTCCAGATCCCGATGTCCTACGAGCACGCCGCGGCGATCGTCGCGGCCGGGCTGAAGCGCGGCACCCGGCGGCACCGCTCGGTCGCGCTCGGGGTCGCGGCCCAGTTCGAGTTCACCATCGCGCAGATCGACGTGATCGGCACTTGGCAGACTTTCGATCGCACCCGCGGCGTGCCGCCCGGCGCGGTGGTGGTCGGCGCGCGCCTCTGGCGGCCGGGGCTGCGATACGAGGACTTTTTGCCAAGTCTGGTGCTTGATCTGAGCCGGCACAAGACGGGCGTCCGGGCGGTGTTCGACGCCTCGGCCTATCCGCTGTTCATGCACGCGCTGGCGGCCGTGCCCGAGGCGGAGCGCTGTGGCGCGGTCGCGGTCGATGACGCTGGGCTCCCGCTCTGGCGGCGGCGCTACGCCGACCTCTACGCCGAGCTGGCGGCGGCCTCCGGGGTGCCGCGCGGGGTGTGGAACATGAACGCGCGCCACGGCGGCGCTACCGAGGCGCGCGAGGCCGGGTGTCCGATCGACGACATCGCCGACCACCTGCAGAAGACGGACCTCGAAGGCACCCGCCGCGACTACGTCACCGGCAACCTCGCCACCACCCGCCGGGTTGCCGCGGCTCGCGTCGCCCGCCGGCCGAAAAGCGCCTGACCACCCCTTGCATTCGCAACGGCCAGCAAGTTTATTCAATGGCTTGGAATGGATTTGTAATCAGGGGGTCGCAGGTTCGAATCCCTCAGCCGGCACCAATGAAATCGACCAATTTTCGCTTCGACCCGCGCCCCTGCGTGCTGAAGGCTTGGAGGCCCAGCCTGGAATCGAACCAGGATCGAAGGTGGTTCCCCACCCTTGCGTCGCCATTCCGCCACCGGGCCACATGACAACCTTAAAGTGTTTACTGCGCCGCGGCGAGAACATCCGGAATATTTGGTAAATTTATACCATATCGGTCGAGATCACCCGGAGACGGCCTGCGCTTCAGCCTGCTGTGTTCTTCACAGAGCGGCGTGGCTCCCCAACCGCGGGCCGGAATATTACGCAATGTCTGACGGACGGATCGCGCTGATGGCAGCGACGAAAGCCGCCCCGCAGTCGCCAACGGAACGCAAGCCGCCAAGCTCATCCCGTATCTTCATCGGTGCCGGCATCGACACGCTCGCCGGCGCTGTCCTGCTCGCTCAGGCCAGTTTTCGGGTGTTGGTTCTCAAGCGCAACAAGGAACCAGGCTGAGCCGCACGAACTGTACAGCGCCGCAACATGGTCCGGCGGCAGTTCAAATCCCGGTTCGGGAAAGATGGTCACGCAGCAGATTCTCAAGGACTGCGCGTAATTGAAGCAAATCCCGACGAGCTGGAAGACTCTTCAGCAAGAACGCGCGACAAAACAAACCGTAATAGGCGCGACTGATTCAGTCTGAAGAAATCATGCTCCTATTCAACTGATAGAGCACCTGATCTGTGATCAGGAGTCTGGGGGTTCGAATCCCTCAGCCGTCACCAGCTCCACGGCGTTCACCGGCCTTCGAGCTGATTGAGCGATGGTATAAGGCTCCTCTCGGCTTGGACAGGCGACGTTGCGGATCAGGACGTGCGAATTTCCGTAAGGCATGAGTGAAGCCGCGATCGGCGCCTAGAGCATGATCCCGAAAAGTTGCAGACTTTTCGGAAAAGATCATGCGGCAAAACAAAGAGAAATAGAGTGCGATCGATTCAATCTGAATGAATCACACTCTAGACGTCAGGATGCATTCTCGAAATCACGATGCACTCACGAAAGAAGGTGGCCGATGTTGAAGCAGATCATAGGCGCAACAGTCGCACTCGTGGCCAGCGCGTCCATGGCGCTTGGCTGCACAGCCATGAACATCGCTGCCAAAGACGGCGGCGTTGTTGCGGCCCGGACCATGGAATGGGCCGCCGACATGAAGTGGGCGCTCGTCAACATCCCGAAAGGCTCGCCCGTTGAGATGGCCGCGCCGGCGGACCTCAAGCTGCCGTCGAAGACCGTCAAGACCGCGCACGCGATCCTCGGGATCACGACCGAACTGGTGGACGGCAATGCTCTCCTTGACGGCACCAATGCCGCAGGATTGACGATGAGCGCCAACTTCCTTCCGGGCTTCACGACCTATCAAGACGTCTCAGCCAACGACAAGCAGTATGTATCCATCTACGAGTTTGGCACGTGGGCGCTCGGAATGTTCGCACGTGTTCCGGAGCTGCGCGACGGCCTCGCCGACGTCAAGGTGTGGTGGGATGGTCAGAAGATTGGCGGCACCCCGCCGGACCTGCACTTTGTCTGCACGGACAAGACCGGTGAGAGCATCATTGTCGGGTTTGTGGACGGCTAGAAGAGCATTCACAAGAACGA
>JANQIP010000093.1 GCA_028282095.1 Xanthobacteraceae bacterium | reverse complement strand
AGCATGATCCCGAAAAGTTGGCAGACTTTTCGGACAAGATCATGCGACCAAACAAAGAGAAATAGAGTGCGATCGATTCAATCTGGATGGATCGCACTCTAGTGTTCCGACTCTGACGGTCCGATCCCGGACCGTCAGCCCGGAACACTAGCTAATCCGTTACTTTGTGATACGGCACCAACACAATGAGACGAGCCCAAGCGTTGGTGCCGCATCACTAGTGTTCCTTACCTGACGGTCCGATCCGGACCGTCAGGCAATATTGGAGCGCGATTCACTGAGATCGAACCGATCGCGCTCCGTTTCTCTTTATTCTGTCGCATGATCTTGTACACGGCGCAGGGGTCAGTAACGCCCAAATTCCGCGTCCCATCGGCTCATCGCTGCGCCAAAAATCAGAATAGTTCGAGATTTCCGCATATGACAGGCGGGCGCGGTGAAATGTCGGGTACAGTGCTCATCGTCGTAGGCGCTGGCTCGTCATGGTGGGACTGGCCGCCGCCGGCAGGAGGCTCGCGGTCTGGCAATGTCCCTCAACGCTTTGGCAAACAAACTCGCCGAACTCGGACATTGCGAGCAGACGCAAACACCGGCGAGGAGACGATCGAGCTCTGTCTGGATTACCGAGCCGCTTCAACCGAACCGGCCGACCAAACCGCAAGCCGACCAGTTCGTCAGCCGCCAGACCGCATCATGCCCATCTCACAGATCGCGAAAAAAAAGAAAGCGTAGCAATGATTGAAAAGAGACTGATCAACGCCGTCGCCATCGGCGCGATGGCGTTCGCCTCCGCTTCGCTTGCCACGGCTTCCGTGCAGGCAGCAGCAGAAGACACCAAACCGTTGGTCATCGTCGATTCTGTCGGTGATCGGGGTATGCTGGCTCCCTTTGTCCACCATCGCAACGGCTTTGCCTATGTCTATACCAGCTATCTGTTTGATGCCCTGGCCAGCCAGGACAAGGACGGCAAGATCGTTCCTGCACTGGCGAACGCCTGGACCATCTCCGATGACGGCCTCGTCTGCGACATCACGCTGAACAAGAACGCCCGTTGGCATGACGGCGAACCGGTAACTTCCGAAGATGTGGTCTTCAGCTTCACCTACCACGCAGAGAAAGCCTATCATTTCCTATCGCTGAGAACCATCGCCAAGGTCGAGGCCATTGCCGCGGACAAGGTGCGCGTGACGCTGAAGCGCCCCGATGCCGCTCTCGAGGGGAGCGCGCTCATCAGCATGCCGATCCTGCCGAAACACATTTACAAGGATCAGCCGACCCCCGCACGATTCACCGATGCCAAAGCCGCCATCGGCTCCGGCCCCTACAAGCTGGTCAAATATGACAAGGCTCAGGGACGCTATCTATTGGAGAGCAACAAGGACTATTGCTGCGGCAAGCCGAAATTCGACCAGATCGTCATCGCGAAAATGGGGCCGGAGGCGGCCATTCAGGCCATGAAGACCGGTCAGGTGGATATCATTGGCAAGCTGCCCTACAGCAAGCTTCCGGCAGCGAAAAAGGCTGGACTGAACGTGCTGACAAACCCGGGCAAGCACCCGATCCGGCTGGTCTTCAACCACGGTGGCCTGTTCGGTGACAAATCCCTGCGTCACGGTCTTGCCTATGCCATCGATCGCCAGGCTCTTGTCGACGTTGCCTATCCCAAGGGCGCCGCTGTTGTCGCTGAGACCGGATATTTCCAGAAGGGCACGCCCTGGTTCTCAGAGCAGAGTGATCCCGGCTATGCCTTCGATGCCGAAAAAGCGGCCGGCCTGCTGACCAAGGGCGGCTGGACCAAGGACGCCCGCGGAAAATGGAGCCTGAATGGCGAGCCGCTGAAACTGCGGCTGATCGCCGAGAAAAGGACCAAAGGCTTGGCGACCGCGCTGGCTGAGCAATTGGAGGCCTTTGGCATCGGCATGGAGGTCCGCCTGTTGCAACGGGCCGCGATCGTGGAACGGGCGAAGAAGAAGCAATACGATCTGGCGCTGTTTACCGCCAGCTCCCTGGGCGATCCCTCCGGGGCAACGCGCCGTGTCTTCGGCAAGGTCTGGCGCTCTGACGGCTATACGCCGGGCGAACCTATGAAAATGGCGATGAAGGCGCAGGCCTCTGCGGTGACCAAAGAGGAACGCATGAAGCATCTGAGCAAATTCCAGACGCTCTATGCCGAGGAACTGCCATCCTACATTCTGGTTGATACGCTCTGGACCACCGTCCACAGCGATCGGGTTACGCCGTTCTATATGCCTAATGGCATTGCTCTCGGCGTGCCGTTGGCGCTGCATAAGTCCATTCTCTTGCAATAGGGCATGCTCCCGAAAAGCTGGCAGGCTTTTCGGAGAAAACCGTGCGGCCACACGAAGAGAAAGAGAGCGCGGTTGATTCAAGGAGAAGCAATCGCGTTCGAGCATGATCCCGAAAAGTTGGAGACTTTTCGGATAAGATCATGCGACAAGAAAAAAGAGAAAGAGAGCGCGATCGATTCAACGAGAAGCAATCGCGCTCGAGCATGATCCCGAAAAGTTGGAGACTTTTCGGATAAGATCATGCGACAAGACAAAGACAAAGAGAGCGCGGTTGATTCAAGGAGAAGCAATCGCGCTCGAGCATGATCCCGAAAAGTTGGAGACTTTTCGGATAAGATCATGCGACAAGACAAAGAGAACCCGAACAAGTGGATTTCGGCAGGTACGGTGCCGACAACTGTGCTGCGCCTGCCCTCCCCGCCAATCCGATTCTTTTTGACGTGCCCAACCAAAGCTTTGAGCGCTCAGACCTGCTCTATGGCCTCGTCAACCGCCTGGTCGTCTTCCTGCTGCTGGTGATCCTCGCCTTTCTGCTGCCCCGCCTGATGCCTGGGGATCCGCTGGACATTATGCTGTCGGATGATGCGTTGCGCGAGTTGACCGAAGCGGAAACCGCAGAACTGCGGCGGCAAATGGGGCTGAGCGGCAGCTGGCTGGACCAGTTCTGGCGCTACATCGGCGCGCTGGCCCGGGGCGATCTCGGCTACTCTCACCAACATGCCGCCCCTGTGGCGGAGCTGCTCGGCAAGTCATTGCCCTGGACCGGCCTGCTGATCGCCGGCGCGACACCAATCTATCTCTTTGTGGGTCTTGTCGGTGGAATTTGGGCCGGTCGCAGGCCCCATGGCAACGCGGACCGTATCGCTACAACGCTGATCACCATTCTGGCCAGCATCCCGCCCTTCGCAGCGGCCATTCTGCTGCTGCTGACATTCGGCATTCTCTGGCCCGTGCTGCCGGTCAGCGGCGCCGAGCCGCTGTTTCCGTCGCCGGATCCGCTGATCAGAGCGCGTCAGATCGCCACCCATGCCGTGCTGCCATGCCTGGCGCTTGCCATGCATGAGATCGTGCGCATCTTCTTCATCGCCCGCGGTGAGGCGGTGAGCCTCGCAGTGCGCTCCTTTCTCATCAATGCCAAGGCGCGCGGCATCACGGGATGGCGTCTCTATGTGAACTACTATGGCCGCAATATGCTGCCGGTGGTGCTGGCCCGCTTGAGCGATACGACGACCACGATGGTGGGCGTGGTTCTGTTTGTCGAGATCGTCTTTTCTTATCCGGGGATCGGGCACCTGATCTACGGCGCCATTCTCGACCATGATTACACGCTGCTACAGGGCGCGGTGATCGGTCTTGCCGCCTTTGTGCTTGCGCTCAACTGGGCGATTGACGTGGCAATCGCGATCTATGCCAGGCGGGGGTAGCCGGGTTGCCTAATCGCGAGCAAGTAAGGGCTTATCTGGCCGGATGGCGCGGGCTGCTGGTCCTCTTTCTGCTGCTCAATCTTGCGGCTCTGCTCGCCGTGAACATCCTGCCGCCCTATGCGACCAGCCCCGACACGCTGCAAGCGCCCGGACGCGGTCATTGGCTGGGGACCAATGACATCGGTCAGGATGTTCTGATCGGGCTGATCGTGGCCATGCCCAACACAGTTTTCGTTGCCTTGGCTGCCGCGCTCTTGTCCATGCTGATCTCGATCCTCATGGCAGCGATCGCGACCGTGGGCAACAATGTCCTGACCGGTCTTGTTTTGCGTCTGGTCGACATTCTTCTGGTCATTCCTTCCATTCTCATTCTGATCTTGCTGGCAGCCTTGCTGCAACCGGGCATGCTCGGGATCATCTTATTGCTGGCGCTGACCACATGGCGTGACGATGTCCGTGTCCTGCGCAGCATCTTTCTGCGTGAGCTCACCCGGGAAAATGTGCATTACGCGCGCCATATGGGGGCGGGCTGGCCTGCTTGTCTCGCCCAGCACATCTTGCCGGCGGTCTGGCCCGTGCTGATGGGGCTCTACGTTCAGAACGTGCGCCAAGCGACGATGAAAGCGGCTGGTCTTGCCTTTCTCGGCCTCACGGATCCGCGCTTGATCAGCTGGGGCAGCATGATGCAGGACGCCATGGAGTATCTTTATTCCGAGGCTTGGCTATGGCTGCTCTTGCCCCCGGCCCTTTGCCTGTCTGCATTTTTGTATTTCGTGCTGTTCATCGGACAGTCGCTTGAACGCTATTCAATGGCAGCGCCAGAGGATGGCACATGACGACGTCCGAGAACGCCCAGCATGACTGCAACAGTATTCGGCTGAACCGGTTTTCGCTGTCCTTTGCGGGCAAACCCATTCTGAAAGACATCTCCTTCGAGATCAAACAGGGACAAACGCTGGCGATCATCGGCGAGTCGGGGAGCGGGAAAACCAGCCTCGCCCGCATGTTGCTCGGTCTGATTGACGGGACCAGGGATGATCCGGCGCTAAGGGCCGGCAAACCCCATTCGGGCTTTCACTATTCCGGGCAGGCCTGGGTCGGAGGGCTGGACCTGGTTCAGGCCACGGACAGCCAGCTACGCCGGTTCCGGGGCAAACGGATCGGGCTGATCATGCAGGCCCTGTCCGATGCACTCAACCCTCATATGACCGTTCTTGCCCATGTGCGGGAGGTGATCAACGTGCATGGCCTGACCGGCATGGATGCGCGCGCAACCTGCCTTGAATACAACATCCCAGAACATCTGCACGGGCGCCATCCCCGTGACCTGAGTGGCGGAGAAATCCAGCGGCTGCTCACTTGCCTCGCGCTCTTGAACAACCCCGCCTTTCTGATCCTGGACGAGCCGACCGCCTCCCTCGATCCAATCAACAAAGACCGCGCCGTTCAGTTCTTTCTGTCCGGGCGTGAGACGCGCTGCCAGATCCTCATCACCCATCACCTGCAGCTTGCGCGGCGCCTGGCCGACCATGTGGGAACCTTCCACCGCGGAGAGATGATCGAGTACGGTCCGCCGCAGGAGGTGCTCGAGAATCCCCGGCAGGCCTATACGAAGATGCTGCTGCAATTCGAGGCCAGCCTCTCACCGCACCGGAACAAAACCAGCCATGCCGATGAGGCGAGGCAAGCGGCTGCCTGCGTCATCAGAAACGACCACCGGAAGGATCAGGCCGGACTGGAAATCGCCAATCTGTCCCATGCGTTTGGTGACACGCCGTTGCTCAGCGATGTCTCGGCCTTCGTGCCCACCGGCAATTGCCTGGCCATTCAGGGGCCGAGTGGCTGTGGCAAAACGACGTTCGCGAGGCTGCTGACCGGCCTTGAGCCGATACAATCGGGCACGGTGACATGGCGACCGGCGCGAGCAAATGGCGCCGGCGTGGCATCGCAGGCACCAGTTGCGTCCTTGATCTCGCAGCATCCGCACCGGGCGATGGCGCGCCACTTCAGCGTCGAAAAGGTCTTGCGCGAGGCCATTCGGCTGACATCGCGGCAAGGCCGAAAACCCGATTCGAAGCGCGTTCCATCGCCGACCGAACCCCAGATCCGGAAGCGGATCCTATCCTTGCTGGAACAAGTCGGCTTGCCCGGCGATGATGACTTCCTGAAACGGAAATCGGCAGCCCTGTCAGGCGGGGAGGCGCAACGGCTGGTGATTGCCCGAGCGCTCGCCTCCAATCCGCATTACCTGGTTGCCGATGAACCGACATCCGCGCTTGATATCGCGACCTGCGCACAAATCCTGTCCGTTCTGCGGGATGTGATGCGCGATCGCGGCGTTGGCTTGATACTGTTCACGCATGATCGGGCAGTTGCCCAAAGCCTCAGTCATCAGCTCCTGGTCTTGGACCGGGGCCGTCTGACAACGGGCGGGCAAGGCGTTTGAGTCCTTTTTCGGAGTTCCACCGCAATTGGCGGATCACCGGCGTGTGCTTCATCCGGACTGCACGAGTCGCCGTCCATTTCGATTATGCGACAGGGCACAGACGTCAAATCGCCCACCACAGTCTTGCCGTAGTCGAATGCCTGGCACATATGCGGGACTGACACCTGGAGAGAACGTATGCAAAGGACCTCACGCCGCGGTTTTCTTATGTCGGCTGCCGTAGCCGGTGCAGCCTTCGGACTCGATGGCCCGCTGGAGATTGTTTCGTCGGCCAAGGCCGCCTCAGATGCCGATCCCCTCAACAAGGGATTTGCCAAGTTCAAGGTCGGCGACTGGTCGGTGACCACCATCTATGATGGCGTTTGGGAAAAGGCGCATGACCCGGGCTTCATCAAGAATGCGACGGTCGACGAAACCAAAGCCGCGCTCAGCGCCGCAGGCCTGACCGACGGATTTGTGCCGATCACGTTCACCATCACGGTCGTTGAGCGGGACGGCAAGACCATCATGTTCGATAGCGGCACGGGCGGCGGCCAGGCCGGAGGACCAAAGGCCGGCATGCTGGCAAAGCGCAACATGGCGGCCGCAGGCATCGATCCGGCGAAGATCTCGACGATCGTCGTCACCCATTTCCATCCGGATCACATTTTCGGTCTGATGGAGAAGGACACGAACGCCCAGACCTACCCGAATGCCGAGATCATTGTTCCCGCCGCGGAGTACGAGTTCTGGACCGATCCCGGCGTGATCGCCAAACTGCCGCCCGGGTTCCAGGGACTGGCCAAGCGCATCCAGGCGACAATGCCGACATGGAAGAACATCCGCCGGATTGGGAATGACGTGGAGGCGACCGCGGGAATCCGTGCCGTCAATACCAACGGGCACACGGCCGGACACACGTCTTATGAGCTCGAGAGCGGCGGCAATAAGCTCATCGTCACCGGTGACCTGACCAACATCGCGCCATTGTTCGTGAGAAATCCGGGGTGGCATGCCGTGTTCGATCAGGACACGCAGAAAGCGGAACAAGTGCGGCGCCAATTGTTCGACCGCGCCATCAAGGAAGATGCCGTTCTCACCGGCTATCACTGGGGCATGCCGGGAGCAGCCAAGATCAAGAAAGACGGCAAGGGTTACGCCCTGCTACCGGTTGCCGTAGGCTGACAATGTCAGAGTATCTTGTATTACGCTGTTTCCGGCAGGATTAGTTTGGCAGCAAACTATGTCGCGGCTTGCGACTTGATGACCTGTTCCGGGGCTTGAGGCTTAGCTAACTATTCCCGGCGCTTGAGGCCTAGCGAACGATGCCTTGGCTTGAAGCTCTCTGCTCCCTCCCCCGCGCCGAACGCGGGCGTTCCCGTGTCCGGCTCCGTTTCGAGTGGCCCAAGTCGGGAACACCCGACTTGGGCTGGGGGAGGAAGCGAATAGAGCGGAACCGCCGAATAGCGGCGACCCCCTTCCCTTCATTGGTTGCCGGTGTCTCCTAAGAGGTCCTGGCTTCGCCGGGACTCTTGGAGCGCGATAGCTTCCATGAGATCCTTGGGTGTTCGGCGGCAACGCAACGTCAGATTCGCCAGATCGACGTCATGCGACCCGACAAAGGGATCCGCCCAGCCCGACTTTGGCGAATTCTAGAGTGCGATCCATTTAGATTGAATCGGTCGCACTCTATTTCTCTTTGTTTAGCCGCATGATCTTGTCCGAAAAGTCTGCAACTTTTCGGGATCATGCTCTAGAGCGCGATCCATTCAGATTGAATCGATCGCACTCCATTTCTCTTTGCTTTGCCGCATGATCTTGTCCGAAAAGTCTGCAACCTTTCGGATCATGCTCTAGAGTGCGATCCACTCAGATTGAATCGATCGCACTCTGTTTCTCTTTGTTCTGTCGCATGATCTTGTCCGAAAAGTCTGCAACTTTTCGGGATCATGCTCTAGTGCGAGGACGCGCCCGCCGCACCATAACCGGTCTGCGCCCGGACATATTGATCCTCGAATAGCGCCTTTTCGGCTTTGGCCTCGCTGCTGGTATCGAGCTTGGAGACGACGATCGCAGCCAGGAAAGCGAGCGGCATGGAGAACAGCGCCGGTTGATCGTAGGGGAAGATCGGGGCATCGAAGCCGAGCACCCGCACCCATACCAGCTTCGACAGCACCACCAGCGCGACGGCGGAGAAGAGGCCGGTAAAGCCGCCCGCAAGCGCGCCCCATGTGGTCAGACCCGGCCAGTACATCGACAAAATCAGCACCGGGAAATTGGCCGAAGCGGCGACGCCGAAGGCGAGACCGACCATGAAGGCGACATTCATTTTCTCGAACAGAATGCCGAGTGTGATCGCTACGATCCCAAGACCGATCGTGGCGAGCTTGGAGACGCGCAGTTCGGACGCCTCACTGGCCTTGCCCTTCATGATGACGCGGGAGTACAGGTCGTGGCTGATCGCCGAAGCGCCGGCAAGCGCCAGGCCCGCCACCACGGCGAGGATGGTCGCAAACGCCACCGCCGCGAGGAAGCCGAGCAGGAGGTCCCCACCCACGGCGCTCGCAAGATGCATCACCACCATATTGTTGCCGCCGACGATGTTGCCGCCGATCTCTCCGCCTTCGAAAAATGCCGGGTTGGTGCCGACAATGACGATGGCTGCGAGCCCCATCAGAAAGATGACGTTGAAGAAGTAGCCGACGAAGCCGGAGGCATAGAGCACCGACTTACGCGCCGCCTTGGCATCCGACACGGTGAAGAAGCGCATCAGAATGTGCGGCAGGCCGGCGATGCCAAACATCAGACCGATGCCGAGCGACACCGCGTTGACCGGATCGGCAAGCAGCGCGCCGGGCTCGAACAGCTTGAAGCCGTTCTTGTGCACCTCGGTCGCCTGGTTGACGAGCTCGGAATAGCTGAATCCGAACCGGCTCATGGCGAGCACCATCACCAGCGTGCCGCCGAACAGCAGCAAACAGGCCTTGATGATCTGCACCCATGTCGTGGCGACCATGCCGCCGAAGGCGACATAGGTCATCATCAGGCCGCCGACGATGAACAACGCCACCACATAATCGAGGCCGAACAGCAGTTTGATGAGCTGGCCGGCACCGACCATCTGGGCAATCAGGTAGAAGCACACGACGATGAGCGAGGAAATCGCCGCCATGGTGCGGACTTTGGTCTGGTTCAGCCGATAGGATGTGATGTCGGTGAAGGTATAGCGGCCGAGATTGCGCAGGCGTTCCGCCATCAGGAAAAGGATGATCGGCCAGCCGACGAAGAAGGCGATCATGTAGCTGTAGCCGTCATAGCCGACCCTGTAGGTCAGCGCTGTCAGGCCGAGCAGGGTTGCGGCCGACATATAGTCTCCGGCGATAGCGAGGCCGTTTTGCATGCCGGTAATGCCGCCACCGGCGGTGTAGAAATGCGATGTCGTTCGCACGCGCTTGGCAGCCCAGTAGGTGATCCCGAGCGACGCCACGACAAATACGAGGAACATCACGATCGCGTGCAGATTCAGCGACGACTCGGCGGCGTCCCCGAGGCCGGGACCGGCACCATAGGCCGGTGCGACGGCGAGGCTAAGCGTGGCCGAAGCCACGGCAACCATTGTCCGGTTCATGAGGAGCTCCTAGGCGGTGTTCTTTGTGGCTTCTTCGGTCGCGACCGCGTCTTTGACGATTTCAGCGGTCAGCGCATCGAAGTCGGTATTGGCCTTGTGGACATAGTAGGCCGTCAAAAGCCAGAAGAAGACGAATAGAAACAGCCCTGCCGCCACCCCTATGGTCAACGTCGAGCCATCCGCGATCCGCATGCCGACAAAGGATGGTGCGAATGCCACTGTCAGCACGAGAGCAAAGAACAGGACGAACACGATACCCGACAGCAGCCAAGCAAGCCGGCCGCGCCGATGGACGAGTTGCGCGAACTCGGGATTCGCTCGGATATGCGCACAGACTTCCTGGTTCATTCCAGACTGTTCCCCCTTTTTCTCAACACAGCCGCCCCCGCAGCGGACTCGGAACGCCCAACCGAAGACGCGTTCGCGAGGTGAGCGACACCGGACACATTTCCGCAGAAGTGATGGCAAAATTTAGACTTAAATATGGTAAATATATGTCATACAAGCTGCGCTGCAGCAATAAACCATTCGGATATCAGTAAATCGGCATTATCAGAGACGACGCGGCACAGATTCCGTCGTGTGTCAATACGACCGAAGACTATGCCCCAGCGTCCGTTACTGGGCGTCGATTGGAGAATTCAACAGCAGCACATCGTGCTGATCCAGAAGTTTGCCAGTGATCCCTACTATGCGCTCGAACTTTCGCTGAAAAGCTGGCCAAATCTCTTGCAGAGCTGATTTGCTGGAGCGTTCAAGCTTGCCATCGGTCGCATTTCGCCGACGGAGCAGAGATAAACACTCGCTTTCGCGAAGAAGAAAAAGAAGAAGAAATAACTGGTTGGGGCAAGCATCTTTCTTCAGGTTCGCGTAACCTTAACGCTGTATTGTAACCCAGCTCACTACTCGAAACGAAAATTCCCGGCCTGGATGCGAAGCTGACCTTCATCCCTGGAGGAGATCGGGCGTGGTCGATGAAGCTCGACCGACGCCATCCGTTTGCGGATACGGTGCAAGCAGTTCACGTAATGGCGTATGCAGTCGCGACAGTTCCGAATGCCACCTTCTTCGAGAAACTGATCTATACTGTTGACGAATACAGCAAGATCATTGTCCGTGGCATTGCTTTGTGCCTCGGCGCCCTGGTCACTCTTGCGGTAACGACCGCACTTCTAACCGCGATCGCCGGTTGGTTGGCGGCCACTGCTTTCTCCATCGATCCGCATTTGCGCGCCAAAGCCCCGCTCGGTACGGAGCAACTGGCTTTTCTGCATCGGCCGCGCATCGAGATCGCCGCGGCGGATCGCGCGAAGCCGAGCGACATGATCACGACATCAACGGCCATCAACGACACAAGTATCGAGGCCGTTCCGGAAATACCTGCGGCCTCCGGTTACATGCTGGCAAGCGCCGCCCCGATGCTGCCGGTCGAGCCGGTTCACCGTGCAAATCTTGTGCGATTGCCGGACACAGCCGATGATCCGTCTGTCGGGCTCAAGCGCGCCGATATCTCTATTGCCCCCGCGCGCGAGGAAGCCACAGCGGATGATCTGCTGGTAACGGCATCGATTTCGCCGATCGCGCTACCTCGGAAGCGGCCGCGCATCGGCGAACTCTGGCTCCACGACGTACATAGCCGCACTGCCGTCTACGACATCGCCGGACATACCGTCCATATGCCGGACGGAAGGCGGCTGGAAGCACATTCCGGGCGTGGCAGGCTGCAGGACAACCCGGCCTATGTCCACAGAAAGAACCGCGGGCCGACGCCACCCAATGTCTACGAACTGACGATGCGCGAGCGCCGGTTCCACGGCGTGCGTGCCATCCGCCTCAATCCAGCTCCCGGCAGCACCATGTATGGCCGCGACGGCATGCTGGCGCATACCTATTTGCTCGGCCCCGGCGGGGAATCGAGTGGATGTGTGGTCTTCAAGAAATACGACGCCTTCCTGAAGGCTTTCTTGCGCGGCGAGGTCACGCGCATGGTGGTCGTCCCACGGCTCAGCCGTATTGACGTCGCGCTTCTCAGAAACGCGCACCGTAACGCGATCGAATAAGTGGAAACGCGCAACGCAGAGTTTCCAAATTGGATTTCATCCGTTCGAACAGGCCGATAGCTTCACGAATGATGCGGACGGACGTCGTACTCCAACTCCGCCTTACTGCCGCCACCCTCGATATAAGGGATTTCCACGAGTGCGGGTTAGGCGTCCGGCCTATCAAGACTACAGCAAGCTTATATTTGATTGGTCGAATGCCGCTGTGACTCTCAAAAGACATTATTCGCGTCTATTACCTGCGTCGACTATCGATTCAGTGTCAGCTCGGACGATCCGATTCTGGGCCGTCCGCCTGGAATACTAGTTTGGTGTCTTGTGTTGCGGCACCAACACGATGAGACGATCTCAAGCGTTGGTGCCGCAACACCAGGCAGTCAATGAAATGTCGGTCGTCTGTTCGGTGCGACGCCCTCGATCGCGTTCATCGGGCTACCGGTTTCGTACCGCACCGTAGTCGACCGCGTTTCGCCTTCTGGGGAGGGGGTCATGCGTGCTGCCGCCTGCGCCGCTGTCGTGGCGATCGCCATGGCTGCAGATCCGGCATTCGCAGAGGTCGACCGCGCAGCGTCGACATTCTGGAAGGCTGTGCAAGCCCGCTGCGATGCCACGGCGGCTAAGCCCGTGAACGAATTCGGCCGGCGGATCGCGCAAACAGCGATCACGGAGTTCACCCGATTCCGCGGCCATCAGATCGATTCGAATGGGCGCCTGTTCCACTTCGGCCTCACCGAAGCCGAGCATCCGGGCAAGGTCAGCGGCGACCGGCAGGCGGGCATCGGCCACCGTGGCTGGTGGCAGGTGATGAACTACTGGCGCGCCGTTTTCGGCAACGATTTCGCCGACAAGCTCGAGGTCCGCGGCTATCAGGACGCGTCGATTTCGACGGACGGCGCGCAGGCCGCGCCGCTGTTGCGAACCGATGCCCAACGCCTTCTGCGCGCCGCCGACAGCCTATCCGACCCGGCTGCGCGCGAGATCTTGCGCGAGGCCGCCTTGCGCGCGGCAGCCATCGACACGCCGTGGTCGGCCGCCTTCATCAGCTATGTGGTGCGGCAGGCCGAGGTCCCGGCGAACACATTCCGGTACGCCAATGCCCATCGCGTTTTCATCTACGACGCCTTCCGTACGAGTGCAGCAGAGCTCGCCGATGTGGCCGACGCACGGCTCTATCGGGCGTGTCCGCTCACCGCCACCAGACCTCGTCCGGGCGATTTGATCTGCGCCCAGCGCGAGCCCGCGCTCTCCGACGCAAGCGGCAAGGCGGTGCGCGAGCGCATCCGCATGGACCTTAACGACAACATCAATGCACGCTCGATCCGGCGCGCGCATTGCGAGGTGGTTGCCTATGTCGATAAGCCGGCGCGCAAGGTCTACACCGTGGGCGGCAACGTCAATCAGGCCGTCACCGTCAGGAAGCTGAACTTGCGCGGCGACCTGAAATTCTCCGCTGCGCAGAAAGGCCGTTGTGGCGGCGCCGGCCATTGGACCTTGCCGCGGTCCGCGACCGGCGCACCACCGAAAGTGAAATGCTCGCTCAATGACAAGAAGTGGTTCGTCCTGCTGCAATTGAGGTGAGCCATGAGCCGACGGCGCGTTCCCAATGATGGCTTGATCGAGATCATGCAGGCGGGACGAACCGGATTTGGTCCGACATGCCGGCCGGCCGCTGTCGCAGCAAGAATACTGTTTTTCATCGTCATTGCATCTTTTGGCTTGCTTTCTTCAGTTCTCGACTCCCGAGCCGAGAGCGCGGCCAAGCGATGTGAAGACCGTGTCGACCTTGCTGTCCTGTCCTCTCCGATAAAACCTTGGAAGGGCGCGCCCTTGCGCGTCGTGTTCGCTGCGGAGAAGGCGGTCGAAGGGCAGCTTTCGCTGATCGCGCCCGACGGCACTGTGGCCGCGAGATCGCAACGACGGTATGGTGGGCCACCCTATTTCTGGTTTGCCGAAGTCAAGTCGCCGATCGCCGGCAAGTGGCGCGCGAAGCTCGATCTGAGCCGCGCATCGGCCGAATGCGAGTCCATCACGCGTGTGGTCACCGTACGCAGCCGCCGGCCGGCGCCGCCGCGCGCGACAAGCGCCAGCGTCTGGCCCTTGCGCGGTAGCTGGAATCGCAAAACGGAGAACCTTTATTCGGCATGGATCGAGAAGCTGTTCGATGCGCCGCTTGATGCCGAGCTTTCCTGGAAGGCACTGCATTTCGTCCTGCGCGACGAGTCGCGCAACTTCCTGTTCAACCATCTGGGTCTTAAGGAGGACAGTAAGAAGCTCGTCCTGCGTCCCGACTGCGCCGACCTCCCCTATTTCCTGCGCGCGTATTTCGCCTTCAAGACCGGTTTGCCGTTCGGTTATTCGAAGTGTAACCGTGGCGGAAGAGGCAAGCCGCCGCGTTGTCGCGCCTGGTGGGACATCAAGAATCTCGAGCCCCCTCCCCAGCCCCGGCCCGAACAGATCGCCCGGCATGCGCCGACGCGGTACGGATACGACAGATACGCGGCGCATAGACAAGGCGGCTTTTTCGGTAGTTTCTTCGGCCGACCTGAGGCGAGGAGACCCTATGCCCGCACGACGACGACGGCGCGCCTGCGGGCGCGACGGCCTAAGGGGCTCGTCGCGTCCTTCGGCCAGTATTCGCGGACCATCGCAAACGGCGTTCATTCCGGCTCCGCGCGAACGGCGTTGGACGCGGCAAAAACCGACTTCTATCCGGTGGCTTTGACCGAGGAGGCGCTGCGGCCGGGGGTCGTTTACGCTGATCCGTATGGGCATATCCTTGTGCTGGTGAAGCGTGTTCCGCAATCGCGCGGCGGGGCCGGTGTATTCCTCGCGGTCGATGGGCAGCCGGATGGGACGGTGGCGCGCAAGCGATTCTGGCGGGGCAATTTCCTCTTCGCGCGCGACCCGGCGCTGGGCGGCGCGGGATTCAAGCGCTTCCGCCCGGTCATGCGGACCAGGAAGGGCGGCTTGACGCGGTTGACCAACGCCCAAATCGAGAAGAATGCGCACTACGGCGACGTATCGCTCGATCAGGCGCAGCTCGGGATCGAGGAATTCTACGATCGCATGGACGACGTGATGTCGCCGTCGCCGCTCGATCCCGTACGCGCCTTGAAGGAGGCAATCACCTCGCTCGAAGAGCAGGTGAGAGTGCGGGTGACCTCGGTCGAGAACGGGCGGAAGTTCCAGAACAGCGGGCGCGGCAAGGCAACCATGCCCAACGGCCCGGCGATCTTTGAGACCACCGGTCCGTGGGAATCCTTCTCGACGCCGGCGCGGGATCTGCGTCTGTTGATCGCGCTTGACGTGGTGCGCAGATTTCCGGAGCGCGTCGCGCGGCGGCCCGAACGCTATGCCATGCCGACCGGGATGGACGCCGCGGAGGTGAAGGCGCAATTGCAGCGCGTGCTCGACGAGGAAGTTGCGGAGCGCAAATTCTCCTATACGCGCAGCGACGGCTCACCCTGGGAGCTTTCGCTCAAAGACGTGTTCGATCGCATGACCGATCTCGAAATGGCGTACAATCCAAACGATTGCGTCGAGCGGCGATGGGCGGCGCCCGCCGACAGCGAAGAAATGTCCACCTGCAAGCGGCATGCGCCGTCGGCGCAGCGTGCCAAAATGGACAAGTACCGCCCGTGGTTCCGTGAACGCCGCCGACCGCCGCGCGCTTAGAACGCGATGGCTTCAGGTTGAAATCAACCGCGCTCCCTTCTCTTTTTTCTGCACATGATCTTATCCGAATTGCCTGCCAGCTTTTCGGATCATGCTGTAGGACGTTGAAATCGGGCTTGGGCGCGGCCCTTTTTCGGTTTGAGCATGCCAGAGAGAGGTTGTTGTCTCGGGCTCGACTTCGGTCACCTCCCCCGCTTGCGGGGGAGGTCGGCGCGAAGCGCCGGGAGGGGGCGGCTCGGGTAACCGTTGATCCACTCGTCCCCGCGCAAGCTTTCGCGGGAATGAACGGAATTGGGATGCCGAGGGACGGCCCCCTCCCCAACCCTTCCGAGGCGGTGGAAGGAGTAAGGGGGCTCAGCCACAGCATAGTTTTGTCAACGAACTGATCCGCCGGACATTATGCGACGCCCGAAACTGTGTGACGCCTGAAACTATTTGACGCCGGGCACTGCGCGACGCCGGAAACTGTGTGATTTGGTCACCGATCACACCGATGAAGTCATGTAATCACCGAAGAAGCACGACGCGCGATCGGCTCGACGCGAAACCATCACTCACACCGAGCGTTGCCATCTGAACACGACCGGCTTCTTCAGAGAAAGGGCATCCCATGCGCTTAGCTGCCGCGGTCATCCTCTCCTTGTCGCTCTTTACCCAATCCGCGCTCGCCGAGCAGCTTGTAACGATCGAGAGCAAGCACGGCGTGAAAGAGACGATCGACCGTCTGACCGAAACGCTCAAAAAACGGGGCATCATTTTGATGGCCCGCATCAATCACGCAGCCAACGTGAAGACGGTCGGCATTGAACTGCCGCCGATGGAACTTATGATTTTCGGCAATCCCCGGCTCGGGGGGCCGCTTATGCAGTCAAACCCGCAGATCGGCATCGACCTGCCGTTGAAAGTGCTGACCTGGCAAGACAAAGGCGGGAAGGTCTGGATGGCCTACACGCCGCCGGACACGCTCAAGACCCGGTACGGCATCAAGGATCGCGACGCGATCTTCGCCAAAATGACGGGTGCGCTCCAAGGTCTCACCAAGGCGGCCAGCGGGCAATAGCCGTTTTCCGGCGCAGTGGAAACCGGCTCACCGCAGACAACACGACGAGAGAAAGGCAGCCGCACGCACCATGCTTTCCTGGCGGTCTCGGCAGTGGCCGATACGCTTCCCGAGCGAGTGCCTTGGGTTCGACTTCGGTGACCTTCCCCTGAAAGGGGAAGGTCGGTCTTGCGCAGCGAACCGGGAGGCGCGGTGTAGAGAAACTGTTGATCCGCTCGTCCCCGCGTAAGCGACGCGCAAGCGGGGACCCAGGATGTTATGACACGACTGGTTTGCCGCTTACGTGGGAATGAACGGAATTCGTACGCCGATGAGGTACAGACCGAGTCGATACCCGGTCTGTATCGGGGAGGCTGACACGTTCGGGGTCGGACCGTCAGAGAAGGAAACACTAGCGCATGATCCCGAAAAGTTGGCAGACTTTTCGGACAAGATCATGCGACAAAACAAAGATTAAGAGAGCGCGATCGATTCAATCTGAATGGATCGCGCTCTAACCGTCGTAATGATCGACACGTCAACGGCGCCCGGGACGCTCCGCCGCGACCACAAAGCACAGCTTTGGACTGTGCGGATCGTCATACCGTTGCGCGGAATAGGCTCTGCTGCCGACAAAAAATGTGACGGGAGTTGGGGAACCTGCCTGCTGCCGTGGGACTTGACTGAGATCGTCGTCAGCAGTGGGTTCTTCCGGGCGCTGCGAACAACGGCGGCTAACTGCCTGATGAAACGGGGTAGCACGGGAATTAAGCGTTCCGGAGCGCGACCTGCGATCCGAAGCCGAGCGAGAGGGATCGACTATTGAGACAAGCTTTGCGATACCGAGGAGAAAATGCATCCGATAGCGATTTCCCAACAAATCTAATGGCTTCACTCGGTGACACAGATTGCCGTCTTAGTGAATAAAATGATCGCCATCTTAATTAATAATAGGTATCCTATCGCAAATAACCGTAGCTGAATGTGGCGGTACGGGGCTCAATAGAAAAGTCTAAATCACCGACGTAACGGTGGACAGCCTCGAAACAGGCCTCGAGGGAGGAACGGAATGCCTGACGACACCAACGTGTCGACGCGTAAGTTATTGAAGCAAATCGGATTGAAGTCGTCGGCCGCGGTCAAGCGAGTCGCGCGCGACTCGCCGAATGCGGGCGGCAGAGTTTCCGATACCCGCCTCGTGCTCAAGATTCGTCTCCTCGATCTGGAAGGCACAGTGGCCGGCCAGATCACCGGCCGTGGGTGACGAGGTGATCTCGACATGCCGAGTGAGGCGGTAAACGCGGCGTCGGCTTCCGGCAAACGGCGGTTGGCAAGCGGTCTGTGCAACGCAGCGGTGCTGGTCGTCGATGATGAGCCGGGGATGCGCAACTTCCTGGCCAAGACCTTGAAAGGGACTTGCGCGCGGATCGATGTGACAAGCGATACCGCGGAAGCCTCCAATCTTCTCGACCAACACCGCTACGATGTGATCGTCCTCGACAATGTCATGCCCGGGCGAAGCGGCGTCCAATGGCTCGCCGAACAGCAGAGGATCGGCCTTTTCTCAGATGTGATCTTGATGACGGCCTATGCCGATCTCGAGACGGCGATCGCCGCGATCCGGGCAGGGGCATCGGATTTCCTGATGAAACCCTTTCGCTCCAACCAAATCCTCAACGCGATTTCGCAAAGCATGATCCGCTCCCGGTTGAGACGCCAGAACTCTGTTCTCAGCCACGAACTGGCGGCGGGTGCGGACGTGCTCCGCCACCGGACTGCGATACTTGGATCCTCGCCGGAAATCCAAGGGGTACGTACGGCTATCGAACGTGCGGCGACGACAAACGCCCATGTGGTGATCCGGGGTGAGGTCGGGTCGGGCAAGCAGATGGCCGCCCGCATGCTTCACGCCCACTCCGCCCGCGCGGGGAAGCCGTTCCTCTGGCTTCAGTGCTACGGGATGAGCGAGGAAGAGTTTCAATCGCAGCTGTTCGGGAGTATCGGCGAAAATAGCGACGAGGGTCAGAATCGGGACGGCATTCTGATGAATGCTGCTGGCGGGACGCTGTTTCTCGACGATGTCGAGCTGCTGTCGATGCGCTGCCAGAACGTGCTGCTGGAGCTTCTGACCACGGGCCGGTTTCGGCCGCTTGGTGCTGCGCGGAGCGTCTCGCTCGACGTGCGGATCGTATCTTCGACGACGCGACCGCTCACGCAAGCGGTCCAGGACAAAACCTTCCGCGTCGATCTTTTCTATCTTCTAAACGTCGTCGAGATTTCGCTGCCTCCGTTGCGCGAGCGGGCGCAGGACATTCTCGAACTGATGCAGTTCTTCGTGAAACATATGGCCACGCGCATGAGGGTACCGGTGCCGCACCTGCCGCCGGCCGCGCGGCGCAAGATTCTCGCCTATCATTGGCCGGGCAATGTGATGGAGCTGC
Source organism: Xanthobacteraceae bacterium (assembly GCA_028282095.1). Lineage (GTDB taxonomy): Bacteria > Pseudomonadota > Alphaproteobacteria > Rhizobiales > Xanthobacteraceae > Rhodoplanes. The sequence continues at coordinate 34,729 of JANQIP010000093.1, read as the reverse complement.
GCAACTATGTCGAACGAGCGCTGATTCACAGCGACTTCGAAACTGGGATCGGCATGCTCCCAGAAGGGGACTCGACCGAAAGCCTGGCGGCGGTCGAGCAACGCCATATCCTGGGCGTGCTCGATGCTTGTGGCGGCAACCGAGCCGAGGCTGCGCGGCGGCTCGGCGTTGCCCGGAAAACGATCGACCGCAAATGCCAAGCCTGGGGTTTATAGGCGGCGATGCAATCGGTCAGGCTCAGGCTCCTGCTCCTTGCGCTTTTACCGCTTGTGGTTCTGATACCACTCCTTCTCGGAGGAGCGACGCTCTATTGGATCGACAAGTTCGACGAACTTCTGATCGCCAAGGTGGCGAGCGACCTTAGGATCGCCGAGCAATATCTCAACCGGATCGAGGACACGCAGGCGGCCGAGGTCGCGGCGCTCGCACAATCGATCGGGTTTGCGAGAGCCCAGCGCGGCGGGCCTGCCGCCCAGGCCGCGTTTCTCGATCGCAGCCGCGCTGTCCTCGGACTCGATTTCCTGCTCTACGGGCGGCCGGATCGGAGTGAACTGCCCGCGCCCGCCGTGCCCGTCGCCGCCGCAGCCACGGCGGAAAAACCGAGCGCGGCCCTCGCTCTGTTTTCGGCCGATGATCTGGCATCGCAGTCCCCCGCACTGGCGGACCAGGCCCGACTGCGGCTTGTGCCCACCAAGGCGGCGCGCCCGATCACCCGCGACACCGAAACCCGGGGCATGGTGCTCTTGACCGCGCATCGGTTGGATCGTGACGATGCCGTGCTGGTCGGGGGGCGGCTGTTGAACCGAAACCTCGACTTTATCGATACCATCAACGCATTGATCTATCGCGATGCCGAGGGCGGCGTGTCCCGCGCAGGGACCACAACGCTGTTTCTCGACGATGTGCGGATCAGCACGAATGTTCGTCTCTTTGAGGGAAGCCGCGCACTCGGGACTCGGGTCTCGGAGGTCGTCTGGCGGTCAGTCATCGAGCGGGGCGAGACTTGGCTCGACCGCGCCTTCGTCGTCAACGATTGGTACATCTCGGGTTATCTTCCCGTGACCGATATCGCGGGCGACCGGATCGGGATGCTCTATACCGGCTTTCTCCAAGCGCCCTTCACGGCGGAGCGCAACAAGACCATTGTCACGCTTATTCTCGCCTTTGTTGCCGTCGTCGGCTTATCGTTCCCGATCTTCCTGCGCCTTGCCCGTGGCGTGTTCCGCCCGCTCGAACAAATGAGCGAAACGATGGAGCGCGTGGAAAAGGGCGCGCTGGATGCCCGGATCGGGGCGGTCAAGGCACGCGACGAAATCGGTGCGGTGGCACGCCATCTCGACCGTCTGCTCGACCAGGCTCAGGAACGCGACGAGGCGCTGCGGGCTTATGCCGGCAAGCTCAACGAGCTGGTGGATCAGCGAACCGAGGAGTTGCGCGAAGTCAATCGCAAGCTGGAAGCGACCTTTCAGCAGCTTGTGATGTCAGAGAAACTGGCCGCGGTCGGCGAGATCACTGCGGGTGTGGCGCATGAGATCAATAATCCGGTTTCGGTCATTCAAGGCAATCTTGACGTGCTTCGGCAGGAACTGGGTCATGCCCAAACAGCCCACAAGACCGAACTCGATCTTATCGACGCGCAAACCCACCGGATCAACATCATCGTCGGCAAGCTTCTCAATTTCACCCGCCAGGGCGAGATGTCTGACGCCGCGAGCGTTGTCGACCTCAAGACCGTCGTACAGGACGCGCAGGTGCTCGTCGCGGCCGACCTGAGGAAACACGATATCGCGACGAAGGAGCACCACCGCCCCGCCCCGTCGGTTCGCATCGTCGCGTCGGAGCTGCAGCAGGTGCTGGTCAACCTGATGATAAACGCCGCTCAGGCCATGCCCGGGGGCGGCACCATAACGCTTGAAACGGGGCCGGCCCGGCGGGAGGGGGTGGCCGGCGCCGAGGTCAGCGTGGCTGACACCGGAACCGGTATCGACGCCGACAAGATAGCCCATGTTTTTGATCCGTTCTTCACAACCAAGCCTGCCGAAGGCACGGGACTAGGCCTCTCGATCAGCCAGTCGCTGATCAGTCGGGCGGGTGGATTGATCTCGGTTCGGAGCGAAAAAGGCCGCGGATCGAATTTTTCTGTGTGGCTTCCGGCGGCGGACATTTCGTCCGGCTTCGCTGATCACGCGGCCCAATAACTGGACATTTTTTCTCAAGAAGCTCGTCGCCCGGCGGGCGATGAGGGACTTTTCGACCTTGCTGCGGTGCGTTGCGAGTCGTCTATCTAATTGAATAAGCTATAAAAATTTGATTGACGCGCGTCGAGATCAAGGGCGAAGATGAACACGCTCGCGGCAAAGATCGCGCACCAAGCGCGACGGTCGCCGCGAGCCTGGGACCGCACCGGTCCGCCAGAGGGAGGAAATTCTCATGTCGCAAGCCAGCGAAAGTGCGTCTTCGTTCCTGTCATTCTTACGCAGGGAGAACATTATTGCGCCCGAAGGGTACAACCGGTGGCGGGTGCCACCCGCCTCGGTCGCCATCCACCTGTGCATCGGATCGGTCTATGCCTGGTCCGTCTTCAACCCCCCGCTTACCCGCGAACTGGGCGTCGTCGCCTCGGCCGGCGGCGACTGGTCGCTTTCTTCGGTCGTCTGGATCTTTTCGGTCTCCATCGTCGTCCTTGGACTCACGGCGGCGTTTGGCGGCAAATGGCTGGAGAAAGTCGGCCCACGCTATGTCGGAGTGGTCGCCGCGACGCTATGGGGCGGCGGGTTCGTCGTCGGGGCCCTCGGCATCGCGACGCATCAACTGTGGCTGCTCTATCTCGGTTACGGTGTCCTGGGCGGGGCCGGTCTGGGCCTTGGCTATGTCTCGCCCGTCTCGACGCTCATCCGCTGGTTCCCGGACCGGCGCGGCATGGCCACCGGGATGGCGATCATGGGTTTCGGCGGCGGCGCGATGATCGGCGCGCCGCTGATCGATTGGCTGCTGAACCTTTTCCAGAAGGCGCCCGAATATCTCGGCACGGCCAATGCGGTTAAGCTCGTCACCGAAGAAGGCCGGCGTTACGCCGAAACGGCTAACGGCCTCGTGGAAGTCGTTGTCGCCAACGCCAGCCAAGCGGCGGCGGTCGGCGGCGAAGCCGGCGTCTATGTGGTCGGCACCGGCAATACCGGGGCGGCGGCGACGTTCCTGACGCTCGGCATCGTCTACTTCTGCATCATGGTGATTGCGGCCTTTCAGTACCGCGTTCCGCGAGCGGGCTGGAAACCCAAAGGATGGGAGCCGGTTCACAGCGCTTCGGGCATGGTCACCCGCAACAATGTGCATATCGACCAGGCGATCAAGACGCGGCAGTTCTGGCTGCTATGGATCGTTCTGTGCTTCAACGTGACCGCCGGGATTGGCGTGCTCGGTGTCGCCAAAACCATGATCCACGAGATCTTCGGCGATCTCGTCATCGTGACCGCGACCTTTGCCGGGACCTATGTTCTGATGATCTCGGTCTTCAACATGGTGGGCCGGTTCTTCTGGGCGTCGACGTCCGATGTTATCGGCCGCAAGAATACCTATCACTGCTTTTTCGTGCTCGGGACGCTGCTCTATCTGTCGATCCCGGTATTCGCGGTGATGGGTGGCAATACTGCCCTGATCGGCTTCTACATCGCGACCATGATCATCTTCACGATGTATGGCGGCGGTTTCGCAACGATCCCGGCCTATCTCGCCGACATTTTCGGGACGATGCATGTCGGCGGTATTCACGGCCGGCTGTTGACGGCCTGGTCGACCGCGGGCGTTCTCGGACCCGTCGCGATCACCTATCTGCGCGATCTGTCGCGCAACAATGCGATCAACGATCTCGTCGCGCAGATCAATCCGGCCGCCTTCGCCGAGCGGTTCGGTGCGCCGGTGAGCCAGCTCCGCGAGCTCGTGGACGCGAAGACGGTGACCATCGCAAGACTGATGGAGATCGCGCCGGCTGGCACGATCGACCCGACCCCCTCGCTCTACAACACGACCATGTATGCGATGGCCGCGCTTCTTGTGATCGCGTTCTTCGCCAATCTCATGATCCGGCCGGTGGGCGAGAAGCACCACGTCGAGTCCACCCATCCTCAGGCCGTTCCGGCCGAGTAAGGTCGCGTCTGGGGTGGCCCGCGTCGCGGGCCGCCCCTTCCGCCTGCGCGAAAGCCGCGCAATCTGAACCCGGCCGTTGGTATGCCAAGCGCTGAAGGCACAACCGGTGCACCAGATTGTCCCAGCCAAATTCAAACGCCGCGATCCGTCGCTGCCGAAAGGGCGCCAGATCAGCGACGAGGATGTCGCGGACATCGCCGCGCTTCTGGGCGACATGCCGCGCCGCCCCGATATGCTCATCGAGGCGCTTCACCTCATTCAGGACACCTGCGGATATCTGACCGCGCGCTCATTGGCGGCGCTCGCCGAGCTCTTCCGCCTCGCCCAGGTCGAGGTGTTCGAGGTAGCGAGTTTCTATTACCACTTCGATGTCGTGAAAGAAGGCGAGAGGCCGCCGCCGCCGCTCACTATCCGGATCTGCGACGGGCTTTCCTGTGAGATGGCGGGGGCCAAGCATTTGATCGCCGAGATGTCGGCCGCGATGGGCACCGGCATCCGCATTCAGCCCGTTCCCTGTATCGGCCGCTGCGCGACAGCTCCGGCCGGGCAGGTCGGCAAGCGCGCGGTCGATCACGCAACGTCCTACGAACTGAGCCTGGCGGCGGCCGGACCCACCACGCCGGAGATCCCCGACTATCAGCATCTCGCAGCCTATCGGGCCGAGGGGGGCTATCACGTGTTCGAAAAGGTGGTCTCGGGCGAGATCACGGCCGACCAAGCGGTGGCCACACTGTCAGGCGCCGGACTGCGGGGCCTGGGGGGCGCGGGTTTCCCGGCGGGTCGGAAATGGGCTGTCGTGCGCAGCTTCCCCGGCCCACGCCTGATGACCGTGAATGGGGACGAGGGCGAGCCCGGCACCTTCAAGGACCGCTACTGGCTCGAACACTCGCCGCACAAAATGCTGGAAGGGGCGCAGATCGCCGCCCATGTCGTCGGCTGCGAGCGCATCTACATCTATATGCGCGACGAATATCCGGCCGTTCTGGAAATCCTGCGGCGCGAGATCGACGCGCTCGCGCGGGCCGGCTTGATGAAGACCCCGATGGAAGTCCGCCGCGGCGCCGGTGCCTATATCTGCGGCGAGGAATCGGCGATGATCGAGTCGATCGAGGGCAAGCGCGGCCTTCCCCGCCACCGTCCGCCCTATATTGCCGAACGTGGCCTGTTTGGCTGCCCCACGCTCAACCACAATGTCGAAACCCTGCTTTGGGTGCCGCAGATCGTGGAGCACGGGCCGCAGTGGTTCGCGGCTCAGGGCTGGACCGAAAAGCACAATGGCGTGCGCTCATTCTCGGTCTCGGGTCGGGTCAGGGAACCGGGCGTCAAGGTCGCGCCCGCCGGCATACCGCTCAACGAGCTGATCGAGTCTTATTGCGGCGGCATGGCCGACGGACATGTCCTCAAAGCGTTTCTGCCCGGCGGCGCATCCGGTGGCATCTTCCCTGCGCACATGGCCGATCGGCCGATGGATTTCGGGGCATTTGAGAAAGAGGGCGGTTTTATCGGCTCGCATGCCGTGGTGATCCTCAGCCAGGTCGACAGCGTGCGCGAGGCCGCGCTCAACACAATGCGGTTCTTCACGCACGAAAGCTGCGGCCAGTGCACACCCTGCCGCTCGGGCACCGACAAGATGGTGCGCATGCTCGAGGCGGGCGAGACGAATTGGGAGCTCTTCGACGACCTTATTGTGGTGATGGGCGACAGCTCGATCTGCGGGCTCGGCTACGCGGCCGGCAACTGCATCAAGCACCTGATGAAGTACTTCCCAGAGGAGTTTGCGGCATGAGCCTCGACCATCCCAACGATGTCACGAAGACGGTGGCCTTCAAGCTGGATGGCGACGAGGTGACGGCCTTCGGCAATGAGACGATCTGGCAGGTCGCCAAGCGCGAAGGCACGACGATCCCGCATCTGTGCTTCAAGGATGCCCCAGGCTACCGCGCCGACGGCAATTGCCGGGTCTGCATGGTCGAAGTCGAGGGGGAGCGGGCGCTCGCAGCCTCCTGCATCCGCAAGCCGACCAAGGGCATGGTCGTCAACACCGGTGGTTTGCGGGTCGAGAAGAACCGCAAACTGGTATTCGAACTGTTGGCCTCCGACATGCCGGTGCGCGCCGACAGCCCAAACCCCGAGAGTCATTTCTGGGACCAGATGCAGCTTGCGGGCTTCGTCGAACAACCGCGTTATCCCAGCGGCCGGCCCGGGGCCAAAAAGGCCATCCCGGTCGACAGTATCTTCCACGACGGCTCGCATCCCTCGATCGCGGTCAATCTCGATGCCTGCATCTCTTGTACGCTATGCGAGCGAGCCTGCCGCGAGGTCCAGGTCAACGACGTCATTGGGATGGCCGACCGTGGCATGGCCGCGGTCCCCGTTTTCGACGTCAACGATCCGATGGGCCTTTCCACCTGTGTCGGCTGCGGCGAATGCGTGCAGGCCTGTCCTACCGGTGCCCTGATGGAAAAGACTCTCCTCAACGACAACGCCACCAAGCGGGAGGTCTATGCCGACAAGGCAATGCCGTCGATCTGCCCGTTCTGCGGCGTCGGCTGTCAGACCGAGATCAGCCTGAAGGGCAACGATATCGTGAAGGTCGATGGCCTGCAGGGCCCGGGCAATCGCGGCAAGCTCTGCATCAAGGGTCGTTTCGGGATGGATTATGTCATGTCGCCCGAGCGTCTGACCCGCCCGCTGATCCGTCGTGCTGACGCGCCGAAGGATGCCCATGCACGCATGACCTTCGCCGATATCCCGGACGTCTTCCGCGAGGCGACTTGGGAAGAGGCGATGGCACTGGCCGCCGGCGGCATGAACAAGGTGCGCGATAGCTTAGGCGGGCAGGCCATTGCCGGCTTCGGTTCGGCCAAGGGCACGAATGAAGAAGCCTATCTTTTCCAGAAATACATCCGCCAGGGCTTTGGAACCAACAATGTGGATCACTGCACCCGGCTTTGTCACGCCTCGTCAGTCGCCGCACTGATGGAAGGTGTCGGTTCCGGCGCCGTCTCCGCTCCATTCACGGCTGCCGACGACAGCGACTGCATCATGATGATCGGCTGCCGCGCGGAACAGAACCACCCCGTAGCCGCGACCTATGTCAAACAGGCCGCCAAGCGCGGTGCCAAGCTCTTGGTCTTCGATCCGCGCAAACAGGGCCTGATGCGCTATGCGACGCATCCCGTCATCTTCGCGCCGGGCCGTGATGTTCCGATGCTGAACGCAATGATTCATACGATCATCGAGGAAGGGCTCTACGATCGGCAATATATCGAGGCCAATATCGATGGGTTCGATGCGCTGCGCGACAAGGTAAAGGACTTCTCGCCCGAAGCCATGGCCGAGATCTGCGGTGTCGAAGCGCCGTATCTGCGCGAGCTTGCCCGCACCTTCGCTACGTCAGAACGCGCGATCATCTTCTGGGGCATGGGCGTCACCCAACATGTGCATGGCACCGACAATGTGCGCTGCCTGATCGCGCTCAGTCTCATCACGGGCCAGATCGGACGGCCGGGCGCTGGCATCCATCCCCTGCGCGGCCAGAACAATGTGCAGGGCGCCTCGGACGCTGGCCTGATCCCCATGGTCTATCCGAACTACAAATCCGTCGAAGACCCCGACATCCGCAACAAGTACGAAGATGCATGGGGCCGCGCGCTCGATCCCGCCAAGGGCCTGACCGTTGTCGAGATCCTGCGAGAGGTCGAGGCCGGCAAGATCCGCGCGATCTATGTCCAGGGCGAGAACCTCGCCATGTCCGACCCCGATCAGAGCCATGTGAGGAGAGCGCTGGCGCGCCTCGACCACCTTGTGTTGCAGGATATCTTTTTCACCGAGACCGCCTGGTTCGCCGACGTGATCCTGCCCGCGTCGGCCCAGCCGGAAAAACCGGGCACCTACACCAACTCCAACCGTCAGGTGCAGCTCGGCATGCCGGTTCGCGAACCACCGGGCGAGGCGCGGCAGGACTGGACGATCATTATGGAGATGGCACAGCGCTCCGGCCTCGACTGGGCCTACAAAGACATCGGTGAGGTTCATACCGAAATGGCCAGCTTCATGCCGCTGCTCAACAACATCGGCTGGAAGAGGTTGTTGCGCGAAGGCGTGGTCTGTTACCCGGCCAAGTCCGAAGATAGGCCCGGCGAGGAGATCATCTTCTACGACGGATTCCCGACAAAAAACCGGCGCGCGCGGCTCGTTCCGACCGATCTTTTGCCACCGGATGAGCTGCCCGACGCGGAGTTCCCGATGGTGCTGACCACCGGCCGGATGCTTGAGCATTGGCACACGGGTGCCATGAGTCGCCGGGCGACGCATCTCAATGCACAAGAGAGCGAGCCTGTGGTCTCGATGCATCCCAGTGACATTGGTCGGCAGGGGTTCGCGCGCGGTCAGCAGGTGATGGTCGAAACGCGCCGGGGATCGATCACGCTGACGCTACGCGCCGATCGCGACGTGACGCCGGGAATGCTGTTCATTCCGTTCTGCTTTTCCGAAGCGCCTGCAAACTTCCTCACCAACTCACAACTCGATCCGTTCGGCAAAATACCCGAGCTGAAGTTCTCAGCGGCGCGCATCCGGGCCGCAAAGGAGAGCATCGCCGCAGAATGACGTCAAGGAAACGGCGCTTGGAGGGCGATGACTTCAGGTTGAATCAGTCGCGCTCAGTTCCTCGTTGCTTTGTCGCATGATCTTGTCCGAAAAGTCTTCCAACCTTTCGGCATCAGGCTTTAGCCGTCGCCATGAAAAGACTCTCGACCTATAGACCAGATCCGCCTCATTCGCATGGCACCGACCGCCGAGGCGCACCTCTTGAATCGCCGTGTGTTAAGACGGCGATCCAAGCGCCGCCGATGAAGTCCGGCCAAGATAGTATTTCGGCTTGGATGGTGATGAAAGACCGTTCTCGCTTAGGTCGATAACGTCTGGCCCCTTGCCTGAACACACGATACGTACCGGCGTCGATCCGGTCTTTGACTTTGCAGTCGATCGAAACGGGAGTCCCTTTGAGCATTGACGCGCCTGTGTCGGTGTCGATTCAGTAACACTCGGCTAATGGAACACGTTCCTCCTGTATGGGGTCGTGTTCTGTGGCGCCAAGAGGCGCTCGATCCGTTCTATCCTCGAAGCAATTGTAATTGAGGCGATTAACTGCCCGCTTTCGCGCTCGCTCTTTGCGACGGATGCAAAAACACAACAAGCAAGTCGTCGTCGTAGTGCGGCGGCGTAGAAAGGCAGGCGAAAGGGAATGTCACCCTCAGGCAGCGCCGTTTTGGCTATGATGCGATAGCGATGACCGACCGGTTCATGACAGAAGCTGGATCATGCCATGACGACCATGAGCTACGATGAAGAGGACGAGTTTCCAGGCGGTTTGTAAAGTGCAGTTGCGCTCAAACAAGGCGGCAATAATGCATGTTGCTCGTTTATCGAAGGCCCCTTGAACGCCGACCTGTCACCTGTCATATTGGATACGACAGTTGACGTAGAAGGGCAGTGCCATGGGTCCGAGCAGGCATGGAAAGACAGAGAGTAGTCCGAACCTGCAGAAGGTAGCGGCATTGCTCGGCGGTGCGCGCATCCTCGGGCGTTCGCTCAAAAGTCCGCTCGATGCCCATGAGGTGATCATCCGCGGCCTGCCCGGAAAGGCGCTGATTCACCTGATCGACAGCCTCGTCGTCCTGCGTGCGTCCGCCTCGCTTGATAGGGCGGTCGGCATGAGCGTACGCACGTTCCAGCGGCGCAAGGATAGGCCGGCAAAGCCGCTCAGCCAGGAGCAGAGTGGACGGACCTGGAAATTCGCGGAGATTCTCGCCAAGGCAACAGACGTGCTCGGATCGCAAGACGAGGCCGAGCAATGGCTCGAGCGCCCGGCCATCGGGCTTGATCGACGCCGCCCGATCGACCTGTTGGCGACGCCTGCCGGCGTCGAACTGGTCGAGCAGCATCTGACGCGCCTCGAATACGGCGTCTACGCGTGACATCGCTTCCGGCGGCGCTCGGAGGTGCCGAGCTTGTGGTGTGGCGGCTCGATGCGGCGAAGTACGCCGCGACCTGGGACAGCGGCGAGGGCGCCTACAGGGCGGGCGGACGGTGGAACAGCCGCGGCATCCGGGCCGTGTACTGCTCGGTCGATCCGGCAACCGCCATCCTGGAGTTGGCTGTCCACAAGGGCTTCAAGGCGCTGGATACCGTTCCGCATGTGCTGACGGCGATCAACATCATCGAACCCATCAGCGTTCATGTCGTCGCCCCCGAATCTGTCCCGAACCCGAACTGGATAAGGCCGGGAATCCCCGGCGCTGGGCAGCAAGCTTTTGGAGACGCCCTGCTGGGGCGCCACAAATTCGTGCTCATCCCCAGCGCGGTATCGACGCATAGCTGGAACCTGGTCTTTGTCGGGGACGCTGCAGCCGGCGCCTATCGCGTAAGGATACAGGAACCGTTTGCGCTCGACACGCGACTCCATCCGCCCGCCAACCGATGAGGCAACGTTGAAGGCCTCAGAATCGTCTGGCGTCGTCAGCGGTGTCGCCTGGGCGTCGAACATCCGCGCCGTCTCACCATCCTTGGTCACGCCTTCGCGTTTGAGATGGGCGATGTGAGCGGCAAGCGGTGCCGGACGAAACGCCCGGCCGCGATGACGGATAATCCGGGCGAGGACACAAGGTCACACTCCGAGGATTGAGCTTTGGCATATGCGAGGCCGGCCTGCGCCAACGACGAGGGCAGGGTGTCTAACTTTTGGACTTCGTCGGTCCCGCGCAACTGCTAGGTTCAGACGATGATCGATCATGCCCTGAAGATCCTCGTCATCGACGCGAACAGGATTCGCGCTGCGATTCTTGAAGAGGGTCTTCGTGAAGCTGGACATCACAATGTGACCGTGATCGGCGACATGGCGAACCTATTGCGCCAGATTGTCGAGATCGACCCGGACGTCATCTTCATCGATCTTGAAAACCCAAACCGTGACGTTCTGGAGCAGATGTTTGAAGTCTCCCGGTCGGTGCGCCGCCCGGTCGCGATGTTCGTCGATCAGTCTGAAAGCGTCATGATCAAGCGTGCGGTGGAGGCGGGTGTCTCAGCTTACATCGTCGATGGGCTTAAGAAGGAGCGGGTCAAGCCGATCCTCGATATGACGATGTCGCGCTTCAACGCGTTTAACCGGCTCCAGCGCGAGCTTGAGGACACAAAACGCGCGCTCGAAGACCGCAAGTCGGTCGACCGCGCAAAATCCATCCTTATGACCCGTCGCGGTATCCCGGAGCCCGAGGCCTATCGCCGGCTTCGTGATGCCGCGATGCGCGAAAAGCGAACGATTGGTGACGTCGCCCGATCCATGATCAGCGCCGCCGATCTGCTGGACGGAGACGACTGATGAAAGTTCGAGCCGGTTTTCTGCCCCTTGTCGATGCCGCACCACTGGTGGTGGCTGCAAGACAGGGCTTTGCCAAGGCTGAGGGACTCGATCTCGAGCTGGTGCGTGAAGCATCCTGGGCGACGGTCCGGGACAAGCTGACCATCGGGCACTTTGATTGTGCCCACCTTCTAGCACCGATTCCGGTGGCATCCCAGCTGGGGATCGGCAATCTCAAGGCCAAGATGATTGCGCCGATCGCGCTGTCGCTGAACGGCAATGCAATCTCGGTGTCAAAAGCGCTACACGATAAGATGCTGGCCGCATCCGACCCTGAAAAGGCCAAGGGTCCCGCCGCGATGGGCGCTGCCCTGGCCAAGGTTGTCGCGCAGCGGCAGGCGGATGGCGAAGCGCCGCTGACTTTCGGAATGGTCTACCCCTATTCGGCGCACAATTACGAGCTGCGCTACTGGTTGGCTGCTGCCGGCATCCATCCCGACCGGGATGTGTCGCTGATCGTCATCCCGCCTCCATTTGTTGTCGACTATCTTCGCGAGGGGCTAATCGACGGGTTCTGCGTCGGAGCGCCCTGGAACACAATTGCCCAGGCAGAGAATCTTGCCCGGATCGTCGTTTCCAAGGCTGAGATCTGGAAAATGGGACCGGAAAAGGTCCTCGGTGTGCGCGAAAGTTGGGCAGAGGAAAATAGCGACGTATTAGGAGCTTTACTGAGGGCGCTCGAAAAATCTGCCCGCTGGGCTGACGATGACGTCAACACCGAAGCACTAGCCAGTCTGCTGGCCGAGCCGGCCTTCCTGGACCTGGACGAGACGCTGATCGGACGGATCCTGCGCGGCAAGATCGGCGTGCGGCCCGACGATGAGACAACCGTCCCCGACTATCTCGTTTTTCATCGCTCGGCGGCCAACTTCCCCTGGAAGTCACACGCGCTCTGGTTTTATGCGCAGATGGTACGGTGGGGTCAGGCTGATCTCTCGGACAGTGGAATCCACGCGGCCACTGAAGCATTTAGGCCCGACATCTTTCGGCGTGTCTTTGCGGGAACCGATGTCCCGCTTCCCGCCACAAACGCCAAGGTGGAAGGAGGGCTGCCAGAGCCGCTGGCGGCCGGGTCGACGACCGGAACGCTCGTGCTCCAGGGCGATGGGTTTTTTGATCAGAGGGTGTTCGACCCCGACGATATTGCGGGTTACCTGGCGGGGTTTGCCGAGGCCTGATTGAGCGGTTCAACGGACGGCGCCACCCTTAGAATGCAAGAACCCTAAATAACACCCATTGTTTTGCGCTGCACAAATTTGCATCGTCCTGATTGCTGTGCTGCCGCATCTTTCGACTTGTTCAATCAGCCGAATGCCGACACCTTCTCGTCAGTTCGGCGTGGGCTCGAACTTCAGACTGTCCAGCCAGTAGTGCGGTCGATATTCGCGCGCTGGTGGTGGACGAAACGGCAATGCCGCCGGCTCCCTGTGAAGCGCTGTACGCGCGCCGCATGAGCTTGCGGCTTTTTTGTTTGCACCGCGACGCAGTGGCGCTGGCCGCATCGACAAAGGTGCAGACATGAACCTATTCACCACATGGCGGAATGGACTGGTCGCGGCGGGCGCGATTGCTGTCGCCGCCATGACACCGGTCACCAGCGCGCAGTCGGACATGCTCGATGTCGAAAAGGACGAGTTGAAGTTCGGGTTTATCAAGTTGACCGATATGGCGCCGCTCGCGATCGCTTATGAGCGGGGCTACTTCGAAGACGAAGGTTTGTTCGTCACACTTGAGCCGCAGGCCAATTGGAAAGTTCTGCTGGACCGGGTCATCACCGGCCAATTGGACGGCGCGCATATGCTGGCTGGCCAACCGCTGGCGGCCACCATCGGATTTGGCACCAAGGCGCATATCGTCACCCCGTTCTCCATGGACCTCAACGGCAACGGCATCACCGTCTCCAACGAGATTTGGGCGATGATGAAGAAGCATGTCCCCCATGATGCGGACGGCAAGCCGATCCATCCCATCAAGGCCGATGCGCTCAAGCCGGTGGTCGAGCAGTTCAAAGAGGAAGGCAAGCCTTTCAACATGGGCATGGTCTTCCCGGTTTCGACCCACAATTACGAACTGCGCTACTGGCTGGCGTCAGGCGGGATCCATCCGGGCTTCTATTCGCCCACAGACGTCTCCGGCCAGATCGAAGCTGACGCGCTGCTCTCGGTAACGCCGCCGCCGCAAATGCCGGCTACCTTGGAAGCGGGCACCATTTACGGCTATTGCGTCGGCGAGCCCTGGAACCAGGCCGCAGTGTTCAAGGGCATCGGCGTACCGGTGATCACCGACTACCAGATCTGGAAGAACAACCCCGAAAAGGTGTTCGGCCTCACCAAGGAGTTCACCGAGCAATATCCCAACACCACGCTTGCGCTGACCAAGGCGCTCATCCGTGCCGCGAAGTGGCTCGATGAAAACGACAATGCGAACCGCATGGAAGCTGTCGAGATTCTCGCCCGCTCTGAATATGTGGGCGCGGACGCCGAAGTGATCGCCAACTCGATGACCGGCACGTTCGAGTTCGAGAAGGGCGATAAGCGCGCTATCCCCGACTTCAACGTGTTCTATCGCTACTACGCGACCTATCCCTACTACTCCGATGCGGTCTGGTACCTCACCCAGATGCGCCGCTGGGGACAGATCGCCGAACCGAAGCCCGACGAGTGGTACCACGAGATCGCCAAGTCGGTGTACCTGCCCGACATCTACCTCAAGGCCGCACGCATGCTGGTCGAGGAGGGCCATGTCGCCGAGGAAGACTTCCCCTGGGACACCGATGGCTACCGCGCGCCAACACCGGGCGAGGACATCATTGACGGCGTCGCCTATGACGGCCGGTTCCCCAATGCCTACCTCGACAGCCTGATCATTGGCCTCAAGGGCGATCAGATGGTGGGCGGCTAATCCACCCGCTTGCAAACCGAACCTGCGGCCGGCCTAGAGGGGCGGCCGCCCATCCCCTCAGACAGGCGCCAAAGCGCCACCGTAGACACGCGCAAGCGCGGGGGAGCCGACATGGCCAACATTACCGAAGCGATGGGACCCAGCGATCCTGCTCCCCGGCGAGAGAGAGTATTTACCGCCATCAACAAAGCCAGCGGCTGGCTCGATGCCCTCGGCTTTTCTTGGCTGACGCCGATCCTCAAGATGCTGGCAGGCGACAATCCGGGAGAGCAGCTCCGCGAGCTCAAGCGCGTTCTGGTCATTCCGTTGCTGGGCATCACGATATTCATCGCGGCCTGGGCCGTTCTGGCGCCAAAGGTGCAGACCTCGCTTGGCGCCGTTCCCGGCCCGGTTCAAGTCTTCGAGCAGGCCGGCAATCTCTGGCAAGACCATGTGCGCGAGCGCGAGAAGGCGGCCGCCTTCTATGAGCGCCAGGACTTACGCAATCAGAGACTGATCGACGAAGGCAGAGGCGACCGCGTCCGGTTCCGCGACTACACCGGCAAGCCGACCTATATCGATCAGATCTTCACGTCCTTGGTCACGGTTGGCCTCGGCTTTCTGATCGCCACCGTCATCGCCGTGCCGCTGGGCATCGCCTCTGGACTTTCGCGCACGGTGAATGGCGCGATCAACCCGCTCATTCAGATCTTCAAACCGGTCTCGCCACTCGCCTGGCTGCCGATCGTGACCATGATCGTGTCGGCGGCCTACGCCAATCCGATGGATTGGCTGCCGAAATCGCTGTTGATCTCCGCGGTGACGGTCACGCTGTGCTCGCTGTGGCCGACCCTGATCAATACCGCGTTGGGTGTTTCCTCGGTTGATAAGGACCTCATGAATGTCGGGCGGGTGCTGCAACTGCCGACATGGCAGACGGTCAGCAAAGTGGTGCTGCCCTCGGCCTTGCCGCTGATCTTCACCGGTCTGCGTCTGTCTCTGGGCGTGGGTTGGATGGTGCTGATCGCCGCCGAAATGCTGGCGCAGAACCCTGGTCTTGGAAAATTCGTCTGGGACGAATTCCAAAACGGCTCCTCCCAGTCGTTGGCCCGGATCATGGTCGCGGTCTTCACCATCGGGCTGATCGGCTTCGCGCTTGACCGGCTGATGTATGCGCTGCAGCGCACCTTCAGCTTCTCGGCCACACGGTAAGGGGCGCTGGTCATGACCATCCTGGAAATCACCGGCCTGTCGAAGTCCTACAGCAGCGACAAGCACCGCACCGATGTTCTCCATGACATCAATCTCAAGGTCGCCGACGGCGAGTTCATCGCAATCGTGGGGTTCTCGGGCTCGGGCAAGACCACGCTGATATCGGCCCTGGCAGGTTTGATCGATGTTGATGAAGGCGGCGTCATCTTCAAAGGTAAGCAGATCGATGGCCCGGGCCCCGAACGTGGGATCGTGTTTCAATCCTACTCGCTGATGCCGTGGCTCTCGGTGACGGGCAATGTCTCGCTCGCGGTCGATGCCGTCTTCGGCGGAAAGTCCCGCGCCGACCGTCGGGACATTGTCGACAAGTACATCGACATGGTTGGCTTGACCCCTGCGAAGGACCGCAAGCCGGCCGAGCTTTCGGGCGGTATGCGGCAGCGCGTGGCCGTGGCCCGGGCGCTGGCCATGCAACCCGAACTGCTGTTGCTTGATGAGCCGCTCTCAGCGCTCGACGCGCTCACGCGGTCCAAGCTGCAGGACGAGCTCGCTGAAATCTGCGAGCAGGAAAAGAAGACCATCATCCTGATCACCAATGATGTGGACGAAGCAATTCTGCTGGCAGACCGCATCATTCCGCTGACGCCGGGGCCCAAGGCGACTTTGGGGCAGGAATTCAAGGTCGATCTGGCCCGTCCGCGCGATCGCTCGGCGATGAACAGCAACCCGGAGTTCATCCGTCTACGCAACGAGGTCACAGCCTATTTGATGGCCATCGGTGCGGAGCGCGGCGTGGATGCCGACGAACAGCTCGTCCTGCCCAATATCGTTCCGATCACCCAGGCGGATGGCCCGCCCAGGGCCTACACCGAAGCGCAGAAGTCTCCTCGCGACAAACATTTCCTTCAGTTCAGCCAGCTCAAGAAAGTCTACCCCACGCCGAAGGGGCCGCTGACCGTGGTCGACGGCTTCGAGACCAAGATGGACAAGGGCGAGTTCGTCACGCTGATTGGCCATTCGGGATGTGGCAAGTCGACCGTGCTCTCAATGGTCGCGGGCCTCAATCCCATCACCGAAGGTGCCATCATTCTCGATGGCAAGCACATCACTCAGGCAGGGCCCGACCGGGCTGTTGTCTTCCAGGCGCCATCGCTGATGCCCTGGCTGACGGCCTATGAGAACGTCGCGCTGGGCGTGGACCGGGTCTATCCCGCTGCCGCTAGGACCGAGCGCGATGAGGTCGTGCGCTACTACCTTTCGCGGGTTGGCCTCGCCGATTCCCTCGACAAGCGCGCAGCCGATCTGTCCAACGGCATGAAGCAACGCGTGGGTATCGCGCGTGCCTTTGCGCTATCGCCCAAGCTGCTTCTGCTCGATGAGCCTTTCGGCATGCTGGACTCGCTGACCCGCTGGGAGCTTCAGGAGGTCCTAATGGACGTCTGGAAGCGCAGTCAGGTCACGGCGATATGCGTCACCCATGATGTCGACGAGGCCATCCTGCTGGCCGACCGTGTCGTGATGATGTCGAACGGGCCGAATGCGAAAATCGGTAACATCATGGAGGTGGATTTGCCGCGTCCCCGGTCGCGCAGAGCCCTTCTCGATCATCCCGACTATTACGCCTATCGCGAAGAGCTGTTGGAGTTCCTCGAAGCCTATGAGGGCGGGGCCAACCCCAGCGCCGAACAGCTCAAGTCCATTGAAGAGAAATGCGCTGCTCGGATCGCGCGTCAGAAGCGGTCCGTACCGCTGGTGGCGGCGGAGTAGTCGCCGTGCAGCAGACACCCAAAAAACTAGTGGTTATCGGCAATGGCATGGCGCCCGGCCGCGTCCTCGAACGGTTGTTCGAAGCTCAGCCCGATGCCTACCAGGTCACCATCTTCAATGCCGAGCCGCGTGTGAACTATGATCGCATCATGCTTTCGCCCGTGCTGTCGGGCGAGAAGGCCTACGAAGACATCATCATCCATAATGAGGATTGGTATGCCGAACACAGGGTCAAGCTTCACAAGGGCAGACGCATCGCTGCCATTGATCGGGATGCCAAATCGGTCACCGCCGAAGACGGCACGACGGCCGCCTACGACACGCTGTTGATCGCGACGGGCTCGTCGCCCTTCGTCATCCCGGTCCGAGGCCACGACTTGCCCGGCGTGGTCACGTATCGCGACCTCGATGACGTTGAGACGATGCTCGCTGCCGCCAAACGGGGCGGGCGCGCGGTGGTCATCGGCGGCGGCTTGCTGGGGCTGGAAGCGGCGGCGGGTCTGAAGGCGCAAGGCATGGACGTCACCGTCCTGCACCTGATGCCCACCCTGATGGAACGCCAGCTCGATACAGCGGCCGGTTACCTGTTGGAGCGTGCGATCGCCGAGCGCGGAATCGAGGTGATCACCAAAGCCAATACGCATGCCATTCTCGGCGAGGACCAAGTGAATGGCGTAAAGCTCGATGACGGCACCGAAATCGCTTGCGACCTTGTCTGCATGGCCGTGGGCATCAAGCCTGCAGCGCAGATTGCCGCCGACGCCGGGCTTGAGATCGGCCGCGGCATCATCGTGTCCGATACCATGCAGACATCCGATCCCGACATCTTTGCGGTCGGGGAATGCGTCGAGCACAATGGCATGTGCTACGGCTTGGTGGCGCCGCTCTACGAGATGGCTGCCGTCATTGCGGATCGGCTGTGCGGCGGAACCTCCGAGTACAAGGGCTCGGTGACCTCCGCCAAGCTCAAGGTGACGGGCATCGATCTGTTCTCGGCCGGGGACTTCGCGGAGGGGGACGACCGCGAAGAAATCGTTCTCCGCGATGCCACCGGCGGCATCTACAAGCGCCTGGTGCTCCGTGACGACCGGATCATCGGCGTCGTCCTGTACGGCGACACGGCCGATGGCGCCTGGTTCTTCCGGATGCTCAAGGACGGCACCGACATCTCGGCGATGCGCGACACCCTGATCTTCGGCCAGAACTACCAGGGCGGCGAACCTCTCGACCCTATGGCGGCCGTTGCAGCCTTGCCGGATGATGCGGAAGTCTGCGGCTGTAACGGCGTTTGCAAATCCCGGATCACCGGCAAGATCACGGAACTGGGCCTGACCACGCTTGACGATGTCCGCGCCCACACCAAGGCGTCTGCCTCCTGTGGCTCGTGCACGGGGCTTGTCGAGCAACTGATGGCCCTGACGCTGGGTGATGCGTACAACCCAATGGCGGTCCAGCCGATGTGTGGCTGCACCGATCTCGGCCATGACGACGTGCGCCGTCTGATCAAGGCCAAGTCGCTCAAGACGATCCCCGCGGTCATGCAGGAGCTTGAGTGGAAGACCTCTTGCGGCTGCGCCAAATGCCGCCCGGCGCTGAACTACTACCTCGTCTGCGATTGGCCCGACGAATATGCCGACGACTATCAGTCGCGCTTCATCAATGAGCGTGCGCACGCCAACATTCAGAAAGACGGGACCTATTCGGTCGTCCCACGGATGTGGGGTGGGCAGACATCTGCCGCTGAACTGCGCGCCATCGCCGATGTCGTCGATAAATTCGATATCCCGACCGTCAAAGTGACCGGCGGTCAGCGCATCGACATGCTGGGTATCAAGAAGGAAGACCTTCCCGCTGTCTGGGCCGATCTCGGCAAAGCCGGGTTTGTCTCTGGCCATGCCTACGCCAAGGGATTGCGTACGGTGAAAACCTGCGTTGGAACGGACTGGTGCCGATTTGGTACGCAGGATTCGACGGGTCTGGGCGTCCGCATCGAGAAGTTCATGTGGGGGTCGTGGACCCCTGCCAAGGTCAAGATGGCTGTCTCGGGTTGCCCGAGAAACTGTGCAGAGGCGACCTGCAAGGATGTCGGCGTGGTGTGCGTGGACTCCGGCTACGAAATCCACTTCGCCGGTGCCGCCGGGCTCGACATCAAGGGCACCGAGATCCTTGGTTTGGTGAAGACCGAGGACGAAGCGCTCGAACATATTGCGGCACTAACGCAAATGTACCGCGAGCAGGGCCGCTATTTGGAGCGCATCTACAAATGGGCCAAGCGCATTGGCTATGACGAGGTGCGCCGCCAGATCATGGACGATGCCGAAAGGCGGCGGGCCTACTACGACCGTTTTGTGTTCAGCCAGAAGTTCGCGCAAGTGGACCCCTGGGCCGAGCGCGCCCAGGACGAACCCAAGCCTGATCATTTCGCCGAGTACCGGCCGCTCGCCGACCTTTCCAGAATGCAGGAGGCTGCCGAGTGACTGGCAATCTGCATTGGGTCGCGGTGGGGCAGATCACCGATGTCCCGTTGCGTGGCGCGCGGTGCGTTGTAACGCGGATCGGCAAGATCGGTGTGTTTCGCACATCCGATGGCGAGGTCTACGCCATCGAGGATCACTGCCCGCATAAGGGTGGGCCGCTGTCCCAGGGCATCGTTCACGATGCCTCGGTGACGTGCCCACTGCACAATTGGGTGATCAGCCTTGAGACCGGTCAGGTCCAGGGGGCCGACGAGGGGCGTGTCAAGACGATCCCGGTGCGGATCGAAAACGACCAGATCATTCTTGGGCTGGAATCCGCGCAAGTTGGAAAAGCGGGCAGGGCGGCTTGAATCATGGACGCCCGCTCCGACAGCGCTCTTGCGAAACGGGTCCGCACAACATGCCCTTATTGCGGGGTCGGATGCGGCATCATCGCACGCCGGACTGAGGCGGGGTGGCGGGTTTCCGGCGATCATGCCCATCCAGCCAATCGCGGGCTTGTCTGCTCAAAGGGCGCAGCGCTCGCTGAAACGATAGGTCTTGAAGATCGGCTGCTCTATCCGGAAATCGGCGACAAGCGCGTATCCTGGGACGCTGCAATCTGCGCTGTCGCCGGGGCCTTCTCTGACGCGATCACCGAATATGGACCGGATTCGGTTGCCTTCTATGTCTCCGGTCAGCTCCTGACCGAGGACTACTACGTTGCCAACAAGCTGATGAAGGGCTTCATCGGCTCGGCGAATATCGACACGAATTCGCGGCTGTGCATGGCTTCGTCGGTGGCCGGGCACAAACGCGCATTCGGTAGCGATACAGTGCCTGGGCTGTATGCCGATTTTGAGGAAGCCGACCTTGTTGTTCTGGTCGGCTCCAATCTCGCCTGGTGCCATCCGGTTCTGTTTCAAAGACTGAGCGCCGCAAAGGCTGAACGGCCTGATATGCGGGTTGTTCTGGTCGATCCCCGTCGCACGGCGACAGCCGAAATTGCCGATCTCCATCTGGCGTTGAAGGCTGACTCCGATGTGGCGCTGTTCAACGGTCTGTTATGCCATCTGGCCGAGAAAGGCGTCGTCGATCATCGCTTCGTGGCCGCGCACACAAGGGGCGTCGAGGCGGCCTTGCTGGAGGCCGGCCAATCGGGCCTTGCAGATGTGGCGCGGGACACCGGCCTCGCGGCGGACGAGATTGCGGAATTCTATGGCTGGGTCGCCCGGACCAAGAGGACGCTGACCATCTACAGCCAGGGCGTCAATCAGTCGGCGGTGGGCACCGACAAGGTCAACGCCATCATCAATACTCATCTTCTCACGGGCCGGATCGGCAAGCCTGGCAGGGGCCCATTTTCGGTGACGGGGCAGCCCAATGCCATGGGTGGACGCGAGGTTGGCGGGCTTTCCAACATGCTGGCCTGCCATATGGAGATCGCCAATCCCGAGCATCGCCGCATCGCGCAAGACTTCTGGAACGCGCCGACGATCGCTAGCCGGCCCGGGTTGAAGGCGGTCGATCTATTCGAGGCCATTCATGAGGGGCAGATCAAGGCGCTTTGGGTGATGGCGACCAACCCCGCCGACAGCATGCCGGACGCATACCGTGTCGAAGAGGCCTTGCGGCAGGTACCGTTCCTGGCGGTCTCCGATGTGGTGTCCGACACCGATACACTGCGTCACGCCCATGTGCGGCTGCCTGCTGCGGGATGGGCGGAAAAAGACGGCACCGTCACCAATTCAGAGCGGTGCATTTCGCGGCAACGCAGCTTTCTGCCGCTGCCCGGTGAAGCGCGCCCCGACTGGCGGATCATTTGCGATGTCGCCGCTCGAATGGGCTGGGAAGACGCCTTCTCCTTTGCTGGACCGCATGAGATATTCGACGAATATGCCCGCATGTCCGGCGTCGAAAATGCCGGTTCCCGCGACTTCGACATTTCCGGCCTCGCGGCGCTCTCCGAGGACGAATATGACTGTCTCGGCCCGGTTCACTGGCCGATCCCCGCCGATGGCCGGCAGGGTGGACGGTTCTTTGCCGATGGTCGGTTTTTCACCGAAGATCGGAAGGCCTGCTTCATTGCGGTTCGGCCGCCGAAGGATACAAAGCGGGCACCGCGCTTTCCGTTCGTTCTCAATACCGGCCGCGTGCGCGACCATTGGCACACGATGACCCGTACAGGCCGGGCGCCGCGGCTGGCCGCGCATATGGCCGAACCCTTCGCGGAGCTTCACCCGGCCGACGCCGAAACGCTTGGGATCGGCCCGGCCGACCTCGTTGAAATCACAGCGCCTCGCGGCCAGGTTCTGGTGCGCGCGCTCATCACTGATCGCCAGAAGCCTGGAGCGGTTTTTGTGCCGTTTCATTGGACCGATCAGACGGCGTCCAAAGGACGAATCGACACCCTTGTCGCCCCGCTCGTTGATCCAGTGTCCGGACAGCCTGCGTTGAAGAACAATGCGGTGGCCGTGCGCCGGTTCGCTGCGCACTGGTTCGGCTTCGCCATCCTGGGGGCGCCGACCAGCCTTGATTGCGCCTATTGGGCCCAGTCCACGCTCAAAAACGGTGTGGCCTATGAACTGGCTGACTCGCGCCCGCTAAAGGATCCGACTGGCTTCGCATCGTCGCTGCTCAAGCGGGCTGAGCTTGTCGGCTATGCGGACACCGCGCGCCGCCACAGTCGGTTCGCGGCGATCGAGAATGGCCGACTGACAGGGGCGCTGTTCCTTTCGCCGGAGCCGGTTGCGGTTTCGCGCAGTTGGGCCACCAGCTTGCTGGGCAGAAGTTTTGGATCTGCCCAGGAGGCGGCCGCCTTCTTGGCAGGCCGTCCCGGCGGTGCGCGGCCCGACCCGGGTCCAACAATCTGCGCCTGTTTTGCCGTCGGCGCCAACGACATTACGCGCGCTGTTACCCGGGGCCATTGTACGGTCGGTTCGGTTGGCGAAACCCTAGGGGCCGGTACCAATTGCGGATCCTGTCGTGCCGAGATTTCCCGTTTGATCACCAGCGTAACCGATACGACCGCTGGGAATCGCCTTGGAAAAACCGAGGAGCCGGATCATGATCGACACACAAAAGCCGTTCCGGAAACCGTCTAAGGCGTCGCCGCCGCGCATGGCCGAATTGGCCACCTTGCCGGTGTTCTTCACGCTGAAAGGCAAAAAGGTTGTGTTGGCCGGTGGTTCGTCGCCGGCGGCCTGGAAGGCCGAACTGCTTGCTGCCACGGGTGCCCATGTCACGGTCTATGCCACTCAAGTTGAGCCGGAAATGGCGGAACTTCTGGCGCGGGGCGATCATGGCGACCGCCTTGTTCATCTTGAGCGCCCTTGGGCGCTGGACGTTTTCGAGGGTGCGGCTCTGGCCGTTGCGGATGCGCGCGATGATGAGGAAGCGCGCGCATTCTTTTGCGCCGCAAGGGATGCCGGCGTTCCCGTCAATATTGTTGACCGCCCGAAATTCAGCCAGTTCAGCTTCGGCTCGATCGTCAACCGCTCGCCCGTTGTCGTCGGGATTTCAACCCGTGGGGCCGCGCCCATTTTGGCCCAGGCCATTCGCCGCAAAATCGAGACGCTGCTGCCGCAATCGCTTAGCGATTGGGCTGGGCGCGCCCTGAGGCTGCGAACACTGGTGCTTGAACGGCTGAGGGACTGGCCATTGCGTCGCGCCTTCTGGAACCGATTCTCCGACCTCGCCTTGTCGGGGCAGGAGAGCATCGAAACCGATGATCATCAGTGGATCGAGGCAGTCCGCAACAATGCCCCAAATGGCGGCTGTGTGACGCTGGTGGGCGCTGGGCCAGGGAATGCGGATCTGTTGACAATTGGGGCGATGAGGGCGCTGCAGGCCGCCGATATTGTCCTGTTCGACGATCTGGTATCCGATGACGTTTTGGAGCTGGCGCGCCGCGAAGCCAAGAGGATGATGGTCGGCAAGCGTGGTCGACGCGAAAGTTGCCGTCAGGACGATATCAATGCGCTGATGATCAAACTCGCCAAGCAAGGGAAGAACGTTGTTCGGTTGAAGGCGGGCGACCCCATGATCTTCGGCCGTGCCGCTGAGGAGCTTGCGGCGCTGGATGCCGAGGGTATTCCCACGACGGTGGTGCCGGGCATTACCGCCGCCGGTGCCATGGCGTCGCAACCCGGCGTATCCCTGACGCACCGAGATCACGCGCAAACCTCAAACTTCGTTACCGGGCACGCCCGCGATGGCCATCTGCCCAACTCTCTCGATCTGGACGCACCGGCGCGTCCGGGGCAAACGACAATGGTTTTTTTCGGCGGTTCAACCGGACCGGCACTGGCAAAAGCTCTGTTTGATGCCGGAGCTGATCCCCAACGCCACTGCGTTGCCATGCGCTCGGCATCCCGCCCCAACCAAATGAGTTGGCACGGAACATTGGAGGATCTCGCTGGTCGTTGAAATGCCCCGTTCTGCCAGGAGATGGACCCATCCTCCTTGGTCTAGCAGGCTGCTGAAAAACGATTTCGGAGGGTGTCGACGGACAACATTGGTTCAAGAACCGAGTCCGAAGCGAACGTTTGATTCAAGACGATGCTCCTTCGGATTCGATTGTTGCCCTTTTTCAGAAGATTTCCGAGTTTTTCAGCAGCCTGCTAGGGGATGCTCTCTCTGCCAGAAACGCAGCCGGCACCGCTCATGACGCGAACACCAATACAGATATTGAGGATTTGATCCAGCCAGCCATTCAACAAGCAGGTTCCCAACTATCTCACCATCTTCATCCGCTCGGTCGGAATGTGCCTGGTAAGAGCATGCGAGTTTCACGAAATGTGATATTGCCGTCGGCAAGTGGCAGAGAAAATAAATTACGAATGCAACTCTGTGTCCGTTCGACCCGGTCCGCCTTGACAGGGTGAGCTTGCACGGGAGTCATAGTACTCACTGGCGGGAAACCTTTGACGGAGTTGATTGACGTGATCACGTCAGTGCAGCGCCGCCATTCGCGCGCTGAGAAAGGATGGCGTCAACGGCAACTCGGCGATCTGTTTCGGTCACGGCTCGATAAGATCATCAATCTGCGCAATTAGAGTGCGATCCATGTAGATTGAATCGATCGCACTCTGTTTCTCTTTGTTTTGCCGCATGATCTTGTCCGCAAAGTCTGCAACTTTTCGGGATCATGCTCTAGAGCGCGATCCATTTAGATTGAATCGATCGCACTCTATTTCTCTTTGTTTTGCCGCATGATCTTGTCCGAAAAGTCTGCAACTTTTCGGGATCATGCTCTAATCACCCTATCCGTCATTCAAATACTTGCCATTTTGATGATCGCCATTTGGTGGCGGCTGTGGTGGTGGCGGCTGTGGCGGCGGTGGTTGCGGCGGCGGCGGTTGATTGACGGCATTTGCGCCGCTTTGGACGAGCGTGTTTCCGAACCAGATCGTGCCGATGAAATCGAGAACATTCGTTTGGTCCGGCGATCGTGTATCGGATAGCTGACTGTCCGCACCGGCATTCGTTGGGGGATTGGCGACACCCCCGGTCTGGCCTGGCGCGCTGGTCAAGCTCTCAAGGAGTGAGGCGAGTTCGGCTGGCGTGAGCTGGAACGGTTGTGAGATCGGTCCGTCGAGCGGGACGCAAACCGCAAATCCGGGGGTCGTCAGCAACACCGAGTCTTGCGCATTCGAGACCTTGGCGACGCCGTACTGCAAAACCACAAGCGTACCGCAAGAGCCTCCGGTTTGGATCAACGCCGTGCCGCCCCTTATTCCGATCGAAGCGGTGGGCGTCTTGACCTGGGCTCCGCGGTTGTGGCTGACCTCTCCCCCGACAAAGCGCAAGACACCCTTGGCGACTTGGATCCCTTGGCTCGCCTTATTGGCATCGCCCGCATAGACAAATCTATCGATCGTGACGGAGCTGTTGTGTCCGACCGTCATGGTCGATTTGTCACGGAATACGATCTGCACATTGCCGTTGGCGTTGGTGACGATCCGCTCTTTCCTTGAAACCCCCGCCCCGACGGACAGCGTGCGCTTCGATCCTCCCGGCGGTGTGCCATGCGCGGACTGGTTGACCGCGCCCACATTTCCGACGCTCTGCGCCAGTGCGGGCACGGCAAGCAGCAAGATGCTCGACGTCAGTATGAATGTCCTCGCTAGTATGAATGTCCTCGCCACCGTCATAGTGATCTCCCTTTAGAATCTCACTATCGGGCCGACCGATATGGAAAAATTCCGGGTGCGGAAATTCGGCAAGTTCGAGCTGTTGTGCATGAACTCGGCATTGCCGACAAAGCCGAACTGGCCGGTTATGGGAGCTGTGAAGAGAACGCCCCCCGTCCACATCTTGTCGTGGCGCGCAAAGCGCGGATCGACCACGGGATTGGGCTCGTCAAATACAAGGTCGGTGAAACGAAAATACGGCGCGATCGACCAGCGCCGCGGAATGTTGGCAATCGGTGGAGCAAAATCAAGCCGTAGCGCCGCCCGGATATCGAACTGAGACGAGCTTTGCGAGGCGAGCGCGGCGTCCGCGCGCGAATAGGCCGCCTGCCAATCAAGCCGGATATGGTCGGTCGCGCGGTAGGTCCCTCCCAAATAACCCGTCGTCACTTCGCCGCTTGCGAGCGTCGACAGGGAGGAATTTTCCGGCGATTGGAGGGTCTGATTGCCTTGGTTCACATGCAGCGACCGCCATTCGAACCCAGGATCAAGCGTCAGATTAGGTCCAAGCGGAACGCGGACCGTCAGGCCGCCGCCGCCCGCGTTGAGATAGTTTTCACCGCCGAGACTCGAGGCAGCACCGGTCGCATAGGGTTTGACACTGAAGCCGGGAAACACCTCCTGCCAAATCTTATAGCGCGGGCCGACCGTGCCTGAGATCAGACCCACGTCGAATTCGGACAGTTTGAACTGCTGCGTCGCGTAGACCGTCGCCCGCGATTCAAACGTGTTTGCGCGTTGGGCGCCGAATCCGAGGTCATGGGTGACCTTCAAAAGTTGGTACGCATTGTAGTCGGCGCGCTGGCCCGCCGCAGGCACGGCAACGCCGCCGACAGCGAACAAGCCCGGTACCGGAAAGAAATTCGCATTGGATTGGTGCCTGAGACCGGCCGAAAACTGCCCCGACAGCCGGTTCGGCTGCTTTTCTTTTTGGACGTCGAACAGTTCCGTCTCGATCTGCGCTCGTTGAGCGGCGTCGATGTCCGGCGATCTCAATGCGTTACGCAGATGGTGCTCGGCCAGCTCATTGGCCCCGAGCCGTGCATACAAGGAACCCAAGTCCTTTTCGGCCCGTGCCAGCCCGGGGTTGAACATGAGGAGACGCTCGAGCGCCCCGATCGCCGCCTCATAGTCGCGGAGCTGCGTCGATATCACGACGTAACGATAGGTCGCCGCATAATCGGTGGGATGGAGACGGATGTGCTCTGCAAGCTGGCTCTGTTCGGTGCGTGCGTCGACGGCATGGGCCGGCCCCAACAAAACCAGGACCATGCCCACAAGGCACAACACCCCGTACCGCGTTCCCATTTTCGAACGCAACATCACGGTACGCCCTTACGTGCATACGCACCGGTTAGGTCTTAAGGGGGGCGCAGGAATGGCTGTAGTTTGGCTCGTACTCACCGAGTACACAACAGCGACAATACTCCTGGGCGCACAATGCTCCCCGGCGTTGTTCCGGGGACACACATGGCCGCGTTTGCAATCGAAGACACTCGCTCGCGGCATGCGGTGACGAGCACGCCGAGCATTGGTCGGTCGCGTGTTACGCGGCACATCGTATCGGCAGGCGCGCCGTTCGAAGAGCAAGGCCAACTCGAAAGAAAACTAGATTTGGCTGAGCTTGGTCAAACGTTACCGAACAATTTTCCAAGCGCCGAGCGTGGATTTATTGCTACTGCTTGGGCAAAAACGGAGATGTAATGGGTGGTAGTGTGCACAAGCCGTAGCGGCTGGCTTGGCCGTGCCCCAAAACGCAGTGTTTATTCGGCCCCGCTGCCGTGACGTTGCAGAAGGCGCGCTACCGCGGGTCGCAGTTGCGGAAGACGCTCCGCAAGGATCTGTTGCATGATGTCTACCTTGATCCGGTAATATTCGTGGCGAAGATAGTTGCCGACGGCGATGATGTTTGCCCATGGCATGTCCGGCTCTTCCGCGCGTATGTTCGCGGGAAGTTCCTTCGCAGCTTCCGAGATAATCTGGATCGCCCTTTCAACCGCCCGGCGCTTGAGATAGTCGCCCATGATCTCTTCAGCGCTGAAGCCCTTCGTGGCCGCGAGAACAGCGTCGATTTCATCAAGCATGTGCTGCAGGCGCACGGAAGGAAGCTTCGCAGAAGCCATCAGAAAACCTGCACGGCGCTCCGCTCGATATGGGGCCGGTAGAGCGGCTCAAGACCGTCGCGCGTGCTATAGCCAATTTCCACACCGGGAAAACCCTCTTCCAAAACATGGTAGGGGGCGAAAAATCCTTCCAGATCATGCTCCCGCGCGTCGCCAGCGGCAAAATCCACCAGAACATCAATGTCGCTGTCGGGCCGTGCCTCGTCGCGGGCATAGGAGCCGTAGAGATAGAGCCGCGCTACGCCGAGACGGCGAAGGCGTTCTTCCATCAGCTTGAGGCGAGCGATGACGGTTTCGCGGTTCATGGCTCCACTTTATCACGGTTTGTTCTCTCGGCCAGAGGTGAAGACGACAGAAAACCCGTCAAGGAGACAACTAAAATCTCTCGTATGTTCAGATCAGATAGTTGGGGGATCAGATTGTTGCGGGAGCGCTGAAGGCATTCGCGCTTTAACTTTTTGAACCAAAAGACAAGCTTTGGCTGGGGCGCCAGGATTCGAACCTGGGAATGGCGGAATCAAAATCCGCTGCCTTACCACTTGGCTACGCCCCAACTCCCCGCTGAGCTACGCCCCGCCTGGCCGCTCGGAACGGCCGATCGCGCTTCTAACCGTCCTTGTCGGTCGCGTCTTCTGCGGCGAACCGGCTTCCACTTCACCTGAAAACGCCCTAACGAGCGCAAATTCCGATGACAAGGCATCGGAATCGGCCCTCACCCCCCATCAGTTGCTCAAGCTTGACAACGGCGCGACCATACGTGTGCGCTGCGTTTGGATCAACGCTCGAGCTGCGGCAGAGAGGCCGGCCCTGCCCTGCCGCCTTGCCAGACCTATATGAGATGTGCAGAAGGCTCGGATTTGAGAGGGGCAGCGAGTTCCTTTCGGCGACCGCAAAACCACGCCGCGTTGCCGGTTCAGCACGATTGAGAGGCGTTCACTGAGTACAATCTCGCCGATTGCAAGGGATGCTGCTCACCCGCGCGGCGTGAAGATGTGGGGTATGCCCGCCAGTCGAAAATCCAGTCGATCCGCCGAGCAGGTCCCGGCAAACCGCCGGACCTCGGAGATGCCGAGCGAGGATTCATGACCTACACCACTCCGGTTGCCGATATCCTGTTCACCCTTAACCATGTGGCCGGCCTCGAAGCGGCGCGCCGCGAGGGTCTCTATGGCGACCTCGGCGACGATCTTATCGCGGCGATCGTCGAGGAAGCCGGCAAGTTCGCCGACGGCGTGATCGCCCCGCTCAACCGGGTCGGCGACCTGCATGGGGTCCAGTTCAAGGACGGCGAGGTGACGACCGCGCCGGGCTGGAAAGAGGCCTATCACGCCTGGGCGGGCGCCGGCTGGAACGGATTGTCGGCACCGGTCGAATGGGGCGGCCAGGGCCTGCCCTACTCCCTTAATGCGGCGCTGCTCGAAGTATGGAGCGGCGCTTCCATGGCGTTCGCGCTCGGCCCGCTGCTGACCACATCGGCAACCGAACTGGTTGTTGAGCATGGCTCCCCCGAGCTCAAGGCAACCTATCTGCCGAAGCTCGTGTCCGGCGAGTGGATGGGGACCATGCAATTGACCGAGCCGCAGGCCGGCTCCGACCTCAGCACGCTGCGCACCAAGGCGGTGCGCGCCGGCGACGGCACCTACCGACTGACCGGCGAGAAGATTTTCATCACCTATGGCGAGCACGACCTCTCGGAGAACATCATCCACATCGTGCTTGCGCGCCTTGAGGATGCGCCGGCCGGCTCGCGCGGGCTGTCCGTGTTCCTCGTCCCGAAATTCCTCGTCAATGCCGACGGCTCGCTCGGCGCCCGCAACGATGTGTACGCCCATTCGATCGAGCACAAGCTCGGCATTCACGCCTCGCCCACCTGCAGCATGGTGTTCGGCGATCAAGGCGGCGCCGTGGGCTATCTCGTCGGCCAGGAAAACCGCGGCATAGCCTGCATGTTCACCATGATGAACCGGGCGCGGCTCGCAGTCGGCATCGAGGGCGTCGCCGTCGCCGAGGCGACAACGCAGCAAGCCATGGCCTTCGCCCGCGAGCGCCACCAGGGACACATCGCGAGCCGGCCCGGCCGCGAGTCGGCGCCGATCGCCGAACACCCCGACGTCAAGCGCATGCTGATGAACATGCGCGCGCTCACCAATGCGGCGCGCGCGATCTGCTATGCAACCGCGGTTGCCATCGACCGGGCCCACGCCGCGCCGGATGCAGCCGCACGCCAGGCCGCCGACGAGCGCGCCGCGCTGCTCACGCCAATTGCCAAGGCCTTTTCGACCGATATCGGCACAGAGGTCGCTTCGCTCGGCATCCAGGTCTATGGGGGCATGGGCTATATTGAGGAGACCGGCATCGCCCAATTCTATCGCGACGTGCGGGTGGCCCAGATCTATGAGGGCACGAACGGAATCCAGGCGATCGACCTCGTCACCCGCAAGCTGCCGATGGCGGACGGCCAGGCGCTCGCAACCTTCGTCGGCGAGTTGCGCAGCACCGTTGAGACCGTGAGAGGATCGAACGATCCCGCGTTCGGCGCCGCCGGCCGGCGGCTCGGCGAGGCGGTCGACAGCCTGGAGCGGGCAAGCAGCTGGCTTGTCGACAATCTCAAGGACGACATTGACGCCGCGCTCGCGGGCGCAACGCCGTTTCTCCGGCTGTTCGGGCTCGCGGCCGGCGGCTGCATGCTCACCGAGGAAGCGCTCGCCGCGCAACGCCAGGGCGAGGATGGCACCAGGGCGGCAGCCCGGGTGACCCTTGCGCGCTATTTCGCCGAGGCGCTCGCCGTGCAGGCGCCCGCGCTGGAAAAGGCGATCGTCGACGCCTCCGGCGGCGTGGTGGCCGCCGATACCGTGATCGCATCATGACGCTCGCAGCCAGGCCCGCGGCTGGGCTCGCCGGCAAGACCTTGTTCGTCACCGGCGCCTCCCGCGGCATCGGGCTTGCGATCGCACTTGAGGCGGCGCGCGCCGGCGCCAATGTCGCGATCGCCGCCAAGACGGTCACCCCGCATCCCAAGCTGGGCGGGACGATCCATACGGCGGCCGCGGAGATCGAGGCGGCGGGCGGACGCGCATTGCCGCTTGCCTGCGACGTGCGCGAGGAGTCTCAGGTCAAAGGGGCGATTGAGCAGGCGGTCAGCCGGTTCGGCGGGCTCGATGTCGTGGTCAATAATGCGAGCGCAATCAGCCTCACCCCCGCCGCCGACACCGAGATGCGCCGTTTCGACCTGATGCACGCGGTCAACACGCGCGCCACCTTCATGGTGTCGAAATACGCGATCCCCCATCTCGCCCGAGCGGCAAATCCGCATATCCTGATGATCGCCCCGCCGCTCGACATGAAGGAGAAGTGGTTCGCGCCGCACACGGCCTATTCGATCGCCAAGTTCGGGATGAGTCTGGTCGCGCTCGGGCTTGCCGGCGAGCTGCGCGAGACGGGCATCGCCGTCAATACGCTGTGGCCGCGCACCACCATCGCGACCGCCGCCATCGAAAACCTGCTCGGGGGCAAGGAGATGATGCGGCGCTCGCGCCGGCCCGCGATCATGGCCGAGGCGGCCTGCCGGATTTTCCAGAAAGACGCGCGCGCCTTCACCGGAAACTTCCTGATCGACGACAGCTTCCTTGCCGGCGAGGGCATCAGTGATTTCGAGCACTACCGCGTCGACCCGGCCGTACCGCTGCAGGGTGACTTCTTCGTTCCCGATGACCCGCCACCTCCCGCCGGCGTAAATCTGGACGCCGTCTAGAGCGCGATGGATTCAGGTTGACTCAATCGCGCTCCTTTCTCTTTGTTTGGTCGCATGATCTAGTCCGAAAAGTCAGCCAACTTTTCGGGATCATGCTCTGGAGAGCGAACACTTTCGAGTGCGATCGCTTTTGCCTGCTCTGCGAGCGGTTCTGCTGGAGCGAGCTTCCCGCGATCGCCAAATGCTTCAAGTTATCTGCTCA
Source organism: Xanthobacteraceae bacterium (assembly GCA_028282095.1). GTDB lineage: Bacteria > Pseudomonadota > Alphaproteobacteria > Rhizobiales > Xanthobacteraceae > Rhodoplanes. Next base: position 2,581 of record JANQIP010000093.1, on the reverse strand, counting down.
GCCGCTCGAAAAAGAGGACCTTTTTTTGAGATTTCCGGTAGGCGTGCTTGCCGCCTTGCCGTAGGTTCGGTCGATCAGATGCGTTTCGAGCATGATGCCGGAAAGTTGCAGACTTTTCGGCTACGAACATGCGAGAGAACAATGAGAAACAGGGCGCGATTGGTTCAACGTGACGCAATCGCGCTCCACGGCGAAGTCTGCTTGAGAGTGAAATCAGAATTCGCTTCTGTCCGTTCTGTGTTGGTCGCGTTCTTCATGGCGAACCGGCTTCCACTTCGCCTGAAGACGCTCTAGGAAGTGCCGATTGCTCCAATGACAACCCTGTACATCACCCACGCCGCCGGCCTCGAACACATTCCGCCGCTCGGCCATCCGGAGCGGCCGGACCGGCTGCGCGTCATCGAACAGGTGCTGGAGCATGAATCGTTCCAGACGCTGGCGCGTGAACAGGCGCCGGTCGCCGCGTTTCATCGTATCGCGCTGTGCCACCCGATGGCGTATATCGAGGCGATCCGCGAGGCGAACCCGCGCGAAGGCCTCGTACGGCTCGACGCCGACACCTCGATGTCGCCCGGCACCTTCGAGGCGGCGCTGCGCTCTGCCGGCGGCGCGGTGATGGCGGTCGACGAGGTGATGACCGGCCGGGTGGCCAATGCCTTCTGTGCCATGCGTCCGCCCGGCCATCATGCCGAAACCGCGGCGCCGATGGGCTTTTGCTTCTTCAACAATGCGGCGATCGCCGCGCGCCACGCGCAGAGCGAATATGGGGCCGAGCGGGTCGCCGTGATCGATTTCGACGTCCATCACGGCAACGGGACTCAGGAGATTTTCTGGTCCGACCCGACACTGATGTATTGCTCCACCCATGAAATGCCGCTCTATCCCGGCACCGGCTCGGTGTCGGAACGCGGCGACCACGATACGATCGTCAACGCGCCGCTGCGCGCCGGCGATGGCGGCGAGGAGTTCCACGAGGCGGTCGAGACCCGCGTCCTGCCGCGGCTGCGCGATTTCCGTCCCGACCTGGTCGTGATCTCCGCCGGTTTCGACGCTCACATGCGCGACCCGCTCGCCAACATCAATCTTCTGGAGGCCGACTACGCCTGGGTGACCCGCAAGCTCATGGATGTTGCTGACGAGACCGCCAATGGGCGCGTCGTCTCGTTGCTGGAAGGCGGCTATGACCTGCAGGGCCTTGGGCGCTCAGTCGCGGTTCATGTGACCACGCTGATGCGCGGGTGAGATGGCCGACGGCGCAGGACCAACCAAAAAAAGCCGCAACTATCGTATGTTGATCAGCCGTTCCGCCGTGGGTCGGCAAGTGTGACGAACGAATTGAGTACGAGGTCCGGCTGCCGCGTGCAGCCGCCGGATCAACCGAGATTGCAGCGGTTTCGCAGGTGGGTCACCGTCCTCGGCATTTTGGGGGTCGCGCCATCGCTGACGGCGTGCGGCCTGAGCAGCCCGATATTCGAGGATGCGTTCGAGCGCGCGCTCATGCTTACTCCGGAACCGGTGCCGCCCTATCACCGGCTGGTTGCCAGCGCTCTGAAGGACTTCAAGCAACAGCGCGACTTTGCCCATATGGAGATTTCCGAGCCGCGCTGGGCCGAGCATCTCGGCGGCCCCGCATGGCTCGTCTGCGTCAAGTTCAACCCGAAGGCGGTGACTTATTACTATGCGTTCTTCATACGGAAGGAGGAAGTCGTCGAGACCCGTTTCGCGGTCGGAACGGATCGTTGCAGCGAGCGCAGCTTTGCACCGTTCGACCTGAGCGCCGCAGACTGAGATCGACCGACCTGAGCGCCGCAGACTGAGATCGACGCGGCGCCACAGCATGATCCGAAAATCTGGCGAACTGTTTGGACAAGATCATGCGACAAAACAAAGACAAGGAAACCGCACTCGACTCAATCTCAAGCAATCGCGCGCCAGATTCCGTTCATTCCCGCGAAAGCGGGAATCTCGCTAGCCTTGTTAAGGCAACCTGGGTCCCCGCTTTCGCGGGGACGAACGGATCAACAAGTCCCCGCCAAGGCGCGATTGCTTCAAGCCAACAGCGATCACGCGCTAATCGAGCCGCGTGACAGTGACTCTGGTGCCCGCCGCGATACCGGCAAGTGCTTTCACATCGCTCGCCGCCTGCGCGAACACATTGCAGGGTGCCGCGAGGCGGGTCTCGCCGCCTTTGGAGATCGGCGTGCGGCCGAAGCCGATCGCGATCGCCGGCCCGTCCGGCCAGTAGGCGATTTCGCCGGGGGTGACGATGGCACGCGCGCCCTGCTCCCGTTCCGTACGCACGGGCACCTCGAAATAGACCTCCTCGCCCCATGTCAGGACGGATGACGTGATGGGAAGTGCCGCCGTGATCGCCGAAGCGGTCGGCGTGTCGAGAAGAGAGGCGTCGAGCGAAACCGCTCCGAAATCAAAACGTATACGGGTCATGGCCCCTCACGTCTCGCATTGCGAAAAGGACCATAAAGCATTTTCCGGCGAAGTGGGAACCGGTTCGCCGCAGAAAATGCGACCGACAAACAATAATCAGAGCGAATTGCGTCAGTCGAACTCGCTCTGAAGCATT